>JAGIBK010000006.1 GCA_017744355.1 bacterium | reverse complement strand
CTTCGATGCCGTTGGCGGTGATGGCCTCGATGGGCTTGGCGACGGGCTCCATCTCTTCGGTCTTACGACCGATGACCGCGTTGGCGATGATGGGGTTGATGCCGCCCGAGGTGATGCTCGTGTTGCCCATTGCCTTACTCCTTCTCCCGCTTCGAACCTAGGCGTCTCGCCGCGCTAAAGCTTGCTTACCCTTTGGAGGCGTCGGCGAACCAGACGTCTTCGGTGATCTTGGACTGGCCGTTCTGGGTGAAGCTCGAGCGCATGAGGTCTTCGCCCCGCGTGTTCTGCTCCAGCTTCATCACCACCGAGATCTCGGTGATGCCAAGCTCCCGCAGGCTCTTGAGCTCACCCTGGCCCAGGCGGGCATCCCCGTCGTCGACCCAGACCTTGAGGCCGTCGAGCTCCGCGCCGGTCAGCTTGCCGTCGCCGTCCTTGTCGAAGCGCTTCAGCTTCTCGTAGCCGTTGGCGAACTTGCCACCCTGGTCGCCAAAGAGGCGGGTGCCGTCGATCTCGCCATCCGTGTTGAGCGCGCGGGTCGCGCCGCCGTCGGAGTCGTCTACGAGCATCCCGTCACCGTCGCCGCTCATCCACTCGATGTTGTCCTTGGTGCCGTCACCGTCGATATCGAACGAGACGGTCTTGCCGATCTCGCCGGTCGCACGCTCTTTGGCGGTCGAAACGCCGGTGGTGCCGAGCTTGCCGTCGCCGTTCAGGTCGAGCATGACGGGCGAGGCGGTCTTCGAGGCCGCCTTGTAGCTCGCCTTGGCGCCCTCGATGTCGCCCGCGCACAGCTTGTCGTAGGCCTCGCAGAGGTGCGTGCCGCCGATGGGGCCGGCCGCGTTGCGCGGGTTGGTGTTGCGCCCGATGCCTTTGAACTTGCCGAACTCCGCTTCGAGGGCGTCCATCTTGTAGCCGGGAATGGCGCGCGCCGTGTCGAAATCACGACCGGTCTTGCCCCAGGGGCTGTAGAGGCCGCCGGCCTTCCAGTTGTCGTTGGGCCGCGGCGCGGTCTTGTTGCCCGTGATGGGCGAGGTGTCGACCTCGCCCTTGAGGGCCGCGTCACGCTTCTGGTAGACCTGAGCGAGCAGCTCCGAATTGACGTTCGGCGTGCTCGGGCTGCCGAAGAGGTTGTCGAGCCAGCCGCCCTGCTTGGTGTCGGTCGGGGTGTTCAAGGAAAGGTTGCCGAGCGTGAGGGTGCTGTCTGAGCCGGTCGGCTTGATGTCCTTGTGGTCCCGGACAGCCGGAGCCGAACGATCTTCGACGGCGCTGGCGGTGATGGCCTCGATGGGCTTGGCGACGGGCTCCATCTCCTCGGTCTTGCGACCGATGACCGCCTCAGACAAGATCGGGTTGATGCTGCCCGAGGTGATGCTCGTGTTTCCCATACAGCCTCTCCTTTTCACACACGCTCTTTATGGCGCCGAATCTGTTAAGGGTTGTCGAAGCACATCAAGCCTTTGTTAAAACTCCGTCTTTCTTCCGATAAACAGGACAGGCAAAACGAGCAGACGAGGGATTGTAAAGAAATATTTCAAATTATTTTTTGGGCGAAAATGGTTTCAGGACGCGGATTTAAACCATGGATGGAAGCATTTCGAGCAGGCAAGTTTACAATCGTTTATGTTTAAATATGAAGCGCCTCGGGTAGATTCGATCCAGGAGGATGAATCCTATGATCAAGACCGTTTTCAGCTGCCCCTTCTGCCACAAGGCCCTCAAGGCCGACACCGTGAGTGGTGAGGAGTTCTCCTGCGCGGGTTGCAACGTCATGGTCGACATCCTGGATGAGGACCTGAGCATGGTCTCGGTGGCTCCCCATGTGGATGTCTTCTTCCTTGCGACCAGCGAGATCCGGATCAGCCCTGCCGTCTCGTCGGTGTTCTAGCCCTTCAGCCAGCCATCCAGGTAGGCCTCGGGATCGGGCTGCTTGGCGACCTGATCCCGAAAGAACTGCACCATGGCCTTCAAGTCCCGCCCGAGGCGATCGTAGACCTTCTCGAAGCGATCCGCGTTGGATTGGTAGGTCAGAAGCGTCATGAGAAAGGCGTTGTTGAGCGTCGCTTTTCCGAACCAGGCGAAATGGTCGGTCTCGAAGGGGATCAAGGCGAACTGCGCCTGGGCCTCGGCGAAGACCTTTTCTCGGGCGCTCAGTTTCTCCTCCGACATGCGTGAGGAGCCGTAGAGGGCACGAAGCTCCGCGCCGAGGTCTTGCAAGAAGGCCGTGAACTTCCGCTCATCTCGCACCATTCCCTCCGCGTAGCGGGCCTCTGCCGAATCGGGACCGTAGCGTTCGCGCATGTAGCCGATCCCGCCTTGGTTGCCGACGAAGGTGGCGAAGCCTTCGTTGAAGCTCGATGCCCCTTTTAGGAAAACCGTCCCGTGCGTCAGCTCGTGGATGATGGTGTTGGCGAGCACCGGTGGCTCGTACTTCAAGAGGGGCGAGTAGAGCGGATCGGGGATCCACCCCAGCAGGCTGAAGGCGGCGACGCCACGCAAGTAGGTGTCGAAGCCCTTGGCCTTGAGCCCTTCTTGCTCGGCGATCGCCTCGGAGCGATCGAAGAAGCCCTTGTAGGGCACCGCCCCCACCACGGGGAAGTGCCACAAGTAGGGTTCGAGCTTGTCCTTTGGGGCCCCCGAGACCACGTAAGTGACGGCTGAGCGATCGAGCACGATGACCTTGTCGTAGCTCGCGCTCTCCTTGAGGCCGATGGTGCGGATGGCGTAGGCCTTGGCGCCTGTCACCACGTCGAGTCGCTGCCGCTGCTCGTCGCTCAGCCGCGTGTCGGTGCGGGCGGCCTCCATGGATTCGCGCTGGAAGAGAAGGGATGCCTGCCCGTAGCCTTGCTTGAGCAAATACCCCGCGCTGCATCCGTTGAGCATGAGGACTCCCCCCGCGATGACGGCTCCGAGTCTTGTCTTTACGCTGATTTGCATCCGCTTCCTCCCTTGCCGTGGACCCTCCATTTTAAACCGAAACGCGCCGAGACGATTTGTCCCGGGTGCCCTTTGGGTATACTCTTGCTCGGATATTGGCACGCCCCAGGCGGGGCATGGTGCCGCGAGGCGCGCTGAAGGGGGAACACGTTGACCACGCAGAAAGAAGCCTTCATTGAAGAGATTCAAGCCGGGTTCTTTGGCGACTTCCTGATTTCGAAGTCCCTCATCACCGCGGAGCAGTTGCGTGAGGGCCTGGCCCTCCAGGAGAAGAAGAAGCGCCACCTGCGCATCGGCGAGATCCTCGTCGAACTCGGCTATCTCTCCTTCGACGAGCTCATTTCTTGCCTGCGCGAGTATCGGACCCAGATCCGGCTGGGCGAGTTGCTCGTCTCCAACGGAGACCTGCGTTACCTCCAGCTCCTGGACGCTCTCGACGAGCAGCGCCGGCACGGCGGCCAGCTGGGCGAGATCCTGGTGCGCCTCGATTTCTGCACGCCTGATCTGGTGGAAGAGGCCCTGGAGCTGCAGCGCTCGCTGTCGCTGGACGAACTGCTCGCGTGAGCATCCCGGCGCTCGGCGACCTGCCGCTCGCCGTCAAGGTCGCTCAACTCTTCTGTCTGGCGCTGCCGTCTACGGATCCCGAGGCGTGCCGGAAGGCGTGTGACGACCTCAGGGAGCATGCCTGGGGCGGTTTCATCTTCGACAAACGGCGCGACGACCGCGACCTCTTGGATCGGCTGCGCGAAGCGGCGCCGATTCCCCTGCTCGTGGCGGCGGATCTCGAGATGGGGGCCGGTCAGCACTTCGACGAAGCCTCGTGCTTTCCCCACGCTATGGCCTTCGGCGCCACGGGCAACCCCGACTTCGCCTGGCATCTCGGTCGCCTGACGGCCCTCGAAGCCCGCAGCGTCGGGGTCAACTGGGTGCTTGCGCCGGTGGCCGACGTCAACAGCAACCCGGACAACCCGATCATCAACGTCCGTAGCTTCGGGGGCGATCCCCAGCAGGTGGCGGCCTTCGTCGCGGCCTTCGTGCGCGGCTGCGAGGCCCATGGGGCGATCGCCTGCGCCAAGCACTTCCCCGGCCACGGGGACACCGCCGACGACTCGCACAGCTGCCTTGCAACGGTGAATGCGAATGCCGAGCGCCTCGCGGCCCTGGAGTGGGTTCCTTTTGAAGCGGCGATCGCTGCCGGCGTGGGAAGCGTCATGTCGGCCCACGTGGCGGTGCCGGCGCTGGACCCTTCGGGACGCCCCGCCACTCTCTCGGCGCCGATTCTTCAGGGGGCGCTGCGGGGACGCTTGGGCTACGAGGGTCTGGTCGTCTCGGACGCGCTCATCATGGGCGGGGTAACGGGGTCTTTCAGCGAGGCGGAGACCGCGGTCGAGGCCCTGAAGGCCGGTTGTGACGTGCTCTTGATGCCGCCCAACCCCAAGGGAGCATTGGAAGCGGTACTTGCGGCCGTCGCTTCGGGCGAGCTCACCGAGGCCCGGATCGACGAGGCCCTTTCACGGGTGCTCGCGCTCAAGCAGCGCGTCCTCGCAGCGACGCCCGACGTGGAGACTCACGCTTTGCGTCACGAGGCCGAGACCCTCGCGCGCGACGTCGCCGAGGGGGCGCTGACCGTGCTCCAGGCGCGCCCTGACGCTCTGCCCCTGGATTTGTCCGCAGCCTTTCATCTGGTCATCGACGACGACGGCGACGCCGAGGCTTATGCACCTTGGGCCGAGGCCTTGAGGGCCCGGAGCTTCGCGGCTCCCGAGGTCATCCGTCGGGAGAGCAGCGCCGAGGAGCTTGCGATGCTCGCTTCGCGGCTGAGGCCCGGTCAGCCGGTGCTGTGCGCCGTCTTCAGCACCATCAAGGCCTGGAAGGAGCGCATCGATCTCGCGCCGGAGCATGTGGCCTTCCTCGAACGCCTCGGGGCGATGGGGCATGCGGTGTACGCGGTCAGCTTCTCGAACCCGTACCTCGCCCGGCAACTGCCGGGTGCGGCGGCCTTCGTCTGCGCCTATTCGGATCATCCGGCCTCCCAGCAGGCTGCGCTTGCGGGCTTCGCGGGTGAGGTGCCCATGGGTGGCCGTCTGCCGGTGGCCTTGGGGGTGTAGTGGCGCGCTGGGGTCGCGCTTTGGCGCTCATGCTCGCGTTGTTCACGGCTGGCTGTGCGGCTCCGGATGCCGGAACTATCCGCTTTGCCACCTGGGGTAGCGTGGATGAGGTGGCGCTGCTCAAGCCCTTGCTCGCTGAGTTCGGGCGCGCGCACCCCGAGACGCCGGTCGAACTGGTGCATGTGCCGGACGGCTACTTTCAGAAGCTGCCGGTGATGGTCGCAAGCGGCCAGATGCCCGACGTGCTCTTCCTCAACAACTGGAATCTGCCCGCTTACGCCTCGGCGGAGGCGCTCGCGGACCTTGGGCCGTGGCTTGAGAAGGATGCGGAGCTTGCGGCTTCGGACTTCTTCTCGCAGGGGCTCGACGCCATGCGCTACCAGGGCAAGCTCTACGCCCTGCCCCGCGATCTGTCGAACCTGGTGGTCTACGTCAATACCGACCGCTTGAAAGAGGCGGGGCGCGCGCTGCCCGAGGCGAGCTGGACCCTGGACGAGATGCGGGCCCTGGCGCGGAGCCTCACCCGCGACACGGACGGGGACGGCGCGCTCGATGCCTTCGGGATCTCGTTCGACAAGCGCCCCTTGTTCTGGATGCCGTACGTCTGGAGCGCAGGTGGTGACATGTTCAGTGCGGATTTGACGCGCAATACCCTGGCCGAACCCGAGGCGATCGCGGCCTTGCAGGCTTATGCCGACACGCAGCGCGGTCTGCAGGCGGCTCCGAATGAGACGCAGACGGGCAACGCCCCCATGGCCCAGCTCTTCGCCCAGGGGAAGCTCGCCATGTTCGTCAGCGGCCGCTGGAGCGTGCCTGGCTTCCGCAAGAATCTCACCTTCAACTGGGACGTGCTTCCCTTCCCGCGCGGAAAGGCCGGCTCGGTGGTCGACGTGGACGCGTCGGGGTGGGCGATCGCCCGTAGCAGCCGACACCCGGAAGCCGCCTGGGAGCTGGTGAAGTTCTTGGCGTCGCGCAAGTCGAGCGAGACCTTCGCCGAGGGCGGCTTGATCGTGCCGGCGCGCCGGGACGTGGCCGAGAGCCCGCGCTACCTGGATACCACCCAGGCGCCGAAGGGAGCGCGGGCCTTCGTGGAGGCGATCGCGACCGGGCGTCCCATGCGCACGCCGCCGAACTGGAACGAGGTCGCCAACGAGCTCGACCAGCAACTAGAACCCCTGTGGGCGGGCCGTGAGCCCGCTGCGCCCGTCCTGAAACGCGCCTCGGCGCGCATCGACGAATTGCTGAGGCAGCCATGAAGGCGCGTTCGACGATGAAGCGCCTACTGGGCGAGGATGCGGGCTGGGCCTGGCTGTTCTTGCTGCCGAGCGTGCTTGGGATCGCGGTCTTCAACCTCTTGCCGGTGCTCGGGTCTTTCTGGTTGAGCCTGACGCGCTGGAACCTGCTCGGGACGCCGCGCTTCGTTGGCCTTGCGAATTACGCGGACCTCTTCGCGGATAGTCGTTTCTATCAGGTCATGGGCCAGACCTTCGGATTCGTGGGCCTGACGGTAGTCTTGGACGTGGCGCTCGGCTTGGCGCTTGCGGTCGCGCTCAACCGGAAGCTCAAAGGGCGCGGCCTGCTGCGCACTGCTTATTTCTTGCCCTACATCACCTCGATGGTGGCGATCGCGATCGTCTGGGGGTGGCTGTTCGATCCGCGCTTCGGGGCCCTGAACGTGGCGCTCAAGGCCTTGGGGCTGGCGCCTGTCTACTGGCTCTCGGATCTGCGCTGGGCGATGCCTGCGATCGTGCTGGTCACGGTTTGGAAGGGCCTCGGCTATACGATGATGCTCTTCCTCGCGGGTTTGCAGGCCATCCCGGGTCACTACGAGGAAGCCGCCATGTTGGACGGAGCCTCGGCGATGCAGCGCTTCTTCCGGATTACCTTGCCCTTGCTGTCGCCGACGGTCTTTCTGGTGACGACCGTGTCTTTGATCAACGCCTTCCAGGCGTTCGATGCGGTGTACATGCTCACGGGCGGCGGCCCCATGAATCAGACGAACGTCATCGTGTACTGGCTGTACCAGAACGCCTTCACCTACTTCAACATGGGCAAGGCGTCGGCGATCGCCTACGTCCTCTTCGCCGTGATCCTCGCCATCACGCTCGTCCAGTGGGGCCTGCGCAAGCGCTGGGTGGTCTACGAATGAAGAAAGCGCTCGCGTACCTGGTGCTCATCCTGGGGGCGGTGTCGATGGCCCTGCCCTTCGGCTTGATGCTCGTGACTTCGCTGATGACCAACGCCCAGGCCATGGCCTATCCGCCGCGCCTCTGGCCCGACCCCATCGCCTGGGAGAACTACGCCAAGGCCCTCACCGCCACCCCCTTGTGGCGGTACTTCCTCAACAGCGTGCTCGTTTCGAGCGTCACGGTGCTGGGGCAGGTCGTCACCGGGGCCATGGCGGCCTACGCCTTCGCGCGCCTGCGTTTCAAGGGGCGCGACGCGCTGTTTCTCGTCTTTTTGGCGACCATGATGGTGCCGCCGCAGGTGAACGTGGTGCCGCTCTTCGGCCTGATGTGCCGCCTGGGCTGGGTGAACACCTACTGGGCCCTCATCGTGCCGGGCCTGTTCGGGGCCTTCGGGGTCTTCTTGTTGCGCCAGTGGTTCCTGAGCTTCCCTGCCGAGCTCGAAGAGGCCGCGAAGCTCGATGGCTGCACGCCCTGGGGCACCTTCTGGCGGATCGCCTTCCCGACGGCGGTGCCTGCGATCGCAACGCTTGCTATCTTCGCCTTCATCACCAGTTGGAACTCGTTCTTCTGGCCCTTGATCGTGACCAACTCGGATGCCCTGCGGACCCTGCCCGTGGGCCTTGCCGCCTATCGCGCCTCGTTCCGCGAGATCACCGACTGGGGCACGCTCATGGCGGCGACCACGCTCGCCATCTTGCCTGCGATCGGGGTGTTCCTGGCGGGCCAGCGTTATTTCATCCAGGGGATGCTCGCGGGCAGCCTCAAGGACTAGCCCCTTGTGAAAAAGAGGAGGTCAGCCGAGGCCTCCTTTCGGGCATAATGAACCTACGCTCGTTTCTCGCCGACAGGGGGATTCAATGGGTAACACCATCAACAGCTCCGGCAATGTGTCGCCCACTTCCGCCGCCAAGTCGCGGGCGAAGGCGAGTGGGGCCGAGCCTCAGTCGGACATGCTCGCCCTGACCGGCGATGCGCTGGCCCTCTCCAGCGGCGCCACGACCAAGGCCAGTTCGGGAGAGGCGATCGCCGATGAGATCGTCACCCTTGCCCTCACGCCGGGTGTGGAGCGGGCGCAGGCTTCGCTCGCCAAGGATCTGCCGGACCTCGAAATTTCGGTGCCGTTTCGTCGGCCGCCGCTGAGCATCGAGCAGGTTCGCTTTGCCGATCTTGCGGGCGGTGGTCGAGAGTACGCGGTCTCGGCGGGGCAGCCGCACCTGCCGCTGCCGCCGTTCGGGGTGAACCCGGTGACCGGCCAGCACGACGTGGCCCTTCGGGAGATGGTCTTCTGGGTGGCGGGCGGCGGCTACGAGCTGAAGCTCAAGCTCGACGGCAACGGCCGCCTGGGCATCGACGACATCCTGAAGGACGGCAAGGACGTCACGGACATCGCCAAGGACGCACTCAAGGCGAAGTTCCAGGAGGATCCGGTCCTCGTGGGAGCACTCGCCTCCGTCGCCGTCGCAGGGGCTGCCTACTACCTCAACGATCGCGCGGGTCGAACCGGCAAGCCCTTCTCGTTCAACGCCGTGAGCGCCACTTTGTACGAGACCGACTCCCTGAAGGTAAAAGGACGCCTCAATGCCGAGTTGACCGGCGGCAAGTCCTTCGTGCGGCCTGGGTCTGCGTCGCTGCGCGTCGACTACACGGCACCCGAGGGCAACCTGTCGGCGTTCGCCGAAGAGCGCTATCGCTTCCAGGACAAGTCCCTGGAGACGAGCGTCGGGGTCGATTACTCTCTGAAAGAGGACGCGAAGGTCACGGCTCGTGCCTTCCACAACAGCAAGACCAACCAGAGCGGCGGCGCGATCGAGTTCAACGCCCGGTTCTAGTCGTTAGTCGGCTGGTTCCACCAGATCTCGCAGCCGCCGCATAACCACCAGCCCTCTTTGAGGTTGACGCCGCGCTTGAGGCGCTCGAACTGGCACGCCGGACAGCAGGCCGTCTCGGCGAAGAACTGGGCTTGTGCTTGGCTCATGGCTTGATGCTGCATGCCACCATGACGCCCTAGAACCGACCAAACGTCAAGGGGTTGGATTGCCGACCACTTGCCGCAGCCGCCCGGCCGCTTCGGCGAGGCGACGCTCCGCTTCGGCGGCGTCGAGGCCGCACCGGGCCATGGCGATCGCCGTCTTGACGCGCCCCTGGCTCGCTTCAAGCAAGCGCTCGGCTTCGGCGGCCTCGACGCCCCCGAGGGCCTGGACCATGCCGAGGGCCCGGCGTGCGAGCTTGGCGTTCGAAACCCGGACATCGACCATGCGGTTGCCGTAGACCTTGCCGAGCCGCACCATGGCGGCCGTCGAGATCATGTTGAGCGCAAGCTTGGTGACGGTCCCGGCCTTGAGGCGGGTCGAACCGGCCAGGATTTCCGGCCCCACCACGAGTTCCACCAGTTCGTCCACGTATGCGGGGCGCTCGGCGAGCCGGTTGCAGGCGATGAGGCCCGTGGCGGCCTCGAGTTCGTGCGCGTAGGCGAGGGCGCCGTGGACGTAGGGAGTGTGGCCGCTCGCGGCGATCCCCACCACGACGTCTTTGGCGTTCAGGCCGCGCGCCGCCAGGTCCTTGGCGCCCGCCTCGCGATCGTCCTCGGCCCCTTCGACGGCGTTGCGCAGGGCGTAGTCACCACCGGCGATGAGGCCCTGCACCAGCTCGGGGTCGGTCGAGAAGGTGGGCGGGCATTCAGAGGCATCGAGCACCCCGAGGCGCCCGCTGGTGCCCGCGCCCACGTAGAAGAGGCGGCCGCCTGATTCAAGCGCTGCTTGCACCCGCGCGACGAGCGCAGAGAGGGTCGGCAGGGCCGAGGCGATCGCATCGAGACAGCGCGCATCCTCTTGGTTCATGACGGCCAGGATCTCGGGGATCGTCATGAGGTCCAGGTCCTGGCTCAGGGGATTGGGGCTCTCGGTGCCGACTTCAGGGCTGCTCGTCGCCCGGAGCTTGACGCCTGCGAAGTTGCGCCCAGGAGCGATCTTGCCGAGGACCAGCGGAGTACTCGCACCGGTGGCGTCGGGGGCGTGGTTGAAGAGGCCTTGCACCGCCTGGTAGGCGAAGAGGGCGAAGGCGAGGGCTTCCTTGGCATCCCCCGAGACCCCACGTGCATCGAGCGGCACGACGGGCACGGGGGCGAGGGCCTCTTGCAAAAAGGCCATCAGGGCAGGGTTGCGGGCGCCGCCGCCGCTCACCAGGATCTCGGAAGGCCGAAGGCTGGGTGGGGCGAAGGCGCGCAGGCTCTGGGCAACGCTGTGGGCGGTGAGGGCGGTGGCCGTGGCCACCAGATCAGGACCGCTCACCCCGGCTTCGAGCCCTTCGTCATAGCGCGCATCCGCGTAGGCGTGCCCGAAATCCTCGCGCCCGGTGGACTTGGGCGGACGGGCCATGAAGAAGGGGTGCTGGAGCCACTGGTCGAGCAGCTCGGGCTGGACCCGGCCGCTCAGCGCGATCCGGCCGTCGGCGTCGTAGTGCTGCCTGCCCTCGGTCAGGCGCTCGACGAAGCGATCGACGACCATGTTGGCGGGGCCCGTGTCGAAGGCCAGGAGGCGATCGCCGCCGGGCGCCATCAGGGTGATGTTGGCGATGCCGCCCAGGTTGAGCAGGGCGATCGCGCGCGCGGGATCAGCGAAGAGGGTCCGGTCCGCGTGGGGAACCAAGGGCGCACCCTGCCCGCCTGCGGCCATGTCGGCCATCCGGAAGTCGCTGACGGTGGTGATCCCCGTGCGTACGGCGATGAACGAGCCGTCGCCGAGTTGCATGGTCGAGGGATAAGGGCCGTGGGGCAGGTGGTAAATCGTCTGGCCGTGCGAGCCGATGAGGTCCACCGCTTCGGGTGAGAGGCCGGCTTCGGCGATGAGCCGCAGCGCCGCGTCGGCGAAGAAGGCGCCCAGCTCGGCGTCGAGGGCGCAGAGGGCATCCACTCGGCTGGTCTCGGGGCGCATCTGGGCGAGCACCGCGGCCTTGAGGGCTTCGGGCAAGGGGTAAGTCTCGAAGGCCTCGATCTCGAAGCGAAGGCGGCCCGCCTGGGAGAAGCGGACCATGCAAACGTCCACGCCGTCGAGAGAGGTGCCTGACATCAGGCCGATCACGCGTATCATGCTGCTGATCATAGCACCTGCTCGCCCAGCTCATGGCCTCGGTTAGCCCGGAAACGGCCAGCAGGCAAGTTCGTTTCCAAGGGTGCTATAATCGGATCGACGCCCCCTCGGTTGCATGAGGACGCCTCAGTGGCCCGGACGATCACCCTCGAACTGCACGCCCCGACGCTTGCCAAACAGCAGGCGTTTCGGCAGATGCAGGTCGAGTTCAACCGGATCGCCAACGAGCTAGCGGTTGCCATGGTCCGGGGCTCGCTGGATGCGGTCGAGACGGTCGCTCCCACCCCCGCGATGGCACGCAGCGCCTTCGAACTCTTCGAGCGCGGCGCCTTCGAGGCCATGGAGCGCCTCTTCCCCTCGGGCCTGGACCATCCTCTGACGCGCATGATCCGCGGCCAGCTCAAGGCCGCCAAGTCGCGCACCGAGCGATCGCCCCTTCCCAAGTTCAAGCCGTACGCCCCGGTCGTCTTCGGCGACCAGGACTGGCAGCTCACCAGCATCGAGGGGCGCTGGAAGCTCACCATCCCGGTTCTTGGCCGCCCCGTCACCGTGCCGGTGCTCGTGCCCATGGCCCAGACCGAGGCCCTGCAGCGCCTGATGCTCGCGGGCATCCCCCTGGAAGGGCGCCTCTACCAGCGTCGCGGGCGCTGGTTCTTCGCGGCGACCTACCTCAACGACGTGCCGGCGCCGAGCGCAAGCTATGCGGCGGTGGGCGTCGATCTCGGGCGTCGGCACCGCGCCGTGGCCGTGGCGCCCGGTTCCAATCGCCGCCTCTTCCTGTCGGGCAAGGCCCACGAGCATCATCTGCGTCGCTACGACAAGGTGGTCGCGCGCCTGGCCGAAAGCGGCAACCGCCGCGCCCTCAAGCGCGTCGTCGCCAAGCGCGAGCGCTACATGGTGCACGCGGACCGCACCCTGGCCAACGCCCTGGTGGCCTTCGCCGCCCACGACAAGGGCTCCTGCATCAAGTTCGAATCCTTCACTTCCCAAACGACTCCGGGTGCCGCCCGCGAGGTCGAATCCTACCGCCGCATCCAGCGGCTGGTGTCCCGCAAAGCCGAGCTGCGCGGGATCCCGGTCATGGCGGTCAATGGCTTCGAGTCCTCGCAGCGGTGCTATGCCTGCGGGGTCGTTCAACCGGGCAATAGGCGCGGCCGCGCCTACCGGTGCGCGTGCGGCTACCACGCCCACGCGGACCTCAACGCGGCCCGCAACATCGCCCAAACCGCGATCTGGTCGGAGACGATCCGTATCGCAGGCGTCGGGTACAACCCCGGCGCCCAGGCCGACGGCACGGCTGCAGCTCAAGTGGCTGGTCTGATCAAGGGACAGGCCGATCGCATGAGAAGCGCGCTCACCTCGCTTGGCGAGGCGGTCTCGCATGCCACCCTCCCAACCTCTCCAACCCTTGGTGTCAACGCATCAACGAATACATACCAAATGGAGGGTATTGAAATGGCTAGCTTGGTTAAAGATCTCACGGAATCCGGCACGAAGTTCGTCACCGGGAGCCTCGACAACCTGAAGACGTACGTCGATCGTACCTCGGATGAGATGAGCCGCGTCGACCTGGTCGGCGTGACCCGTCGCGTCCTGGATACGGCTATCGACAACACGAAGAAGGTCGTCAAGCTGAGCGCCGAGCCCAACGGGCTCGACTTCTTCGGCAAGGCCAAGGCCGTCGCCGATGGCAGCCTCGAAGCCGCGAAGGAAGTCGTCAACACGATTTCCGAAGAGGGCAAGAAGGCTGATTTCATCGGCGTCAGCACCCGCATGACGATGGAGGGCATCGCGTCCCTTCGCAACCAGGTGGACCTGACCTTGGAAACCACCAAGACCGTCACCAACCGCCTGATGCCGCTCGCCACGAGCACGAAGCCGGTCGCCACCCGTGCGCCCCAGGTGACCCGGGTCGAGATCGAAACCGAAAAGCCCGCTGCCACCACCAGCAGCAAGGCTACCAAGTAGTCCCTTTCAGGGATTGGGGGCGGCGCGTCAGCGCCGCCCCTTCATTTTTACAAGAGCTGTTCCATCACGCCGGTGAGGTCCAGGGTTTGCTTCGGCTTGCCGGTGGCCTCGTAGCTGCCCAGCCACTTGCCGGTGCGCAGGTTGATCTGGCCAACGTAGGTGCCGGTCTTGTCGCCGCGCGGGTTGCGCACCTCGCCCTTGACGTCGATGGTCTTGAGCGCCGGGTGGCAGATGAAGCTCGTGAGGTGCAAATCGGCGAGCGCCACGCCGTTGGCATCGTCGCGCGAGAGGACGACGTTGCCCGTGAGCGCGCTCGGCATGCGGGAGCGATCGGGCATGGTGGCTTCGAGGCGGCTTGAAACCTTGAACTTGCCAGCACCCCCATCGAGGGTTACCTCGCCGTCGAAGCCGCGCACTTGCAGGCTGCCGCTGCCCGCTCGGGTCTGGGTGAAGGAGACGGGCAAGCCGTCGGGCAGGGTGCCGCGCACGGTGACGCCGCGCGAGACGCGTGCCTGTCGGGCCGCGATCCGCTCGGCGAGGTCCTCGCCCTTGCCCGCCTCGTAGCGGTCGATCGCTGCGACGGTCAAGGAGCTGCTCGCGGTCCCTTCGGGCTGGTGGTAGACCGTGATGGCGCGGATGTCTTCGGTTGCGGTCAGCGTCTGGGTACCGAAGGCGCCGTAGACGCCCGGCTGGCGGCGCACGGAGGTTGCGACCTTGCGCGCGTCGAAGACCTCGAGGGTGAAGCTGCTCGGGTGCTGGTAGAGGTCGAAGCGCCGCACCGCCATCCCTTGCTCGACGGTCTCGCCGTCCTCGTTGCGGGTGGTGTAGTTCGCATGGCGCTCGCTGCGGTAGGCGCCGTTCGGCACGAACCCGGGTGCGCTCGCGCCTTCCGAGACCTGGGTGAACTCGTAGCGGGTGCTGTAGGGGCCCTCTTCTTCGAGCTCGGGCTCGGGGAGGCCAGCCGCGACGCGGTAGGGGGCGACGGTGGTGAGCGGCGCGACCGTGGTGAGGGGAGCGACGGTCGTGAGGCCCGCGGCGGTTGCGTCGCCGGTCATGCCCGAGGCCTGCTGGATGGCGGCCGCGCCGCGCCCCACGTCGGCGAACGGGTCGCTCGAAGGGGTGTTCGTCGTCGCAGGGCCGTTGTCCGCGCAGGCGGAAACGACGAGGGCTAGGCCTGCGATGGCGAGGGCGGGGATGTGGCGGCGTGTCATGCGGGACGGTCTCCTCGAGGGTGGGCAAGAAGTCCTATACCCGCCGAGGAGCCAAGCGATGCCAGAGGGTGTACGGAAACTCCTAGGAGGTTCGTCTGGAGTGCTTTAGACAGGTTGGCCTCAACGAGGCCAACCTCTTGCCCTGAAAGCTGATGACGAAAAGTCGAGGGTTCATCCCTCGACTTTTCGGGTCTACTCCCGCTTGTCGGCATCTGGACGGCTCCATGGAAGTAATCGACATCAATCCGGCCCGGCGGCCGATTATCCAGCGTGAGCTCGCAAAGGAGTTCCAGGCATTCTTCTACTGGGTCTTGGTCACCTCGCACCAACAGCAACTCGGGTGCCTTCTTCTTCCTAAGTGCGCGAACCGCCCTCTCGCTCGATTATAAGCACGACAAGTTCCTGCATGGATCGCTATCGATCGAGCTCCTAGCCAACAAGATAAAGACCGACCGTGAATCCATCAACCGAGGGGGTTAACGTTGAGGCAGCTTTTCCCCGCATGCCAGGCGACCAGTGTAGCCGATCTCCAGTGCAACAACATTGCAGGTAGTCGAGTGACTGCAGTCGCACCTGAGGGGATACCAAGAGAATCTTCAGCTACGATCCAGTCTTGCAGGAGCTACTGATTGACTTCGAGAACGCTCACCCCAAGCAAGCAGGCAGGCAAGACGCACGTTTGGTCGCAAGATACTTCGGCAGCGACGGCGTGCTCAGTTGCTGGCCTGACGAGCATGGGCTCGATATCAAGTTCAATGGCCTTGAAGAAGGCGACCAGTTCGCATAGAAGAGCTTGAGCCGAACCACTGGCGGGTAACAATGCGTCCCGCCGGTAACTGCTCTGGCCTCTGAGGAGACTGGACGCAGAAAGGGCTGCCTACACACCGTTTTCTGTTAGCTCTTCGTAGCCCACAATGAGCCCCTAGTCCCCCGGACCACCTGTCTCGACAAAGATCGACATCATGACAAGTGCCTTCTGGTGTCAATCTTGCGACAGGCTCTCAGTGGTTCCGCTTACTGTTGCAGGACTTACAAAGTTTAATAAATTTCGCGAGGACGATGAATCGTCTAGACGTTAAGAAATTACAGGATTTCCGGCCAGTTAGTGACCTTAAGATTTAATGTATTGCATATGGTCAAAAATTCATCATTGCCTTAGACTATTCTATCAAGAAGTTCATTTCTTACACACTTCGACAAGGTCCAGACCTATCATCCCGTGGACTTTGTGTTCGCAAGTAGGAGACCCCGTATGAAGTTATCTGCTCATATTTTTGCTGCAGTTTCAGTAATTGTGATTGTTAGTGCATGCTCTCAAACTAATATGGCAAATGATCAAACGATTAGACAAGATGTAGTCGTTGAATCAATCCGCGTTAGTACATTGTCAGTACAGGTGGGATCACCAGTCGACTTAACGGTAACTGGCACGCTCCCCTATAGTCAATTCTCCATTAGCTCGGTTGGTGTCACTGTAAACGAACAATCAAGGATCGCAAGTATACATGCGACTGCAGAGGCTACTGTGCCTTCGGGCGGAGGATTATCACCTGCCACAAAGCCCTTTGAGGCGACCGTAAGCTTTGTTCCTGCATCAACGGGTGATTATAAGATTGCCGCTGCCTCAGGCAGTGCTACTGCATCTGTGCTTGTTACTCCTTAAAATACTTGGAGATTTGTTTTGAAGCGAATTTCAATTTATCTTGTCGCAATTCTGGTATTATCTGCTGGATGTACTGAAAATATCCCAAATAATGCGCCGATAAAACAGGATTATGGAATTAATAAAATATCGGTGCAATCTATTGACAATAAAGCAAAGATTCCTGGCTGTATTACCGTATGGTTTAAGGATGAATTGAAAATTCGACAGAATAAAGACATGATTTCATTCATTGGTGATAAAAGTTCTGTTATTAATGAAATTATTAGTTCATATTCTCTCGTATCAATGCGATCTCCAGGTGATAAGCTTAATGAGCTTGAAGGTGAGCGAGAAAAGCAGGAAGTTCGCGCCTCCAATCCTGGTAGTCATTACCATAATCCGAAGTCTGTTTATATGCTTGAATTCTCTGAAGATGTTGATACCAGAGAAATTGCCAATAAACTTTGGGCTTCTAATTTGGTTGACGAGATTGGATTTCCAAGTCGTGGTATCACGCATGCAAGCCCGCCCTATGCTGCTCCGCCCACTGATCCAGGATTTGCAACGTCGTACCGAGCAGCAAGTGGTAGTACTTATACCAGCTATCCAGGTAATGATATTGTATATTTTCCCTTTAATCGAGAGGCAGTATTTGAAGGGTGGAACTACTACCAATATTGGGTAGGATCGCGCCCTAGGGCCGAAGTTGCTGTCGTTGATTTTTCCAAATTTAGCGCATGTATCGACAATATTAACTGGGATATTCCGTTAGCGCGCCATTTTTATTGGTCTACAGACTGGATTGGCAACAAGGTGTTGTCAACAGATGGAAATTGGACATCGTCCGTTGGTCCTACGCATGGCACGCTGGTTTCATCGACACTTGCTGCAGACAAGAATAACGGTGTTGGCTTTTGTGGCGTGAATCCTGGCGTAACGGTCTTGCCTCTGGCTCCTGATAACGATACGAGACTATGGGGCGAGGCAATCAAGTATGCTGCAAACAATGGCATTAAAGTCATTGTAATGTCGCAGGGTCTTCTTAATGGAATGCCTGCTGAAAACGATCCATACGTTCGAGACTGTATCGCGTATGCAAACAGTAAGGGATCTACTACCGTAATTTCCGCAGGAAATTCTAAGCTATACGTTCCATATTCCTCGTCGAACTATTCTGGCGCAATCATGGTTGCTGCCCTTGATGATTACACAGGGCAGGACGCAAGTTATACTAACTGGGGTACAAATTACGGGACCAGAATTGATGTTTCGGCATGCGGAAACAATATTCCAACATCTGAAGGCAAATTATCGACAATTGTAAACCCTGATGGAAGCATGTATGATGCCCCAGTCTGGGGTGGTACATCCGCGGCTGCTCCGATTGTTGCTGGCCTAGTTTCATATCTATACGGAATTTATCCTCAGCTCACATATATGAATGTTAGAGCGCTACTTGTAGCATCGGCAAACGTTGGTCCCTCAGCTTCCGGCAAATGTCTTGGGCTTGACATGTGGGATACAACGAAAAATTCTACTGGCAATGGAAGTCGAATGGTTGATTTCTTGCAAGCCATGCAGATGCTTGCTTGGTCTAGCTATTCGAATTACACAGGCTACGCTGCGCGGGCTTATAATGCGATGGACTTTATCATCGCTAAGCCGCGGGATGGAGGATGGTGGACCAATAATATTCTTCAGGCTGACACCTATGGAGAAAAGGTTGGTGGTGGAAACCCCCTTTCTACCCGTATTGTTGATTTTGCCTCATATTGGGGGACTGGAACCGGGAGAAATTTCGGAGGCAGCGTCGTTGGTTGGTCTGGTAGCAATCTAAACTGGAACTACTATAGTTCTGGGTTTGTTGAACGCAAGAATCCGGATGGAAGCCAACTCTGGGGACAAGCCCCTGCTGATTTTAATCAAAATTCGTACAAGTACTTCAGTTTAGGTTACTAATAAAACGCGCTAATTGCTTAAGAGGATATCTCGCTCGTATCGGACTCGGACATGGCACAGCCTCATCTCCAGCAGCTCGCGCCGCATCGTACGGGTACTGATACGCTGAGCGCATCATTCTTCAAACAGCACGACGAGACGTCGCAAGGATGCGGATGGGGCCGCTTTCGGAAGCTCCTTGAGAAGCTTGTGCTGGGCGTCTGTCAGCTTGCGTGGCTGCCCAAAGCCTGAGTATTCATCTGGCTTTGGGCTCACCATCGTCGGTGATCATTGGGATTGGCAGCCGAGACATTTAAGACAGGGTATTTTTCAACAACCTCTAGTCCTCGAACAACTCCGCCGGGTAGATGAGCACCCGTCGATTGGGCTCTTCGCCGGTGCTCTGGGTGCTCAGCTGGTAGCGGCTCGCGAGCTCGTGCTGGAGCTTGCGCAAAGGCGCGCTGCGGGGGCGAAGCTCGACGCTCTGGCCGCTCGCGAGCGCGTGATCGATGGCCTGGCGGGCTTCCTTGAGGGCATCCGACTCGTCACCGGGATGGAGGACCTGCTGCACGTCCAGGTGCAGCACCTCGCGCAGGCTCTTCTGGATCTGGGGGATGGTGTTGGCCTTGACGATGTAGGTCGGGATCTGGCGCTCTTCGGCGTCGGAGAGCACCCGGGCTGCGCTCTTGACGTAGGCCTTGAGGATCAAGAGGGCGTCCGCGTCGCGCAGGCTGCGGGTCAGCTCGACGGGCATGCGCATGCTGCGTACCACCCGTTCGAGCTGCGAGCGGCTCACGGCGTAGGGGTAGATGCGGATGGTGGCCCCGACCTCGCCGGTCAGCGCCGTCACCTGGCGCGAGAGGTCCTCGACGGGCGCCTGCTGGATCTCGACCCTGCCGGTGCTGGTCACCTGCCTGAGCTCGGGGCTTGGCATGTAGCCCCGGAGCATCTGGTCGATCACGTCGCCCACGTCCTGGTGAACGGCGAGCCGGTCACGGTCCTGAAGCTCGATGGCGATGTCGAAGGTGGGCGGAGCCTTGCGCTCCAGGATGCTCTTGGTGGTGCCGCGGCGGCGGGCCTCCTCGTCGGAGAGGGTGACGGTGTGGATGCCGCCGACCAGATCCGAGAGGGTGGGGTTCATCAGGAGGTTTTCGAGCGAGTTGCCGTGGGCGGTGCCGATGAGCTGGACGCCGCGCTCGGCGATGGTGCGGGCGGCGAGCGCTTCTTGCTCGGTGCCGATCTCGTCGATGACGATGACCTCGGGCATGTGGTTCTCGACGGCCTCGATCATGACCGCGTGCTGGAGGGCGGGGGTGGGCACCTGCATGCGCCGGGCGCGCCCGATTGCCGGGTGGGGGATGTCGCCGTCGCCTGCGATCTCGTTGGAGGTGTCGATGACGATGACCCGCTTCTTGAGGTCGGTCGATAGGACCCGGGCGATCTCGCGGAGCTTGGTCGTTTTGCCGATGCCGGGGCGGCCGAGCATCAGGATGGAGCGTCCGCTCTCGACCAGGTCGCGCATGATGTCGATGGTGCCAACGACCGAGCGGCCCACCCGGCAGGTGAGCCCGACGATCATGCCCTGGCGGTTGCGGATGGCCGAGATGCGGTGCAGGGTGCGCTCGATGCCGGCGCGGTTGTCGCCCGAGAAGGCGCCTACCCGCTTGATGACGTGGTCCAGATCCTCGCGGGTGACGGGCGTCTCGCCCAGATCCACCCCGTGGTGGGGAAGGCGTGCCTCCGGGATGCGGCCCAGGTCCATCACCACTTCGACCAGCTGCTCGCGATCGGGCAGGGCCTGGAGGTGGTGGGCGAGCGCCGGCGGCAGGATCTCGATCAGCTGGGTGAGGTTGTCGGTGATGTTCTGCTCGCGAGGGTTGGACATCCTACGCCTCCTATCGGTTCACCGACTGGACGAGCACGCTTGCTCGCTGGATGTCTTCGAGCGCCACGGCGTCCAGGGTGAGGCCGGGATCTCTCTGTTGCAAGGCCCGCTGCGCCTCGGTTTTGCCGGCGATTATACACCTCGCGTAACTGCCGATGCCAACGCCTGCGATCGCGGCCTCGCGCTCGGTCGCAACCACCCCGGTCTGGTCGTTGGCGCCGCCGGCGGGCTGGACCGCGTCTTTCAAGCCGGTGCCCAAGAGGGCCTGGGAGAAGGCGATCGCAGGCAGGGTGGACTCGCGGCCCGCAGTACCGCTGATGGGCTTGCCGTCCGCCTGGATCACGATCCGGTCTTCAGGGAACCATCCGCCCAGGTGCGACGCCAGATCGGCGGCTTCGTCCACCGTCATCTGCACCGCGTTGAGGCTGACCGAGAAGAGGCCGCCCTTGGTGACCCACTCTTGGCAGCTCTCGCGCCAGGAGTCGAGCTCGGCGCGATCGCCGCCGCCCGTGTGCAGCTCGAGGGCGCGGGCGCCCATCTCCCAGAGCTGGGTCAAGGACGGGTTGAAGGGGACATGCGCCATCTCGATGGCCTCGTAGGGGCAGGCGGGCACGCACAGGTCGCAGCCGACGCACTTGTCGGCGAGGATGTTGAAGCCCTCGTCGATGGCCCCGTGCGGGCAAGCGTCACGGCAGTGGGGGCAGACCCACGAGCAGCGCTCTTCGATCTTGACGGCCAGCCGGCAATGCGGGTCGTCCGAGGCGGTAACGCTGACCATGACCACGGGCTCGGTGGCGTCGGGGAAGTGGGTTGCGATCGCCTGGGCGTCCTCGATACCCGCCAATGCGGCCTCGACGGCCTCGGGGGTGGCTGCCACGTCGATCATGTCGCAGCCGGCGAGCGCGTAGACGGCGCTCAGGTAGCGAAGCTGGGGGTAGTCGGTGAAGTTGGCCCCGCAGATCAGCTTGAAGTAGCGACGGTCGGGCTTCAGAAGGGGGTGTGAGCGGTGCGGGGCGCGCATACGGTCAAGGTCTCCAGGTCGGGGGCCTCGGGGCCGACGAACTCGGCGCCGAGCGCTCGCAGGGCATCCAAGTATTCTAGCACCTGCTTGGTGATGCGCTCGCCTGGAATCAGCGCGGGGACGCCGGGAGGGTAGGGGCAGATCCACTCGGCGGCGACTTCGCCTACGGCCTGAGCGAAGGGGACGGCGCGCGACGGCCCCAGGTGCGCGTCGCGCGGCAGCACGACGAGCTCCGGGGCGGGCGGCACCTCGGGGTACGCCGTGGCCATTTCCTTGGGGAGCGAGAGGGCCGAGAGGATCCCGTCCACCAGCCGCATGAGCTCTTCGCGGGTGTTGCCCGGCCCCGCGAGGGCGCCGAGGTAGCGCGGGGTCGCAAGCTCCACCTGGACGTGAAAGTGGTCGTGCAGGTGGTCGGCCACCGCGTAGCCGTCGTGGCCGGTGCCCGCGAGGTCCACGATGAGCTTCGCCGGGTCCCAGTCGCCCGCAGGGCCGTGAGTGGGGCCGAGGCAGGCCAGACCGTGCCGGGCAAGGCGTTCGCGGGCCTCGTCGATCAGGGCGATCGCTTCTTGCCAGGCGGCTTCTCCCTGGGTTTCACGCTGGTGCCGGGCTGCGTCCAGGGAGGCCATCAGGAGGTACGAGGGGCTCGTGGTCTGCAAGAGGCGCAGCATCTTGCGCACGCGCAGTGGAGAGAGGCGATCGCCCTTGAGATGCAGCATGGAGGCCTGGGTCAGCCCCGAGAGCAGCTTGTGGGTGGACTGCACCGCAGCATCCGCCCCCTGCGCGAGGGCGGGTGCGGGCAAGCGCGAGGTGAGCCCCAGGTGTGCCCCGTGGGCCTCGTCCACCAAGAGGAGGCGATCGTGCCGCCGGCACGCTTCGGCGTAGGGGGCAAGGGACACCGCGCGGCCGAAGTAGTCGGGACGGGTGACGAGCACCGCCCTCAGGCCGGGATCCGCCGCAAAAGCCGCTTCCACCGCGTCCAGTGCGGGCGGCTCGGGCACCTGCCACTCGGCATCCCAGCCCGAGCCGGTGAAGACGGGCCGCGCGCCCGCGAGCACCACCGCGCCGAGCACCGAGAGGTGAGAGGCGCGCGAGAGGGCGATCGCCTCGCCGGGGCCTACCGCGGCCATGACCATGGCGTGGATGCCGCCGGTCGAGCCGTTGACCAGAAAATGGGTCTGGTCGGCGCCGAAGGCGCGGGCGGCGAGGGCCTGGGCCTGGGCGATGACCCCTTCGGGGGCATGCAGGCTGTCGGTTTCGTCCAACTCGGTCAGATCACGCGCGAAGGCCCCTGCGCCCAACAGGGCGAGGGCCTCGGGATCGGCTGCGCGACCGTGCTTGTGGCCGGGGGTGTGGAAGGGGGCCCAGGGCGCGTCGTGGTAGCGGGCGAGGGCATCGACCAGGGGCGTGCTCAGAACGCGATCTCCCCTTCGACAAAGCGCGCGGTGGCCGCGAACTGCTTGCTCAGGATGCGTTGCGCCCGCTCGCCCTCGCGGGTGACGAAGCGAACCGTTACACCCGGGAAGAGCTCGCTCTTGACGACGAAGCGCGGCGGCGCGAGCTCGGTCTCGCGCTGCGTCATCTGCTTGTGACGCGTCTTGAGCTGCGCGAGCTGGAGGTTGAGGGTGATCTTGGTGGGGGTCAGCCGCTGGAGGTCGGTGCGGTTCGTGGCCTTGGGGTCGCGCATCAGGGCCTGGATGCGGGCCGAGACCTGGGTGAGCTTCTCTTCGACCTGGGCGATCTCTTCGAGCAGCTGTTCGAGCTCTTCTTGGCTGCCGACCTGGACCAGCTCCACCATGGTGGGGGTCTCGGCCCGAGTGCCCGCGATGCTCGCCTGGATGTACTCGCCCGCGCGGGCGGTGCCGCCGATTAGCCGGTGCTCCACCACGATGCGCAGCCCCGCCTTGAGGTTGCAGTGCAGGGAGTCACCCTTGATGAGGATGCCCTGCTCCGCCTCGATGATCGACTCGGAGTCGCAGAACCGGACCTCCACGTCCTCCTGGGCCTGCAGGCGCGAGCCCGAGCGCACGCCGCCTCTCACGACGATCGTGCCGCCGGCCTCGACGGTCGCCTGCTCGACGTTGCCCTCGATCGTGACGTCCTCGGTCGCCTTGACGACGAAGCCAGGGTTGACGCTGCCCTTGATCTGGACCGAGCCCTGGAAGTTGATGTTGCCCGTCGAGAAGTCCACGTCGCCCACCTGGAAGGTGGGTTGGACGGTGAGACGGTTCTTGGCGACATTGGGGATGCCCGTGACGGTCGCGAAGGCTTCGAGCTTGTTGGGCGAGAGCTGCACGTTCTTGCCGGCGAGGATGTGGACGTCCTTGCCGGGCGTTGCCGGGAGGGGCTCGCCGGTCACCGAGCGGCCCGCCACCCCCGAGGTCGGCGGGGTCTTGCGGGCGAGCAGTTGCCCCGGCACCACGTTCTGGATGAGACCGACCTCGCGGTAGTCGGCCCGGTCGTGCTGGTCGACCAGGGGGTTGAACTCGCCGTTGTCGGCGAGGAACAGGTAATCGATCCGGGCGGGCTCGCCCGGGGTCGGCGGCAGCCCGCGGGCCACGAGTGTCTCGCCGCTCTCGGGGGCCTCGCACAGCGCCGCGAGGCTCTCCTCGTCGATCCCTTCGCGCACCCCTTGCTCGCGTAGGGCCGCCCGCACCTGGTCGGGCGAAACGGGCTCAGGCGGGACGATCCGCGCCCATGCTTCAAGGCCACGCTGTTTCAGCGTGACCTTGATGGTGGGAGCGGTTGATTTCGAAGTTTCCATGACGCGCGCGCTCTCGTGATCAAGACCTTCGGCTGCAATCAAGGATTATAACGAAAAATTGCAACCTTGTCCCGCGAACGCGCGGTCAGGATTTAGGCTACATCCGTTCGGGCGCCTGGACTCCGAGGATTCCTTCCAGGGCGTTGGCCAGCGTGATGCGGCTTGCGACCGCAAGCGCCAGGCGCGCGCGGGTCAGCTCGGGCTCCGCGGGGTTGAGCACGCGGCAGTTCGTGTAGAACTGGTGGAAGTCCGCGGCCAGGTCCTGGGCGTAGCGGGCGATGCGGTGCGGCTCGCGGGCCGTGGCCGCCTTGACGATCTCGTCCGGGAAGCTCGCCAGGCGCAGCATCAGGTTGCGCTCGTCGGCATGGGTCAAGAGGGAGAGGTTCGCGTCCTTGAGGCTGTCGACCTTGAAGCCGGCCTCTTCGGCGTTGCGCAGGATCGAGCAGATGCGGGCGTGGGCGTACTGCACGTAGAAGACCGGGTTGTCCGCGGTCTGCTGCTTGGCAAGCTCCAGGTCGAAGTCGAGCGGGGTGTCCGCGCTGCGCATGACGAGGAAGTAGCGCGCGGCGTCGGGGCCGACCTCGTCGATGACCTCGTCGAGGGTGACCATCTCGCCGGTGCGCTTGGACATGCGGACGGGTTCGCCGCCCCGGTAGAGCGAGACGAGCTGGCCGATCACGATCTCGATGGCGTCCTCGGGGTAGCCGAGGGCCTGGACCGCGGCCTTCATGCGGGCCACGTAGCCGTGGTGGTCGGCACCCCAGATGTTGAGCAGCTTGGGGGTGCGCTGCAGCTTGTCCAGGTGGTAGGCGATGTCGGCCGCGAGGTAAGTGGGCATGCCGTTCTCGCGGATGACGACCCGGTCCTTGTCATCGCCGAAGGCGGTCGAGCGCAGCCAGAGGGCGCCGCCCTCCTCGAACATGTGCCCGCGCTCCTTGAGCAGTTCGAGGGCCTTCTGGACTTCACCCTTCTGGTGCAGGGTGGTCTCGCTGTACCACACGTCGAAGCCAACCTTGATCCGCGCGAGGGTCGCCTTCTGGGCGGCGAGGAAGTAGTCGCGGGCGAAAAGCGTCAGGCGCTTGATCTTGCCCTCTTCGTCGAGGCCTTCGAGCTCGCCGGCAATCTGCTGCTTGGCGGCTTCGGCCACGTCGAGGATGGTGCTGCCGCCGTAGAACTCCTTGGCGGCCTCGCCCTCGGGGAAGGGGCGGCCTTCCATGCGGTAGAGGACCGAGCGGCCCAGGTTCAGCATCTGGTTGCCCGCGTCGTTGATGTAGAACTCCTGGCTGGCCTTGTAGCCGGCGGCGTTCATGAGGTTGGCGAGCGTGCTGCCGATGGCGGCCCAGCGGCCGTGGCCCACGTGCAGGGGGCCGGTGGGGTTGGCCGAGACGTACTCGATGAGGACCGCCTCGCCCTGGGCCACGTCGGTGTGGCCGTAGGTCTCACCCGCTGCGAGGACCTGCTGCAAGTTGCCCTGGAGCCACGCGTCCTGCAGGGTCACGTTGATGAAGCCGGGGTTTGCGATCTCGACGCGCGAGAAGAGACCGTCCTTGGGCAGGCGCTCGACGATGGCCTGGGCGATCGCCGCGGGCGCCTTCTTGGCAGGCTTGGCGAGGGTCATGGCCACGTTGGTCGCGAAGTCGCCGAACTTGGCGTCGCGGGGCTTCTCGATGGTCGGCTGTGCTGCGGCCTCGGCAGGCAGCGCGCCCTCCTCGACCGCCCGGCGCAGGGCCTCGGAGACGGCGTCGGCGATGAGGGTCCGGATGGTGGGAGTCGCATTAGCCATGGGTTTCGTCCTCGTGCGTTTTCAGTTGGATGATCAGCGTGAAGTTCCCGATGAGCTCGGGGCCGGATTCCAGGGTGTAGTCGAGCACCAGCTCGCGGCCCTGGGGCAAAGGGGCCACCTGCATGCGGTGGGTCGTGGTCTTGAGCGGCAGGGTGCTCGTCTGCACCCGCAGCTCGGTCTCGGTCGGTTTGTCGAGCCGAAAGAGCTGGAAGCCCTCGAGCTCAGGGCCGCGGCGGAACAGGCGCCACTCGTTCGCATCCCAGCGCAGGGTGGTCTGGACCCCCTCGTCCTGATAGATGACGTAGTCCGAGGTCTCCTGCTGGTACCAGGTGCCCTCGTACTGGTTTTCGGTCCGGGCCTCGTTGCCCTCGGCGTCGAGCTGGACGCTCTCGACGCGGATCGAGACGGGATGCTTCATCGTGCGCCTACGCCTTGTGGTAAGGCTCGCCGCGCCTGAGGGTCTCGCAGCGGTAGAGCTGCTCGACCAGGACCAGGCGCGCGAGCTGGTAGGGGAAAGTCAACGGAGAGAGCGAGAGCTCCCACTGGCAGGATTTGACGAAGTCGGCGTCGAGCCCCTGCGGGCCCCCCAGCACGAACGAGAGGTGCGGGACGCCCTGGCCTTCGAAGGCTGCGAGCTTGTCTGCGAGTTGCTGGGTCGTGACCCGCGCGCCGCGCTCGGTTAGCGCGATGCGGATGCCGGGAGGGCAGGCCGCTTCGAGGCGCTCGGCCTCCTTGCGCATCACTTGCGCCTCGCGTCCCTGGATCAGGCGCTCTTCGCTCACCTCGACCAGCGAGACGGGGCGATAGCGCTGGAGCCTGCCGTGGTACTCAGCGATCGCCTCGCGGTACCAGCTCTCCTTGACCCGCCCGACGGCGACGACCGACCACTTCAACTTCGTTCTTCCGCCTTAACCTATGCTTAGTCAGAATTTCCACTCTACCCAGTCGGGGGGTGAGCGTCAAGGAAGCAGGCGAATGGTAGAATAACCCTTGCAAGGCAAGAAACGCCCGGTCGATCGGGCGAATGTTAGCGCCTCTCGCGGAGATTTCGTCAAATGTCCAAAGAATCCTCGTTCGACATCGTCTCGCAGGTCGATATGCCCGCGATGACCGATGCCATCCATCAAGCCAACAAGGAGATCGAGAACCGCTTCGACCTCAAGGGCACCGGCTGCGAGCTGACCCTCGAGAAGGAGACCATCTCGGTCAAGGCGCCCGACGAGCTCAAGCTCAAGAACGTCGTCGACATCCTCGAGAACCGCATGATCAAGCGGAACATCCCCCTCAAGGGCCTGGAGCACGGCAAGGTCGAGGCGGGACTCGGCGGCACGGTCAAGCAGACGCTGACCATCCGTCAGGGTATCGACAAGGACCGCGCCAAGAAAATCACCAACCTGATCAAGGAGAAGAAGCTCAAGGTCCAGGCGCAGATCCAGGACGACCAGATCCGCGTCACCGGCAAGAGCAAGGACGACCTCCAGACGGTGATCGCCGCCCTCAAGGGCGTCGACCTCGACATCGAGCTGCAGTTCGTCAACTATCGCTAGAAGGGAAGCCCATCATGCGCGTCATCCTCAACAAGGACGTCAAGGACATCGGCAAGGCCGGTCAGATCGTGGACGTGTCCGAAGGCTACGCCCGCAACTACCTCATGCCGCGTAACCTCGCCGCCGAGGCCACCGAGACGGCCCTCAAGGCCGTGGCCGACAAGGCCAAGCGCGAGGCGATCAAGGCTGAGAAGCTCAAGGCCGAGATGCAGGAGTACGCCGGCAAGATCGCCGAGAAGACCGTGACGATGCCGGCCAAGGCCGGCGAGGGCGGCCGCCTCTACGGCGCCATCACCGCCAAGGAGATCGCCCTCGAGACCAAGAAGCAGACCGGCTTCGAGATCGACAAGCGCAAGATCGAGATGGAGGACGCCATCCGCGCCCTCGGCTACTACGATCTCGCCGTCAAGGTCCACCCCGAGGTGACCGCCAAGCTGCGCGTCCACGTCGTCGAGGCCAAGTAAACGGTCTAGGAGCGAGGGTTATCGCCTGCTTGAGGCGGGTACATGACCCTCGCTTTCCCTGTTCAAGCCACTTTCAGCCGGAGCCGAGATGCAAGATCCTCTTCTAGAGCGAATTCCCCCCCAGAGCATCGAGGCCGAGCAATCGGTGCTCGGCGCGCTGCTCATTTCGGCCGACGCCCTGGTGCGGGTCTCCGAGATCCTCAAGCCGGAGTCCTTCTACCGCCACGCGCATGCGACCCTCTACGAGACGATCCTCAGGGTCGCCGAGCGCGGCGAGCCGGTCGACCTTGTCACGGTCTCGACCGATCTGCGCACCGCGAACCGCCTGGACGAGATCGGCGGCTACACCTACCTGATGGACCTGGCGGCGTCGATCCCGACGGCCGCCAACGCCGAGTACTACGCCCGCATCGTCGAAGAGAAGGCCGCTCTGCGCGCGCTCATCACGGGCGGCACCAAGATCGTCGAACTCGGCTACTCCCAGACCCAGAAGCTCGACGAGACCATCGACGAGGCCGAGCGGATCATCTTCGACGTGGCCCAGGGCCGGCGCACCTCCAAGGACATCTCGCACATCAAGGACATCCTGCGCGACACCTTCGAGACCATCGAGCACCGGTACGAGAACCAAGACAACGTCATGGGCTACGCGACCGGGTACTACGACCTCGACTACATGATGAGCGGCCTGCACTCGTCGGACATGATCGTCCTCGCGGCCCGTCCGGCGATGGGGAAGACCTCGTTCGCGCTCAACCTCGCCCAGAACATCGCCAAGCTCAACAACCTGCCCGTCATGGTCTTCAGCCTGGAAATGTCGAAGGAGCAGCTCGCACAGCGTCTGATCTGCTCCGAGGCCCGCATCAACGCCCACCGCATCAAGACGGGCTTCCTCTCGGAGACCGACTGGCCCAAGCTGACCGAGGCCATCGGCTCCTTGGCTTCGAGCCCCATCTACATCGACGACACCCCGGCCATCACGGTCATGGAGGTGCGCGGCAAAGCGCGCCGCCTCAAGGCTCTCGAGAAGAAGGAACTGGGGCTCATCGTCATCGACTACTTGCAGCTGATGAGCGGCGGCGGCAGCAGCTCGGACGGCAACCGCGTGCAGGAGATCTCGGCCATCTCGCGTAACCTCAAGGCGCTCGCCCGCGAGCTGAACGTGCCGATCATCGCCCTCTCGCAGCTCAGCCGCGCGGTCGAGAGCCGTACCGACAAGCGCCCGATGCTCTCGGACCTGCGCGAATCGGGCGCCATCGAGCAGGACGCCGACATCGTGATGTTCATCTACCGCGACGAGTACTACAACCAGGAGAGCCTGGACAAGAACGTCGCCGAGGTCATCCTCGCCAAGCACCGTAACGGCCCGGTGGGTACGGTCAAGCTCTTCTTCGAGAAGGAGCACACTCGCTTCGAGAACCTGACCGCCCAGCCCACCATGGCCGAACCCGCGTAAACACCCGCAGATATAGGAGGCATCGTGGCCAACGTCGCAGTCGTCGGAGCCCAGTGGGGAGACGAGGGGAAGGGCAAGATCACCGACTTGCTCGCAGAGCGCGCGGACGTGATCGTGCGCTACGGCGGCGGCAACAACGCAGGCCACACCGTCATCGTCGGGGACAGGACCCTCAAGCTGCACCTGGTGCCCTCGGGCATCCTCTACCCCCATGTCCGGTGCTTCGTGGGCAACGGCACGGTGCTCGACCCCGAGGCCTTCGTCGCCGAGCTGGACGGCCTCTGGGCCCAGGATCTCTCGCTGGACAACCTCTCGGTGAGTCCCTTGGCACACGTCATCATGCCCTACCACAAGCTGCTCGATCGCCTCGAAGAGGAGCGGCGCGCCAACAAGATCGGCACCACCGGCCGCGGCATCGGCCCGGCCTACGGCGACAAGTACCTGCGCCGCGGCTTCCGAGTGATGGACCTGCTCAAGCCCGAGCGCTTCCGCAAGAAGCTCGAAGAGGCCCTGGTGCGGGTCAACGAGACGCTGGTGAAGGTCTACGGCCACGCCCCGCTTTCGCTGGAGCCCATGGCGACGGACCTGCTCGAAATGGGCGAAAGGCTGCGCCCCCACGTGGCCGATACCTCGCTGATGCTGCACGAGGCGGTGAAGCGGGGCGATCGCGTCCTGTTCGAGGGGGCCCAGGGGGTGCTGCTCGACATCGACATGGGCACCTACCCCTTCGTGACCTCCAGCTACCCGGTGGCGGGTGGGGCCGCGGTCGGCACGGGCGTCGGTCCCGGCGCCATCGACCGGGTGCTCGGCATCGCCAAGGCCTACGCCACCCGGGTGGGCGGCGGTCCCTTCCCGACCGAGCTCTTCGACGAGACGGGCGATCGCCTCCGCGACGCGGGTCACGAGTACGGCACCACCACCGGCCGGCCGCGCCGCTGCGGCTGGTTTGACGCGGTGGCCCTGCGCCTCGCGGCACGCGCGAGCGGGCTGGATGCCCTCTGCATCACCAAGCTCGACGTGCTCGACGGCTTCGACGAGATCAAGGTGGCAGTCGCCTACCGCCTCCACGGCGAGACGATCACCGAACTCCCCTATGACGCCGAGGAACTGGCGGCCTGCGAGCCGATCTACGAGACCTGGCCCGGCTGGCAGGAGCCGACCGGTCACCTGCGCCGCTTCGAAGAGCTGCCGGCGAAGGCCCGGACCTACCTGGAGCGCCTCGAGGAGCTGACCGGCGTCCCCATCGCCATGGTCTCGGTCGGGGCGGATCGAGCGGCAACGATGATCCGCACGGACCTCTTCGCCTGATAACCCTTGCTTGATAAGCGCCGCCGTTCCTTGTGGGATGGCGGCGCGCTTGGTAGAATGGACGCGACGCGCTCGAAGGTGTCAACATCCCTTCTTGAGCGCCACATCGCCCCATCAAGACCAGGGAGATCCCCACCACATGAAGATTCATGAGTTCCAGGCCAAGCAGGTTCTCGCCAAGTACGGCGTGCCCACCCCGCGCGGCCAGGTCGCCTATTCGCCTGACGAAGTCAAGAACATCGCCACCGAGTTCGGCAAGCTCGTCGTCGTCAAGGCGCAGGTCCACGTCGGCGGCCGCGGCAAGGCCGGCGGCGTCAAGCTCGCCAAGACCCCGAACGAAGCCTACGACATGGGCAAGCAGATCCTCGGGATGGACCTCAAGGGTCTCATCGTCAAGAAGGTCCTCGTCGAGGAAGGCGTCAACATCGACAAGGAATACTACCTGGGCATGATCTTCGACCGCGATGCGCGCAAGGTCGTCGTCATGGTCAGCGCCGAGGGCGGCATGGACATCGAAGAGGTGGCCGAGAAGACCCCCGAGAAGCTCGCCAAGATCTGGGTCGATCCCGCCCTGGGCCTCACCGACTACCAGATCCGCCAGCTGATCTTCGACGCCAAGCTCGACCGCGCCTACATCAAGGAATACACCAAGTTCCTGAAGCTCCTCTACAAGGCCTTCATCCAGTCGGACGCGACCCTTGCCGAGATCAACCCCCTGGTCGTCACCAAGGAAGGCACCGTCATCGCGGCCGACTGCAAGATGGACATCGACGAGAACGCCCTGTTCCGTCAGCCTGAGCTCGCCGCCTGGCAGGAGTCCGAAGAGGACAACGCCATCGAGGACGAGGCCCGCACCCGCGGCCTGACCTACGTCCACCTGGACGGCGACATCGGCATCATGGGCAACGGCGCCGGCCTGGTCATGACCACGCTCGACGCGGTGGGCCGCGAGGGCGGCGCTGCGGCGAACTTCCTCGACATCGGCGGCGGCGCCAAGGCTGCGGTCGTCAAGAACGCCCTCGAAGTCGTCATGATGGAGAAGCCCAAGGGCGTGCTCATCAACATCTTCGGCGGCATCACCCGCTGCGACGAAGTGGCCAAGGGCGTCCTCGAGGCGACCTCGGGCATGGAGATCAACGTGCCCATCGTGGTCCGCCTCTCGGGGACGGCCGAGGAAGAGGGCCGCAAGCTCCTCGCCGGGTCCAACCTGATCCCGGCCGCCACCATGCAGGAAGCCGCCAAGAAGGTCGTCGACCTGGCCTACGGCCGCTAACGATTGCCCTGAGCAAAAGGATTACATCATGAGCATTTTCATCAACAAGGATACCCGGGTGCTCGTCCAGGGCATCACCGGCCGCGAGGGCGGTTTCCACACCCAGCAGATGATGGCTTACGGCCCCGGCACCATCGTCGCGGGCGTGACCCCCGGCAAGGGTGGCCAGGAGGCCTTCGGCCTGCCCGTGTACGACACGGTCAAGGATGCCCTCAAGAGCCATCCCGAAATCAACGCCAGCATCATCTTCGTGCCCCCCGCCTTCGCCGCGGACTCGATCCTCGAGGCGCTGGACGCTGAGGTTCCCCTCATCGTCTGCATCACCGAGGGCGTGCCCCTGCACGACATGATCAAGGTCAACCAGGTCCTTCAGCGCTCGCCCAAGTCGATGCTGATCGGCCCCAACTGCCCCGGCCTCACCACCCCCGGCGAGTGCAAGATGGGCATCATGCCCGGCCACATCTTCAAGCCCGGCACCGTGGGCGTCGTCTCGCGCTCGGGGACCCTGACCTACGAGATCGCGGCTGACCTGACCAACCGCGGCTACGGCCAGACCTCGATCGTCGGTATCGGCGGCGACCCCATCATCGGGACCCGCTTCATCGACGTCCTCAAGGCGTTCGAAGCCGACCCCGCCACCGAGCTGGTCGTCATGGCCGGTGAGATCGGCGGCGAGGACGAGGAAATCGCTGCCGAGTACATCAAGACCATGACCAAGCCGGTCGTGGGCTTCATCGGCGGCCGCACTGCCCCCAAGGGCAAGCGCATGGGCCACGCCGGCGCCATCGTTTCGGGCAACAAGGGTACCGCCGAGGCGAAGGTCGCGGCTCTCGAAGCGGCGGGCGTGCCCGTCGCCAACACCACCGCCGAGATCGGCGACCTGGTGGTCGAGCGCCTCAAGAAGCTCGCCGCGGTCAAGTAAGACCCCGCTAGCGAAACACCCGCCGGAGCTTCCGGCGGGTGTTTCTTTTTGGGTTATTCGGGAAGCGATGGCTCGTCGATGGAGTTCTGGGTCGGCACCGGCTCGTCGATGCTCGGCGCCGCGGGGGTCGAGACCGGAGCCGGGGTGCTCGGGCTCGTTGCCTCGTCGAGGGACGTGGTGGGCTCGGGCGTCGGCGTCTTCTTGACGTGCGGCTTGCGCTTCTTGTGGTGGAGCTGGTACTCGTCGAGCGGCGGAGGCGGCGAGAAGAGCAGCGGCGGGCTCGAACTGTCCGAGATGCGCAGCATGTAGGGCAGGTTGTAGCGCGGGTTGTCCTGCACCCGGCCCGGCACGACGAAGCGCGCCTTGTTGCCCTGGTCCAGGTAGTAGGCCTCGACCATCCCCTTGCTCTTGGCGAGCCAGCTCGCGGTCGTAAGGGGCATGGGCAGGGTCTTCATGACCACCAGGTGCCCTTCGGAGTCGCGACCCACCAACAGGCGCTCGCGCGGGATCATGTTGTGGAGCTCTTGCTTGAGACCGGTGTAGGGGTCGCTGTAGTCAGGGGCCGCGTCGTACGGGCTGTACAGGTAACCCAGACCGCCCACGAAGGCCGAGTACTTCTCCTCGTAGCCGGGGCGCCAGCCGCTGTAGCCGAACTCGACGGTGCCCGAGCGCCGCAGGGCCATGTAGTAGCGGCGATCGGCGAAGGGGCGGCTGACGGGGGTGGCGAGCTCCAGGTGGTCGTCGAAGTACAAATCCCCGATGGCGCGGGCGTAGTAGTCGTTGTCGCCCTTGCGCTCTTCGAAGAAGGGGCCGCTGAAGTACAGAAGGCCGGTGGGGTCCTGGAAGGCGACGCGCTCGTGCTCCCAGCCGCGGGCCAGCTCCATGCGGATGGTGGCGGGGTCCAGGACGGCGACCTGCGCCTCTTTGCTGAGGTCGAGCTTCATCTGGTCGGCGCTGGCGGCGGCGAGCGGGGTGTCCGAGGACATCTCGACCACCCGCGTCGAGACCAGGGATTTCGTGATCTCGCCGGCGATCATGCCGCCGACGAAGAAGATGGGAAGCGAAGCCACCGCCCCTACGATCGGCCAGATCGGGCGCTTGGCGGTGCTGCGGCTGGCGGCGGGCGCCTGGCGTTTGGATGGGATGGAGCGTCTCACAGGCGCATCAAGTATCGGGCCAAACCCTTTAGTGGTCACGAAAGCACAGGCCCACCGAGGGCCACGGGAAGGACGATCAATTCTATCACACCCGTTGCCCGGGCGGCGCCCCTGGCGCCGCCGAGCCGAGGCGGCGTGTGATACGATAGCACGGACGTTCCTTTCGCTACGAGGTCCTAGCTGCATGCGCGACACCATCTTCCGGAAGAAGTCCCTTCAGCTCCTGAAACGTGAGCAGGCAGAGCACGGCAAGGGCCTCAAGCGAGTGCTCGGACCCTGGTCCTTGATCGCGCTCGGCATCGGCTGCACCGTGGGCGCCGGCATCTTCATCATGCCGGGCGAGGTGGCCGCGATGCACGCGGGACCGGCGGTGGTCCTCTCCTTCTTGCTGGCGGCCCTCGCCTGCGCGCTTGCGGCCATGAGCTACTGCGAGCTGGCGGCGATGATCCCCATCTCAGGCAGCGCCTACAGCTACGCCTACGCCACGCTCGGCGAGGTCATCGCGTGGTTCATCGGCTGGAACCTGCTCCTGGAATACGGTTTGGCGAACGCGGCCACGGCGGCGGGCTGGGCGGGCTATCTCAATCGCCTGCTCTCGACGGTGGGCCTCGAGATCCCGCCGCAGCTCATGTTCGCGCCGGGGCAAGCGATCCCGGGGACGGAGCTGGTGGGCTGGTTCAACCTACCCGCCGTGCTCGCGGTGGTCTTGGTGACGGGGCTCTTGCTCTTGGGGATCCGCGAGAGCGCGCGGGCCAACGCCCTGATCGTGGGCGCCAAGCTCGCGGTGCTCGTCTTGTTCGTCGCGCTCTGCGCACCTGGCATCCAGCCCCAGCTGGTGCAGAACTACATGCCTTTCGGCTGGCAGGGCGTGGTCTCGGGGGCGGCGGTGCTGTTCTTCCTCTTCGTGGGCTTCGATGCGGTCTCGACCGTGGCCGAGGAGGCCAAGGACCCCCAGCGCAACCTGCCCATCGGGATCCTGGCGGGGCTCGGGATCGTGACGATCCTGTACGTGGCGGTGGGCACGGTCCTGACGGGCGTGCTGCCCCTCGACAAGCTCCAGGTGGGCGAGCCGCTCGCGATCGCCCTCGCGACTCTGAACCACCCGCGCGCCGCCGCGCTGCTCTCGGCGGTGGCGGTGGTCGGTATCTTCAGCGTGCTCCTGGTCGGATCCATCGGTCAGTCGCGCATCCTCTACGTCATGTCGCGCGACGGGCTGATGCCCCGCTTCATGTCCAACGTCCACGCCCGCACCGGCACGCCGGTCGAGACCACCCTGGTGCTCGGGGTGCTGACGGCTGCGCTCGCGGCGGTGGTTCCCCTGAGTGCCTTGGCGGATCTCGTCAGCATCGGCACCCTCGCGGCCTTCATCGCCGTCTCGGCCGGGGTCATCATGCTCCGCAAGACCGATCCCGACGCGCCGCGCACCTTCCGCTGCCCGTGGGTGCCCGGATTGCCCCTGGCGGGCATCGCCATCAACCTGTACCTGATGAGCGGCCTGGGCTTGCAGGTCTGGATCCGCTTCTTGATCTGGCTGGCGGTGGGCGGGGCCGTGTACTACTTCTGGGGCTACCGCTCGGCGGGCCGCGTGATGGCCGCGCGCGAGGCGGTCGTGGCCAAGAGCGCTGAGGTGGTGGTCGAGCCCTCATGAATCAACCCGAAATGAGCCTGGTGCTGCGGGCGGCGGTCTTCGCCGCCGAGGCGCACGTGGGCCAGCGTCGCAAGGGGCTCGACGAGCCTTACATCAATCACCCGCTGCGCGTGGCTGCGGCGGTCGAAGCGTGCGGCCTTCCCCCTGAGGCCGTCGCGGCGGCCCTCTTGCACGACGTGGTCGAGGACACCCTCGTCACCCAGAAGCTGGTCGAAGCCGAGTTCCCCGCGCGGGTGGCCCACCTGGTCCGCCTGATGACCAAGTGGTGGCCGGACGACGCGCCGGCCGAGGTCAAGCGCGAGGGGAACCCCAAGTACTACGGGGCCCTGCGCGAGGACCCCGACGCCCTGGTCATCAAGCTGCTCGATCGCGCCGACAACCTGCGCGACATGGCCCGCATGCTGCCCAAGGCCCGCGACTGGGCGGCCCGCTACCTCAAGAAGACCGAGCTCGAGTTCGCCTCGCTCTTGCCCCTGACCGCCAATGTCCAGGCTCGCCAGCGCTTCGAGGAGGCCGTCCTCGCGCTGCGTCAGGCCCTCGGGAAGTAAGCCGCTACGTAGTCGGCGAGGTCCGGCGGCAGCGGGGCCTCGAACGTCATCGCTTCTTGGGTGCGCGGGTGCTTGAAGCATAGCCTTCGCGCGTGCAGTGCCTGGCGCCCAAGCACCGGGTGTGGGCTGCCGTAGAGCTTGTCCGCAAGCAGCGGGTGGCCCGCGTGGGCCATGTGGACCCGGATCTGGTGGGTGCGCCCCGTTTCGAGGGTCAGGCCTACGAGGGTTTCTTCCCCCGTCTTGCTCACTTCGAGGACCCGGTAGTGGGTGAGGGCGGGCTGCCCGTGATCAGCGACCGCACGGTAGCCCCCGGGCCCGCCGAGCCGCGCGATGGGGGCCTCGATGACGCCCTGCGCCTCGCGGACGTGCCCCTGGACCAGCGCCCAGTACTCGCGATCCAGCTTGTATGCGACCAGTTGCTCGGCGAGCTGCTGGTGAGCGTAGGTGTGACGGGCGAAGACTACCAGCCCCGAGGTGTCGCGGTCGATCCGATGCACCGGGTGGCAGCGAAAGGAGAGGCCCCGGGCCTGGTAGTGATAGGCGAGCCCGTTGGCGAGGGTGCCGTGATGACAGCCGTGGGTCGGATGGACCACGATCCCCGCGGGCTTGTCGAGCACGATCAGGTCATCGTCCTCGTAGAGGATGGAGAGGGGCACCGGCTCGGCATCCACCCCTTCGGAGGGCGGCTCGGGGAGCCTGAGCTCCAGGGCGTCGCCCTCGTGCGCCGGGGTGTGGACCTTGACCGGCACCCCGTTGAGGAGGATGCCGTCGGTGGCCTTGAGCCGGCGGATGAGAGCCCGCGAGGCGCCCAGCTGGCGGGTGAGCACCCCCCAGACCGTCGCGCGCTCGGGGGTCGCCCGTACCGTGTAGCGAAAGCTCGAGACGTCCGCGGGGCTCACGCCTCGAAGCGCTCCGCGAGGGCCAGGTTGTGCTCGCTGCCGAAGGTCGGGAAGGTGAGCTTGAAGCAGGAGCCCGTGCCGACCTCGCTTTCGACTTCGATGCGGGCGTGGTGCTTCTCGAGGATGCCGTGGCAGATGCTGAGGCCGAGCCCGGTGCCGCTGCCCACGGGCTTGGTGGTGAAGAAGGGCTCGAAGATGTGGCTCTGGACCTCTTCGGTCATGCCCTGGCCGTTGTCCTGGATCTCGATCTGGCAGGACTCGCCCGCGTAGCGCAGACGCACCCAGACTTCGCCCGATCCTTCGATGGACTGGCAGGCGTTGACCAGGAGGTTCATGAAGACCTGGTTGAGCGGGCCTTCGGCCCCCGGGATGGCGGGGCCGTCGACCAGATCCAGGTGGATGCGCACGTGCCGGTGGATGGCCTGCACCAGGGCCGCGGTGGATTCGAGGCAGGCGCGGGGGTTGACCTCCTGGTAGTCGTAGGCGTCCTGCCGTGAGAAGCTGCGCAGGCTGCGCACGATGTCGCGGATCCGGGTGGCGCCGTCCTGGAAGGCGCGGGTCAGGAAGTCCAGGTGCAGGAAGGCCGAGTCGAGCGAGAACTCATCGGCGATCGCCTTCATCTGCTCGGCGGGCAGGGTCTCCTCCAGGTGGGCGCGCAGCCGGCGCAAGGTGTCGATGTTGGTCTCGAGCAGCCCGACGCCGCTGTAGATGAAGCTGATGGGGTTGTTGATCTCGTGGGCGACACCTGCGACCAGGAGGCCGAGCGAGTTCATCTTCTCACCGTGGATCAGCTGCGCCTGGGCCGCCTTGAGGTCCCGGTAGGCCTCCTGCAGCTCGCGGGTGCGCTGGTAGATCTTGGACTCGAGGGCATGGTTGAGGTCCTGGATGGTGCGATAGGCCCGCCCGTGGCTGAAGGCGATCGCGCCGTGGGCCGACAGGACGCGTAGCCGCGCGAGCTCCTCTTCGCCGTACGCCGTGCCGTCCCGCTTGGCACCGAGCAAGAGCAGGCCGTGGACCTTTCGCTCGAAGGCCAAGGGCACCGCGAGGGCCGTCTCGGCCGGCAGGCCAAAGCCCGAAAGCTCCGCGGCCGTCATCATCGCCTGGCTCTCGATGATCTCGAAGGCCAAAGGCGAGTCGATCCCGAAGGCGGCCGGCGCCAGGCCGCCGAAGCTCGCCAAGGGGACGAAGGCCGAGTCTTCCGAGTTGGAGATGAGGACGGCTGCTGCGGCGGGCGCGAACGTGCCCTCCACGATGCGCATCAGGCGAGAGGCGATCGCGTCCAGGTCGTGCATGGTGAGCAGGGCGAGGCCTTCGCCTTCGAGCAGAGGGTCGTTGAGTGGGGGAGTGTCGCGCATGGCCGGGCTCCAAATCAAGTCTCGATCGGTTGCTTCAAGCGAGAAAGCCTGTTCTTGCCAGATATACCCGCCAAGGCCCCCTTGCTCTACCATCGGGGGCCCAAACCTTCGATCGATTTTCCCGTGTGCGGCCAATGGGGACCATGCCTGTGCGCCAAAAGCCTGTGGTGGCGATGAGGGCCCTCTTGCCGGCCCTGCTCCTGCTTGCTTCCTGTGTTGCTGCGCCGCCTCCCCCTCAAGAGCCCCTGCCCCTGCCGGTGGCCGATGAGGGCCCTCAAAAGCAGCTCTTGCGCCTGAGGGCCACCTTCTACGACGCCTTGACCGGTCGGAGCGTCAACGGCCTGCGCCTCGACGTGGACGGGGTGACGACCGCAACCGACGCGGCCGGCCTCCGCACGGCCTACCTGCTACCGGCCGAGCAGCGCGCCCTGCGGGTCTCGGGCGGCAATTACCTGCCGCTTTCCTGGACCGGGGCCCTCGTGGACGGCTCGCAACTCTCCTTTCGCCTCACCCCGAGCGTCGTGCGCATGGTCGTCTTCGGCGACAGCCTGACGGCCGGGGCCAAGGTCAGCGAGCCGGAGCGCTTCGTCTACCAGCTCCCGCGCCACCTGCGCAAGGCCATGGCCGGGGTGCGCGTGGATGTCTACGCCCGAGGCAGGGCCGGCGATACCTACCGTAACGCGCGTGAGCGCCTCATGTCGGACGTGCTGTCGGCGCGGCCCGACGTGGTGCTCGTCGCCTTCGGCACCAATGACGTCTCCTTGACCCCGCTCAAGGATTTCGCCGCCAGCATGGACGGCGTGCTCGCGCCCCTTGCCGGCCGTTGCCGCCTCTTGGTGGCCGACATCCCCTACAAGCCTCGCTGGGCCGGCGAGTGGAACGAGCAGGCACGCCCCTTCAACCGCGAGATCGCCGCGGCCGCCGCGCGGTACGGCGCGACCCTGGTCCCGTGGTCGGCCCGCTTCAAGGAGTCAGGCGATCGCGGCCAGTGGGACCTCTTCTACCACCAGGCCCCCTACGACCTGCGCGCCCCCGAATCTCGGGCCCAGGGGGACCTGCACCCGAACGGCGCGGGCCACGACCTGATGGCGCTCGCGTGCGCCGAGGCCCTCGCCCCCATGCTCAAGGCCGAAGCGAGCGCCAGCGCCCCCCTGCCCTGAACGGGAGGCTTTCGTCCAGTTTGACCAATGCCCCCTTGCTTGCTCGGGAGCTATAACGGGGAACCGACCGTTCTTCGTCGCTCGAAACGGGGGGCCTCATGACCGAGACCAAGCCTGTCTCCCGCCTTGCCTATGTCGATGGCCTGCGCGCCCTTTCGGCGCTCTGGGTCATCCTCTACGACGTGTGGCGCTTCAACCGCGAGCCCGACCTGGGCCTTCTCACCCCCGTGTGCGCCAGCGGCCACCTGGGGGTCGAGATCTTCATGGTGCTCAGCGGCTTCTGCCTCTTCTACCCCATGGCCCACCTCTGGCGCCTGCCGGTGGGCCACTGGCGCACCTTCTTCGTGCGCCGCGCCAAGCGCATCCTGCCGCCCTACTACGCGGCCTTGCTCTACGCCATCGTCTTGCCGCATGCGCTGGCACCCCTCTTTGCGGCGACGGGGTTGCGCTTCACGCCGGAGGCGCTGCCCAGCGCCTGGTCGCTCTTCGTCCACGTCACCATGCTCCAGAACCTGGTCGATCTGCCCGGGCTCATCAACCCCAGCTTCTGGTCCCTGAGCCTGGAGGCCCAGTACTACCTCGTCTTCCCCCTGCTCGCCCTGGCCATCCTGCGCTGGCGCTGGAAAGGGGTGCTTGCGATCTTGGCGGTCTGCGGCCTCTACCGCCTCGGCTTTTTGGCCATCCTGGGGGCGAACCTCTCGCGGCAAGAGTTCTTGCTGTTCAACTCCATCGTGGGCCGGCTCGCCATCTTCACCGCGGGCATGGTCGTCGCCCTCGTGATCCGCGAGACGGGCGGCAAGCGCCCTGAGGGGCTGCTCGATACCCTCTGGGGCCTCTCGACGGTGCCCTTGGTGATGCTTGGCTTCTACTGGTACTTCCACCCGGTGGGGGCTTGGCCCCTCTCGGACGTGTGCCTGGGGGTGGCCGCCGGGGGGATTCTCCTGCGTTACGCCGACGGGGCGCGGGGGCTCGGACGCGCGCTCGCATGGCCTGCGCTCGTCTCGCTCGGCGAGATGTCGTACAGCTTCTACCTGATCAACCGGCCCACCTGCTACTACGTCAACCACGCCGTGAGCCAGCTCGTGCCCGGCAGCCAGGCGCTTCAGATGGGGGTGACCCTCGCGGTGGGAGTGCCCTTGAGCCTTGCGATCGCAGCCGGCTTCTACCGATGGGTGGAGCGGCCCTTCATGGTGCGTCGGCCGCGGCCTGAGCTGCAAGCGCAGCCCGTGACCCCCGTGGCCTCTTCGTGAGAAGCGGGAACCGCTTGCTTGCTTGACTCGTCTAGGGGATAGTTCCCTTATCTCTTAGACGACGAAAGGAACATGCCATGCGACGTGCATTGCTCTACGCCGCCCTCCCCCTCGCGCTCACCTTCGTGCAGGCGCCGGCCGCCGAGGCCACGATCAAGCGCGACCTCAAGACCCTGGACCTCTCGCAGGCGGAGCAATCGCTGGGTCGGGGCGGCCCCGAGTTCAAGGCGATCTTCAACCAGGCGGGCGACCTGGGCACCTTCGTCGGGGGCCGTGGCGTCGGCTACCTGACCGAGTCCCTTTATCTGGGCGGCGCCGGTTACGGCGGCGCGCTGTCCTCGGGCGGCGTCTCAGGCGGCTTCGGCTACGGCGGCATGGTGGTGGGCACCGAGGGCAAGATCGCGCAGCCTCTCGCCTACGACGTGAGCCTGCTGTTCGGCGGTGGTGGCGGCGGCAGCGCGCGTGTGAGCGGCGGCAGCTTCCTGTTGGAGCCGACCGTCTCTCTGCGGCAGGACTTTGGCGGCGGGGTGAGCGGTGCTTTGTCGGTGGGCTACCTCTACGTGCCCCAGGTCAACAGCCTCTCGGGCGTCACGGTGGGCCTGCGCCTCGACTTCAAGCGTCTCACCCTCACCTTGCCGATCGAGAACTGAGCGGCTTCGTCTCAGTAAATCAAACAAGCTCAAGGGCCATGGACGTCGTCCATGGCCCTTGAGCTTGTTTAGGTCTTGGGGGGATAGCACCTGATCGCCTTTTTGAAGTGCGTATATTTAACGTAATTTTATCGCTAATTTAACGATGTCCGGATATTTGGATTTTTAATGCTTCGCAATAATGACAAGGGAATCATGTCTTGAATACAGGTCATCAAGGAGCTGACGGGAGCCATCGTGCTGGGCGGATCACCGTTTCGTGGTTTTTTTCCTGTTCAAGCCTTGAGTCGAGAGAGGAAATGAAGCCGATGAAATTCATCTACGATTTGAAGATTGGTCCCAAGCTCAACGTGCTTCTCGCCGTGAACTTGCTTTTCATGGGCCTGGTCGCGGGGGCCAGCCTGTGGAGCCTCCATCACCTGGTCGATAACATCACCCGCTCGGCGAACCTGGAGGCGAGCGGCTCGGCCGTTCGTGCGATGCGCTCGAGCCTCTACCGGGAGGTCATCGCCATGCGCGGGTATCTCCTCTCGGGTCAGCCCGGGGCGCTCGAGGATCTGGAGCCTGCACGCGCAGAGTACCAGCAGGCCCTGGCCTCGGCCCGCAGCCTATCCCTCGCGCCTGAAGCCAGGGCCAAGCTCGATCTCGTCGACCAGGCCCGCCAGAGGGTGGAGCTCAAGCTCGACGAGAAGCGGCGCCTGCGCGAGCGCGGGGACATGCAGGCCATCATCCGGATCGAGCGAACGGAGATGCCCGCCCTGTTTCACGCGTTCAACGCCCCCATCAACGAGCTGGTCGAAACCTCGAACCGCGACATGGCGGCCATGGTTCAGCAGAGCCAGGCCTTCCGCCAGCAGCAGACAGGATTCCTCTGGGGCATGCTCCTGCTCTGCCTGCTCACCAGCTTTACCCTCGCCAGCTTGATCTCGCGCAGCATCACCGTTCCGCTCAAGCGCGTCATCGCCCTGACCGAGCGCTTGGCCCTCGGAGAGCTGCCCGGCCGTATCGAGAAGGCGTACACCGACTGCGTCGGGGACCTGGTCGACGCCCTCAACGGCATGGTCGCCTACCTCAAGGAGGTCGAGGGCGTGGCCGAGGCCATGAGCCGGGGGGATCTGACCCGCTCGATCACCCCCAAGGGCCCGCAGGACGGCTTCGGCCTGGCCATCTCGCAGATGGTGGCGAGCCTCCGCACCACCGTGTACCAGGTGCGCTCGGCCGCGGATTCCGTGGGTGAGGGAGCCAAGCAGATCGCAAGCTCGAGTACCGAGCTCTCTCGGACGGTGCAGGTCCAGGCGAGCAGCACCGAGCAAACCTCGGCCACCATGGCCGAGATGGCCGGGAGCATCCACTCGGTGGACCAGAGCGCCCAGGACCTCGCCCAGAAGGTCGAGACCATCCGAGGCCAGGCCGACGAGCTCGCGGCGGCCGTCACGCAGACCAGCAGCTCGATCGGCGAGCTGGCGGCCAGCGTCCAGCAGGTGGCGGGCAACGTGGGGAACGCCAATCAAATGGCCGAGGAGGCCGCGACGGCGGCCACGGCCGGTGAGCAGGCCGTGACCCAGACGATTGCCGGTATGCAGGCCATCAACGAGACCATGACGGCGATCCGCGCCACCATCCAGCTGCTCGATCAGCGCTCGGGCGAGATCGGGGCGATCATCGAGGTGATCGACGACATCGCCGAGCAGACCAACCTCCTCGCCCTCAACGCCGCCATCGAGGCGGCGCGTGCCGGCGAGGCGGGCCGGGGCTTCGCGGTGGTCGCCGATGAGGTTCGCAAGCTCGCCGAGCGCTCCGCCAAGGCCACCCGCGAGATCGGGACGCTCATCAAGGGCATCCAGGCCGAAACTTCGCAGGCGGTCCATGTGACCCAAGAGGGCGCCCACAAGGTGCAAGAGGGCAGCGAGTTGGCGGCCCATACCGGCGAGGCCCTCTTGCGCATCAAGGAGGCCAGCACCCGGGTCAGCACCCTGCTCGGCGAGGTTGCGACCGCGACCAGCGAGCAGGCGCGCGCCAGCCAGCAGATCGTAGCGGCCAGCGAGCAGATGGCCGGCATCAACCACCAGGTGACCGGTGCGGTCGTCGAGATGAACCGCCTCACGCACGCGGTCACCCACGCCATCGGCGGGCAGCGCCAGGGGAGCGATCAGGTCGTCCTCGCCGTGGAGAGCCTCAGCAAGAGCGCGCAGGAGGCGGCCTCGGCGACGGCCTACGTCTCGGGTGCGGCGGGCAGCCTCGCCGAGCAGGCTCACACCCTGCAAGAGGCTGTTTCCTTCTTCAGGGTGGGCGAAGAAGCGCGTCACATCGAGGTGACCATCGCGAGCGCCAAGCCGCCGGCGCTCCCTCTGAGCCGTTAGGCGCGCTCGGCCGGGTGTGCTTCGAGGGCCTCGAACTGCAAGCGCCAGAGCTTGTGGTAGAGGCCCTCGCGCTTGAGCAGCTCCGCGTGGGTGCCCACCTCACGGACTTCGCCCTTGTGCAGCACCACGATCCGGTCCGCATGCTGGATGGTCGAGAGGCGGTGGGCGACGATCAAGGTGGTGCGCCCCGCACAGAGCCGCGCGAGCGCCTCCTGGATCACGGCCTCGGTCTCGCTGTCGATGTTGGCCGTCGCCTCGTCGAGCACCAGGATCGCCGGATCGAAGGCGAGGGCCCGGGCGAAGGCTAAAAGCTGGCGCTGGCCGGTCGAGAGGGTCGTGCCGCGCTCCGAAAGCACCGTGTCGTAGCCCTGGGGCAACTGCCGGATGAAGGCTTCGGCGCCGACCGCGCGGGCGGCTTCCTCCACCTGTGCGTCGGTGATGGTCGGGTCGTTGAGCCGGATATTGCTGCGGATGTCGCTCGCGAACAGGAACACGTCCTGGAGCACGAAGCCGATCCCCCGCCGCAGGGTGGCCTGGGGCAAGGCACGCACGTCGTGACCGTCGAGGCGCACGTTGCCTTGCTGCACGTCGTAGAAGCGCGCAAGAAGGCTCAGGATCGACGACTTGCCCGCTCCGGTGTGGCCGACGAAGGCCACCGTCTCGCCGGGCTTGATCGAGAAGTTCACGTCCTTGAGGATGGGCACCCCCTCTTCGTAGGCGAAGTGGACGCGCTCGAACTCGACCCCGCCTACGAGGCCCGGCAGCGGGAGGGCTTCGGGGGAATCCTGGATGTCGCTCTGGGTGTCGAGCAATTGGAAGATGCGCTCGGACGAGGCCATGGCCGATTGCAGCAGGTTGAACTTCTCGGCCAGCTCGTTGATGGGCTGGAAGAGCTGGCGCACGTAGCTGGTGAAGGCGTAGAGGGTGCCCAGTTGCAGGGCCCCATGGGCGCTGAGCAGGCCGCCCTGCCAGAGCACCAGGGCGAGGGCGAGGGCCGCGAGCAGGTCCAGGGCCGGCCGGAACACGGCGAAGATCTGGAGGTGGCCCCAGGTGGCCTCGAAGTACGAGGCGTTGACGGCCCGAAAGTCGTCCAGCTGCCGCTTTTCGCGGTTGAAGATCTGGATGGTGCGCATGCCCGAGAGGTTCTCGGCGATGAAGGCGTTGACCCGCGCCAGGCGCGTGCGGTGCTCGCGGAAGTTTTCGCGGGCGAGCTTCCGGAAGAAGGCGACCACCAGGACGACCACCGGCACCACCGCGCAGGTGACCCACGCGAGGCGAGCGTCCAGATAGAACAGCATCCCGAGGATGCCCACGATCGAGAAGCAGTCCCGGAAGAGGTTGACGAGCACGCTCGTGTACATCTCGTTGAGCGTCTCGGTGTCGTTGGTGACCCGGGTGACCAGGCGTCCGACCGGATTGGCGTCGAAGTAGGCTAACGAGAGGCGCTGGAGGTGAGCGAAGACGTCCTGCCGGATCCGGTAGATGATGCGCTGGCCCGTGCTCTGCAGCAGCCAGGTCTGCCAGTAGGAAACGCCGAAGCTCGAAACCAAGAGCGCCCCGTAGGTTCCGACCAGCCACCAGAGCTTCGCGATCGCCTCCCCGCGCTCGGCGATCGGCAGCTTGTCCGCCGGCAGGATCACCTGGTCGATGGCGAGCTTGACCAGGTAGGGCTGGGCGAGCTGGGCGGCGCTCAGGAAGGCGAGCAGCCCGACGCAGAGGGCCAGCGTGCGGGCATGGGGTCGCGCGTAGGCCAAGAGCCGGCGCATCAGCTCCGCGTCGTAGTGCTTGGCGAGGCTCTCTTCTTCGTGAAAGTTCCGGCGGCTCATGCGTCCTCCGTGGCGAGCGAGGCTTCGAGCGTCTGGCGGTCATACAGCCGGCGGTACTCGCCGCCCAAGGCGAGCAACTCGGCGTGCGTCCCGCGCTCGATCACCCGGCCCTGGTCGAGGAGCAGGATCTCGTCGGCGTGCTGCAGGGCCGAGATCCGGTGCGAGACGATGAGGGTGGTGCGCCGGGCGCCGTGGCGGCGCAGGGTCGCAAGCAGCCGGGCTTCGGTCGCGGTGTCCACCGCCGAGAGGCAGTCGTCGAGGATCAAGACGCGCGCCTCTTTCAAGAGGGCGCGGGCGATGCTGACCCGCTGGCGCTGGCCGCCCGAGAGGGTGATGCCCCGCTCGCCGAGCATGGTCGCAAAGCCCTGGGGCATGGCGTCGATCTCGGCTTCGAGCTGGGCGGAGGCCGCCGCGGCGCGCACGGCGGCCGTGTCGTGGGGCGCCGGGTCGAAGGCCATGTTGGCTTCGAGGGTGTCCGAGAACAGGAAGGCGTCCTGGGGCACGTAGGCGATCCCTCGGCGCAGGGCTTCGAGCGAGAGGTCGTTCACGTCGTGGCCGTCCAAGAAGACGGTGCCCCTGGGCGGGTCGTAGGCCCGCACTAGGAGGTTGGCGAGCGTGCTCTTGCCGCTGCCCGTGCGACCGATGAGCCCCAGGGTCTTGCCGGGGGCCACCTGGACCGTGAGGGCTTCGAGCACGGGGGCAAGCTCCGGCCCATAGGCGAAGGTGAGGTTTTGGATCGCGAGGTGGCCCTCGATCCGCTCGGGGGTAAGGGCCGAGGGGGCGTCCTTCACCTCGGGGACCTCGTCGAGGATGGCCTGGATGCGGGCCATGCTGGCGGTGGCGCGCTGGGCGAGGTTCACGACCCAGCCGAGGGCCAGCATGGGCCAGACGAGCATCCCCAGGTAGCTGTTGAAGGCGATGAAGCGCCCCAAGGAGAGCTCGCCGCTCATGACGAGCACCCCGCCGTAGCCCAGGGCGATGACCGCGCTGAGGCCCGAGAGAAAGGAGATCATCGGGTCGGTGAGCGCCTGGAGGCGCGTCATGCGCATGTAGCGGTCGTAGTAGGTCTGGTTGACGCCGGCAAAGCGCGCCTCTTCGGCTTCTTCTTGGACGAAGGCCTTGACCACCCGGACCCCCGAGAGGTTCTCCTGCACCCGTTCGGAGAGGGTGCCGAAGGTGGCCTGGACCTCCTTGAAGCGGTGGTGAACGGTGCTCGCCAGGCGCCACTGGACGAAGGCGAGGATGGGCAGGGGGATCATGGCGGCCAGCGTCAGGCGCCAGTCGATGGCGCCGGCCATGGTGATGAGGGCGAGCACCAGCATGATCGCCGTGTCGTAGCCGGCCATCACCCCTTCGCCCAAGAGGCCGCGGATCGCGTTGAGGTCGTTGGTGGCGTGCGCCATCAGGTCGCCGATGGTGCGGCGCTGGTAGAAGCTGGGCGAGAGCGAGAGCAGGTGCTTGAAGAAGCGCTCGCGCAGGTCGAACTCGATGGTGCGCGCCGTCCCGAAGATGGCCATGCGCCAGGCGTAGCGAAAGATCGCCACGACGACCGAGATCCCGAGCACCGCGAGGCCGAAGCGAAGGGCGCTCTGCGCGTCGATGCCGCTCGCGCGGGCCGCGTCGATGAACTGTCCGATGAGCCAGGGGATGCTGAGGTTGCCGAGGTCGGTCACCACCAGGGCGGCGAATCCCAGGGCGTAGCGGCCCCGGTGACGCCATGCCAGGCCGGCGATTTGGCGCAGTTGTTGTCGCACGCCGTGTTCCTTGCTAGGGCAGGTGCTGCCGCTCGGTGTCGTCTTGCTGAACCAGGCCATTATACCAGCCGCTCAGTTGCCTGAAAACTTTCTGGTGGCGCGGCTTTCAGCGCGAAGAACGTAGGGCTGGCGATCGCCTCTTGAGCAAAGCATGGCTCAGAATTAATCAGGTGTTAATGCATGCCGCGCAAGCCTGAATTCCGATCCGGCGATAGAGAACTTGCAAGTCATCACTCGTCTGCCTCAGAAGGGGGTTCACAATGGGTCTTCAGCACGTTTGGCGCTCTGCCTCGATCTTGGCCGCCATCGTGGCGCTCGCGGGTTGCAGCGCGCCTGCCACCATCTCGAGCCTGCCCGCGGCCAACTCGTCCACCGTGCTCGAGGCCAAGGCGGTTCCGCCCCAGAGCGCTTTCAAGATTTTCAAGGCCAAGGTGGTCCGCATCCTGCCCGAGGACACCCAGGGCCTGACCCACCAGAACTTCGTGGTCGAGGCCATCTCGCCCAACGCCGGCAAGGAGTACGAGGTCAACAACAGCACGACCCACGGTTCCAAGGTCCCCAACCTCAAGGTCGGCGCGGTGCTCGAGATCCGCGGCACGGTCTACGAAGACCAGAAGCGGGACAAGTCGGGCATCCACTGGACCCACATGGCCAACAAGCCTGGCGATGCGGGCTACATCAAGACCGCCGACGGCAAGATTTACGAGTAAGCTTTCAAACGACGCGGGGGGCGAGCATCTGCTCGCCCCCCGTTTTGGCGTTCTAGTCCTGGAGGAAGGGGTTGCTGCGGCGCTCTTCCCCGATGGTGGTCGTGTCGCCGTGCCCCGGGATGACGACGGTGTCGTCGTCGAGCGTCAGCAGCCGCTCGTGGATCGAGCGCATGATCTCGGGGAACGAGCCGCCCCACAGGTCCGTGCGGCCGATGCCGCCCGAGAAGAGGGTGTCACCGGTCAGTACCAGCTTGTGAGCGCCCACGTGCAGGCAGATGCTGCCCGGGGTGTGGCCGGGGGTGTGCAGCACCTCGCCCGTGCCCTCGCCCCAGGCGAGCCGCTCCCCGTCCTTGACCAGCCGGTCCGGCTCGGGCGGCGCGTCGAGGGCCATGCCGAAGAGGCGGCCCTGCATGGGGACGTTGCGGTACAGGTCCAGATCGCCCTCGTGCAGCAGGATCTCGCCGCCGCGGCTGGCCTTGAGGTCGCCCGTGGCGAGCAGGTGGTCGAAGTGGGCGTGGGTGTGCAGGATGCGTGTGACCTTGAGCCCGTGTCGGTCCAGGACCTCCTGGATGAGCTCCAGGTCGCCGCCCGGGTCGACCACCACGGCCTCCTTGGTCTCGGGGCAGCCGAGGATGGTGCAGTTGCAGCCAAGGGGGCCGACGGGGAAGGTTTCGACGATCATGCCAAGGGCCTTTCGGGATAGAAGCGCGGTCTGTTTTTATGTCCGTTTCGATTCTATCGGATCCCCTGGGGAATTGCTAAGATGGCAGGCGGACAGCCCTTTTCAGGAGATTTTCGATGACCGACCAACAGCCCGCCATCCGCGTCATGTTGATGCCCAAGGACACCAACGCCTTCGGGACCATTTTCGGCGGGGTGATTCTCAGCTATATCGACATCGCCGGTGCCGTCGAGGCCCGCCGTCACACCCGCCACCGCGTCGTCACCGTCGCCATGCGCGAGGTGATTTTCCACGAGCCCGTCTACGTGGGCGATACCGTGAGCTTCTACACTTCGCTGGTCAAGACCGGCAACACCTCGATCACCGTCAAGATCACCGTCGAGGCGCAGCGCGCCACCGACCCGAGCGCCGTGGTGCGGGTGACCGAGGCCGAGGCCGTCTTCGTCGCCATCGACGCGCACGGCAAGAAAACGACCATCGTCTAAGAGCGCCTCACCGAGCGACGCTCCCTTCAAGACGAAGGCCCCGCGCGGATTCGCGCGGGGCCTTCGACTTTTCGTTTTATACCTGGCGGCTCAGGTAGTCCACCAACAGGCGGATGCCGTGGCCGGTGCCGCCCTTGGTCTCGTAGGGGCGGTCCGCGTCGAGCCAGGAGGGACCCGCGATGTCCAGGTGCGCCCAGGGGCGCTCGCCCACGAACCGCTCCAGGAACTTGGCCGCGTTGATCGCATCCCCGCGCCGGGGATCGGCGTTCTTGAGATCGGCGATGTCGCTCTCGGCGCGATCGGCGTAAACCTCCCAGGTGGGCATGGGCCACACCCGCTCGCCCGTCGTCTGGCCGGACTGGTAGAGGCCGTCGCTGAGCGCCTGGTCGTTGCTGAAGAGGCCCGTGACGTGGCCGCCGAGCGCGACGATGATCGAGCCGGTCAGCGTCGCCAGGTCGATGGTGACCTTGGGGTCGTAGTGCTTGTCGGCGTAGGCGAGCGCGTCCGAGAGGACGATGCGGCCCTCGGCGTCGGTGTCGATCACCTCGACGGTGAGGCCCTTGTAGCTCTTGAGGATGTCGCCGGGGCGGTAAGCGCTGGCGCTCGGCATGTTGTCGGTGCTCGCGATGCAGCCCACCACGTTGATGGGGACCTGGAGGTCGGCGAGCGCGCGGATGGTGCCGAGCACCGCGGCGGCGCCGGCCATGTCGGACTTCATCTCTTCCATGCCGCCCGCGGGCTTGATGCACAGGCCGCCCGCGTCGAAGGTCAGGCCCTTGCCGACCAGGGCGTAGGGCTTCTCGCCCGGCTTGCCGCCCATGTACTCGACGACGATGAAGGCGGGAGGCTCGGTGGAGCCGGCGTTAACGCCGAGCAGGCAGCCGAAGCCCATGGCTTGGAGCTCCTTCTTGCCGAACACGCGGCACGAGAGGCCGCGCGCGATCGCCATGGCGGTCGCTTCGGTGGCGAGGTTGGTCGCCGTCAGCTTGTTGCCGGGGCGGTTGACCAGGGTACGGGCCCAGTTGACGGCTTCGGCGATGCGCTGGCCCTTGAGCAGCGCCGCTTCGGCCTCGGGGGTCACGGCGTCGAGCACCAGGGTCAGCTGCGAGGGGCCCGAGGTCTCGGAGGTGCTGCGGCACTCGTTGAAGGTGTAGAGGGCAAGCTCAGCGCCCTCGACCACGGTCTGAACCAGGGCGGCCTTATCCGCCCACTCGAGGCCCGCGATCGCCACGCGCTCGCCCTTGAGGTCCCGGGCGGCCTTGACGCCGCTGCCGGTCGCCTGGCGGAGCTTCTCGAGGGTCGACTCGGAGCGCTTGCCGAGGCCGAGCAGCACCAGGCGCTTGATTTCGCCCTGGAGGTAGAGGGGGAAGGTCTCGTTGAGCTCCGGCTTGAAGTCGCCGAGCGCCAGCAGGTTCGAGACCGCGCCGCCGAAGGCCGCGTCGATCGCCTTAGCGGCGGCCGAGAGGGCCTTTTCGTCCTCGTAGAGGCCGAGGATGAGGGTGTCGACGGGCAAAGCGGCTGCGGGGCCGGCGTTAAGCTGGATATTCACGTGGGTTAATCCTCCGATAGGGCGAGCGCTCAATTCTAGCATATGCTCGCCGCTTCGCTGGGGCCCGAGGGGCAGATCCTGGCTTGACCGTCCCCTTGCTGCATGGCATCTTAGCGAGGGATTGCTGGGTCGCTTTGCTTTTAGGCGCCCGTTCGGGTTTGCGGAGGCGCGCACTGACTACTTTGCCGGCGGAGGGCGTCTGGATGGAAATGGATGCTGATTCGATCGAGGAGGCCCTCCTCGAACGGGATCTGGCCTTGTCCACCCTCAGGGATTTGCACGGGCGCCATGAGGCGCTGCTCAAGGCTCAGAGCGAGGTGGGCGAGTGCTTCGTCATCACCAAGGGCTTTCGGGTCCACTACGCCAACGAGGCCTACTGCAAGCTGGTAGGTTACGCGTCCGAAGAGCTGCTCGCGCTGCCCGACATGCGGGTCTTGGTCCACGAGAGCGTCCGGGACGGCCTCCTGGCGCGCATCTGCGACCGCGACCCGGCAGAACCCACCGCCGATCGCTATGAGACCTTCCTTCGCCGCAAGGACGGGAGCCCCGTCGAGGTCGAGGTCGTCATCCGGGGGACGCACGCGGGGCCCGACGCCCTCATGTTCGCCATCGTCCGGGAGATCACCGAGAAGCGGCGCGCCAGCGAGCGCTTGCGCGAGAGCGAGGCGCGCTATCGCCTGCTCTTCGAGCACAGCAGCGACGCGGTGCTGATCGTCGATCCCATCCACGGGGTCGTGACGGCCAATCCTGCCGCTTGCGAGGTCTTCGGCTACTCCCCTGAGGAGTTTCGCCTGGTGCGGCGCGACCAGCTGGTCGAGACGAGCGATCCGCGCTTTGCCGAAGCGGCCCTCGCGCGCAGGCAGGCCGGTCAGTACCGGGCGGAGCTCACCCTCATCCGCAAGGACGGCACCCGCTTTCCGGCCGAGGTCACCTCGGTGAGCTTCCGGGACAAGGACGGGGGCCGCTCCAACGGGATGATCATTCGTGACATCACCGCCCGCCGTCAGGTCGAGCGCATGAAGGACCAGTTCATCACGGTGGTCAGCCACGAGCTGCGCACCCCCTTGACCGCCCTGAAGGGCGCCCTAGGTCTTTTGAACGACGGTCGACTGGGGGGCCTCTCGTCCCAGGGCGAGCGAATGCTCGCGATCGCCCTGAGCAACACCGATCGCTTGATGCGCCTGGTCAACGACATCCTGGACGTGCAGCGCATGGCCACCGGCCACTTGAGCCTGGAGCTTGCGCCGGTGGAGGCGCCCCACCTGCTCGCTCAGGCGGCGGAGGCCATGTGGGCGCTGGCCGATGAGGCGGGTGTCACCCTCGAGGTTCGTCCTGCGGCCCATCGGGTGTGGGCCGACGAGGAGCGCATCCTCCAGGCGCTCACCAACCTGCTCTCCAATGCCATCAAGTTCTCGCCGCCCGGAGGCGTCGTGACCCTGAGCGTCGAGCCCATGGGCGAGGCGCTGCGCTTCTCGATCAAGGACGAGGGGCGCGGCATCCCGCCCGAGATGACCGAGGTCATCTTCGAGCGCTTCCGGCAAGTGGATGCGTCCGATTCGCGCGAGAAGGGCGGGACCGGCCTCGGCCTGCCCATCTCCCGCGGGATCATCGAGCAGCACGGGGGGCGCCTCTGGGTCGAGAGCCGCCTGGGCGCGGGCGCGACCTTCCACTTTACCCTGCCCTTCGTACCGACAGGAGATACCGCCTCGTGACCCTCAAGAAGGTCCTCATCGTGGACGACGAGCCCGATATCCGGGAAGTGGCCGCCCTTTGCTTTGAATTGGCGGGCGGCTACCGGATCCTGAGCGCTCGTTCGGGCCTTGAAGCGCTCGAAGTGGCGCGCGCGGAGGCGCCGGACGCCATCCTCATGGACATCATGATGCCCGAGATGGACGGCCTGACGGCCGTGCGGCACCTGCAGGCTGACGAGGCAACCGCGCGGATTCCGGTGGTGCTGCTGACGGCCAAGGCACTATCGGATGAGATGAGCGACGTCGCAAGCCTCGGGGTCCATGGGATCATCGCGAAGCCGTTCGATCCCATGAAATTGGCCGCCTCGCTGGAGGCGGCCCTGGGCTGGAAACGCTGAGCGGCGCTTAGCGCAGCCCTTCCAGGTCCTTGAGGAGCTTGGGCATGTCGGGCATGCCGTCCTGGACCGAGCGGATGACCCCGCTGCGATCGATCACGAAGGTGCGGCGGCTGGCGAACTTGAAGGGCCCGAACCCGCCGCCGGTGCGGTACTGGTCGGCGACCTTGCCGCCCTCGTCCGAGAGGAAGGGGAAGCTCGCCGCGCAGTGGAGGGCGAACTTGCGCTGGGTCTCGGGGGTGTCGTAGCTGACGCCGATCACTTCGGCGCCGAGGGCGTGGAACTTGGAGAGTTCGCGGCCGAAGTCGGTCATCTCCTTCTCGCAGCCCGGAGTGAATGCCTTGGGGAAGAAGGCGAGCACCACGGCCTGCTTGCCGCGGTAGTCGCTCAGCGAGACCTTGGCGCCCTGGTCCGATTGCAGGCTGAAGTCGGGAGCCTGAGCGCCCGTCAGGGCGCTTGCGGCGGCGGCCGCGATGAGGAAGGTTTTCAAGCGAGATCCCCCTTTAGGACTTGGTGATCCGCCCGAAGCCGAGGATGTTGTCGAGCGAGTTGCCGATGGAGCGCTCGCGGGCGGGCTTGTTGAAGTCGTACGACTCCATGATACGGGTCGGACGGCCCTGGGCGTCAACCGCGGTCACCACCGCCACGTGGTCGGGGCCCGGACCACCGTCCCAGCTGAAGAAGACGGTGTCGCCCACCTTGGCGCCGGCGTTGCCCTTGACGTAGGACTGGTGCTCCCGGAAGTACTGGATCATCGAGGGGCAGTAGTGGGGGTTCATCCCCAGCTTCTTCATGACCCCGTTAAGGTCGAAGCCCGCCCGGCGGTTGGCGTCGCAGACGAAGTCGGCGCAGCAACCCACCTTGTCCGGCGAGTGGTAGTACTTGTCCGTGAGGTTGGGCGGGTACTTGTAGCCGCTGCCGATGAGGAAGCCCGCTTGGTCGGCGACCTTGGAGCCGTAGCCGCCGGGAGCACTCGGGGTCGGGGCGGGAGGCGCCACGGTGGCCGAGCCCGAAGGCAGCTTCAGAACCTGGCCGGGGCGGATCAGGTTGGGATTGCCGCCGATGACGTCCTTGTTCAGCTCGTAGATTTCGGGCCAGCGGTTGCCGTCGCCCAGGTAGCGTCTTGCGATCGCCGAGAGGGTGTCGCCCTCGCCGACGGTGTGGGTCTTGGTCGCGGGGGTAGGCGTGGGCTGGGGGGCGGGAGTGGCCGGCTTGCCGAAGAGCTTGTCCATCAGCGAGCGGAAGCGCCCGACGAGATCTTTGAAGAGGCCCTGCGCCTCGACTTGCGGCAGAGCGGGAGCGACCGGCGGCGTGCTCGGGACGTAGGTGTCCTGGCCGAGGCTCGGGGCCGGGGCCTGCGGGGCGGCGGCGGTCATGCCGTGGAGCTGGTTCAGGAGCTGGCGATAGCCCTCGGCACTGGCTGGCGTCTGATTTGGATTGATCGTCGTCATGCGCAAGACCTCACGGACAGGTACCAAGGATCCTTGTCCGGCGCTGCGCGCGAAAATCGATAAAGAATGGGTAATGGACGGCTTAAATCGAAGGACGCGCGAGCCATTCGAGGAGCGCCGTGTCGAAGGCCTCGGGCTCTTCGAGCTGGGGCGTGTGGCCGCTCTTGGCGAAGAGGCGCACCGTCAGGTCCTTGAACTTGGCGCGGATCGGGCTCCAGGTGTAGTGCGGGGGCACCAGGAAGTCGTAAAGGCCCAGCCCGAGGAAGACTGGCCGATCGAACGTTTCCAGGCCCCGGGTGATGTCGATGTCCCGGAACACCGTGCCCCACACGTGGTCGAACATGGCCATGTTCACCTCGACGTCTTCCCACAAAGGGGCTGCGTCGAAGTCGGGATCGAACCAGCTGCGCGCGCCCAGCCGGATGCAGAAGGTGATGAAGCGCCGTTCGGGGGCCGCTTCGAGCTCGGCGGGCAAGAGAGCCAGGTTGCGTTCGAGGGCCGCCCTGCGCGGCGCATCGACCAGGTCCTCGAAATAGCGATCCGCCGCCTTCGAGTTGGCCTCGCCGTAGTCGGGGCCTGCGCCGATGAGGACCACGTGGGAGACGTGCTCGGGGTAGCGCTTGGCGTATTCCAGGGCCATGAAGGCGTGGCCGGAGTGGCCGATGACGATCATGCGCTCGAGCCCGAGCTGCTGCCGGACCCGCTCCACGTCCTCGATCAGGCGATCCAGCGAGAACGCGGCGGTGTCGGTCGTCGTGGAGCCCGGCGCGAAGCCGCGATGGTCCACGAACACCAGCCGTAGGTGCCGGCGCAGCTGTTCCGAGAAGGTCCGGGGGTAGTAGACCGCGCTGCCGATCACGAGGGCGGGTTGCCCTTCTCCTTCGATGACATAGCGTAGCTGAAAGCCGTCGGACTCGACGAGGCCTCTTTCAAGCGACATGGGCGGCGGTTCTCCTGTGATGCGGGCGACGCTAGAAGCGGGGTTCGCGCCGGATGAAGTCGTACGAGCCGTTGGCGGGCACCACCGACAGGGCCATGCCCGTGATCCCGGTGGGGCCCGGGGATTCCTCGGGGGCGAGCTTGAAGCCCGTGACGTCCTTGGCCTCCAGGAACATGACCTGGCTTGAACCGAATACGGTGGCCTGTCCGCCCGAGATGGTGAGGGAATTGTCGGGCGAGAGGCCGATGGCGAGCGATCGCTGCCCACGGATCGAGCAGCGGACCAAGCGCTCGACCGCGTCCGTGGTCCAGAAGGCCTTGTCCACCGCCGCCGCGGGCAGGATGCCGAGCCCCGGCAGCGAGACGTAGTCGTTGGAGCCGGGCGCACCGAAGATCGCATGGGACCCGAAGAGGCGCACGCCGTTGCCGGCGGCCCCCATGGGCATGCGCTGGCCGGCGTCGATCACGACCTGAGCAAGCCGGTTCTGGTTGGCGAGCAGGGCCTTCAAGAGGCTCGCGCGGCCGTCTTCGAGCATGAAGATGCCCGTGGCCTGCTGGATCGCAAGGGCGAGCCCCTGCTCCGAAAGCTCGATGGACTGGTAGTTGACCACCTGGGCCGCGCCCAGGCGCAGCAGGTGGGTCTTCCACATGCGCGCGCCCTGGGTGGCACCCTCGCCGGTCAAGAGCAGGATCCGCGCCTGGCTGCCGCCGCTGGCGCGCACGAAGTCCGAGATGGGCGTCGATTGCTTGGGGGGCGTGTCGCTGCCGGCGAGCGCGATATAGGGCGTGCGCGGGGGCTGGCCCTCGGCCGGGGCGAGGGGGGCATCCTCCTGGATGGTCTTCCACTTGCGCAGGTAGGTCTTGCCCGGGATGAGGCGGTGGTAGGTGATCTTGCCGATGCCGAGCGGGTGGCCGGGGCCGACGGTCTCGGCGTTGCTCGCGCTTACCTTGTCGGTTTCGAGGACGGTGACCGCGCCCACCCCGATGGCCTGGATGGTGTCGTGGGTGACGATGGCGGCGGTGCCCTCGTCGATCCCGAGCCCGGTGTAGCCCTGGTTGCTCGCCACCGCGAGCACCAGGCGCCCGAGGCGCTGCTGCTCGGTGAAGTGGGTGTCGACGATCAGGTTTTCCCAGAGGTTGAGGCCGGGGCGCAGCTCGAGGCCCGGCATTCCCTGGGCGTCCCGGCTGAAGCCGTTGAGCAAAGCACCGCGGCTGCTGCCGTTGGCGATGAATTCGGGCCCCCAGACCATGGCCCCGGCGCTGGTACCCGCGATGAGGGCGGCGCGCTGCCAGGCGGTCTGGATCGAGCCGTGGACCGCGGTGTTGGTGAGGGTGTTGACCAGGCGGTTCTGGTCGCCGCCGGTGAAGTACAACAGGTCGGCGCGGCCGATGGTCTTGACCGGCTCCAGCTCGTTGGCGCCGTCCCGGTTGGGGATGGGGAGGCTGTCCACCTCCTGCACGCCGGCTCCCTGAAAGTATTGCTTGTAAGCAAGGCCGCTCTCGGAGGGGGCCCCCGAGGCGGTGGGCATCACGACCACGTGCTTGTCCTTGCCGCCGGCGAGCTGCAGCACGGTCGAAACGATCTCGGGGCGCTCGGGGCCGCCGCCGATGGCGACGAAGATGCCCTGCTGGGTCTGGGCCCACGCCGGCAGGACGGCGCTGAGCGCAAGGGCGGTCATGGCGGTGAGCGCGATGGCGCGACCCGCGCGTGGACCCCTCGGTTGCAACCCGGATGTGCTCAAACCGTCTCCTTCTTGGCTGATTCGGCCGGCTCGATTATAACAAGGATGCGGAAATTAGGGCGAAGCTGCCTTACAAAGGACATACCCGGGGGCGATTTGCTCTAAAATGGGAGGGCCTGCCAAGCCATTGCCCGAAGAGGAGGCCTCATGACCGCGCGTTACGTCCTGGCCATCGATCAAGGCACCACCGGTTCCACCGTTCTGCTCTTCGACCGCGAGGGCCGCGTGGCGGGCCGCGCCTACCGCGAGGTGACCCAGCACTACCCTCAGCCCGGCTGGGTCGAGCACGACGCCAGCGAGATCTGGCAGGGGGTCTGCGAGGCCATCGACGCATGTCTCGAGACCGCTGGGGTTTCGAGCGAGGCGATCGCCTCCATCGGCATCACCAACCAGCGCGAAACGGTCGTGGTCTGGGACCGCGAGACCGGCGAGCCCGTCCACCGGGCCATCGTCTGGCAGTGCCGCCGCACCGCGGCCATGTGCGACGCCTTGCGCGACGCGGGCTTGGTTGATTTCTTCGCCTCCAAGACGGGCCTGGTGCTGGATGCTTACTTCTCGGGCACCAAGCTTCAGTGGCTGCTCGACCAGGTGCCGGGCCTGCGCGGACGGGCCGAGCGCGGCGAGGTCCTCTTCGGGACCATCGACTGCTACCTGCTCTGGCGCCTCTCGGGTGGTGCGCGGCATGCGACGGACTTCTCCAACGCGAGCCGCACCATGCTCTTCAACCTCTCGACCCTCGACTGGGATCCCGAGATCCTCTCGCGGCTCGACATCCCCCGGGCCATGCTGCCCGAGGTGCTGCCCAACAGCGGTGAGTTCGCCCGCACTGTGGCCCACGGTCGCCTGGGGGCGGGGATCCCCATCGCCGGGATGGCGGGCGACCAGCAGGCGGCCCTCTTCGGCCAGCGGTGCTGGGAAGAGGGGATGGGGAAGAATACCTACGGCACCGGCTGCTTTTTGCTGGTCAACACGGGCGATCGCCCCATCTTCAGCCGCAACCGCCTCTTGACCACCATCGCCTGGCAGATTGGCGGCAAGACGGTCTACGCCCTGGAGGGCAGCGTCTTCTCGGGCGGGGCGACCATCCAGTGGCTGCGCGACGAGCTGGGCCTGATCGCCAAAGCTTCCGACTCCGAGGCCCTCGCGAAGACGGTGCCGGACACGGGCGGGGTCTACTTGGTGCCCGCCTTCGTGGGCCTCGGCGCGCCTCACTGGGACCCGTACGCCCGGGGCACCATCGTGGGGATCACTCGGGGCACGAGCCGGGCACACCTGGTCCGGGCCGCCGTCGAGTCCATCGCCTTCCAGAGCGCGGATCTCATCGAGGGGATCCAGGCCGACACGGGCCGCGCCCTGCGCGAGCTGCGGGTAGACGGGGGAGCGTCCTCCAACGACTTCCTCATGCAGTTCCAGGCGGATGTGCTGGGGCTGCCGGTGCGCCGGGCGGCCGTCGTCGAGAGCACGGCCTGGGGAGCGGCGATGCTCGCGGGCCTGGGCGTCGGCTTCTGGGAGAGCCCCGAGGCCATCCCGCTCGACGGGGGCCTTACGACCTTTTCGAGCGCCATGGACGTCGAGACCCGCAAGCGCCTGCGCGGCGACTGGCAGCGGGCCGTTGCACGTTCGCGCGACTGGGCCCGTCCCGAAGAGGACGGGGTCCGCGAGCCGATCGCCTGAGATCGAAGGGATAAGCTGCCGCCATGCTGAGCCGTGAACTGTCCGCCACCTCGCGCCGGGTGACCCTCGAGCGCCTTTCCAAGGAGAGCTGGGATCTCCTGGTCATCGGCGGGGGCATCATCGGGGCCGGGGTTGCCCTCGAAGGCGCCCTGCGCGGCCTCAAGGTGGCCCTCATCGAGCGCGGCGACTTCGCGGGCGGCACCAGCAGCAAGAGCTCGAAGCTCCTGCACGGCGGCTTGCGTTATCTCGAACACGGCGAGCTGCGCCTGGTGCACGAGGCCCTGAGCCAGCGCAACCGGCTCTTTCGGCACGCGCCGCACCTGGCCAAGGAGCTGCCCTTCCTCTACCCGATCTTCAAGGAGTACGGCGGGCACGGCCTCGGGCTCATGGACGTGGGGCTGTGGCTCTACGACGGGCTTGCGAGTGCTTCCGAGTTCCGCTTGGGCCGCCTGCACCGCAAGCTCCGCCCCAAGGAGGCGGTGCGCCAGGAGCCCGTCCTGCGCCAGGAGGGCATGACGGGGGCGCTGTCGTACGTCGACGGGCTGACCGAGGACGCCCGGATGAACGTCGAAACCATCAAGACGGCGGCGCTCTGGGGGGCGGCGATCGCGAACCACGCCGAGGTCGAGCGCTTCGAGAAGGGCCCGGACGGCAAGCTCACGGGGGTGGTGCTCCACGATCGGCTGGGCGGCCAGCGTTTGAAAGTTCATGCCCGCCGGGTGATCAACGCGACCGGGCCCTGGGTGGATCGGCTCAACCGCCTGGACGACCCGGACGCCAAGCCGCGCCTGAAGCCGACCAAGGGAATTCACGTCGTCACCCGCAAGATCACCGAGAAAGCGATCGTCATCAAGAGCGCGGACACGGACGATCCCAAGAAGAGGCGCCTGATGTTCGTCATTCCCTACGGGGATCGCACGATCATCGGGACGACGGACACGGCGCACGCCGAAGGGGCCGAGGGCGATTCCTACCTGGACGACGACATCTACGCCAACTCCGACGAGATCCGCTATGTGCTGGAGGCGGCGAACGCGGCCTGCCCCGGTGCGAACCTGACGCCCGACGATGTGATCGCGACCTTCGGCGGGTGGCGCCCCTTGATCGCGCCCGAGGGCGATGGCGTCAGCGAGTCGGACATCTCGCGCGAGCACGAGATCTTCACCACCGCCTCGGGCCTCATCTGCGTGGCGGGGGGCAAGTACACGACCTTCCGGGCCATGGCGCGCCAGGTGGTGGACGTGGCGGTGAAGAGCCTGCGGGAGGAGGCGTGGCTTGCGCCGTTGACGGATCGTCACTGCGACGACGTGCCCCTGTCGGGCGGCGATATCCCGGGCGGCAGCCTGGAGGCGTACTTGCAGTACGCGCTTGCGACCCATCCGACGGTGGAGCCAGCGCTCATCCGCACGCTCATCGGGCGCTACGGCACCAACTACCTGGTGGTGCTGTCCCTGATGGATGCGGACCGGGGCCTGGACCGCAGCATCTCGGGCCTGAGCCCCGAGACCCCGCTCTTGCGGGCGGAGGTCGCCTACTTCGTGCGCTTCGAGCTCGCCATGACCCTGCAGGACGTCATGATGCGCCGGACCCGCCTGAACCTACTCGATGCGAACCAGGGCTTGCACGCCGTGGACGAGATTGCGGCGGTCATGAGCGGGAGCTTGCAAGCCCTCGAAGGTTGGACCGAGGAGGCTCGCGCCGCCTGGGTCGAGAAGGAAGTGGCTGCTTATCGGGCGGAGATTGCGCGATCGCGCGCGACGGCACAGGGAGCAAACGCATCGTAGCGGGGGCTAGCCCCGCTTGAACTCTCCCCGCCCCGCAAGGGAGCAGGAGAATCGAGCGTGTGTTCACCTCAGTCCAGATAGGCCTCAGAACTGCCGTCCGACACTCAGGGTCAGTGCGTCGCCTCCGGTGGAGATCCCCGAGATGGGCCAGCCGTAGCGATCCGTCACCTGGCCCATGCCCCAGGTCGTCACCTTGCCTGCCCCGATTCCCAGCAGGGCGCCCACGAGCAGGTCCGTAGGGTAGTGGACCCCGTTATACATCCGCGAGTAGCTGATGAGTGCCGCAAGGCCGTAAGCCGGCCAGGCCCAGCTTGGCTGCAGGTCGGCGATCGCCGTGGCCGCCGCGAAGGAGACGGCGGCATGGCCCGAGGGGAAGCTCTCGGGGGACTCGTTCCAGTGGCCGCTTGGCGTCCGCAGCGCGGGATCGGCCTTGAAGGGCCGCTCGCGGCCGAAGAGCGGCTTGAGAAGCGTGACGCTCACACCGGCGAGCCCCTCGGCGACCAGGGCCGCCGCTGGGGCCTTGAAGGTGGTGTGATCGGCCGCCACCGCGAGCGCGAGCGGCGCGCCCGCCAGGAAGTAGTTGTGGGACACTACGCCCATGGGCCAATCGAGCGCCGGCGCGCCGAAGGAGTTGACCCCGCGCACGATCGCAAGGTCGAGCGACGGAGGCGCGGTCTCGGCGAGGGCGGGCAACGGGGCGGCGACGACGGCCACGGTGAGGCCGGTAAGGGCGAGCGACTTCATGGAGGGTCCTTTCAACGGTGACAGGCGCCCATTATCGCACGATCATCGCGATAACAGGCGCCTGTAGACCGTCTGGGGTCGGGCTTATTCGCCTTCTTCCGGCTGGGCCTCCATCTGCTGCTGCTGCTCTTGGGCCGCGTTGGCCACTCGCTGGGGCATCTGGCCGAGGGTGACGTCGAGGGTCTTCTTCTGGCCTTCGCGGTTGACCAGCAGCGAGACCTTCTCGCCGACCTTGAGGGTGTTCACCGTCACGATCAGCTCGTGGGCGCTCTTGATGGGCTTGCCGTTGATGGCCTGCACCACGTCACCCGTGGCGAGACCCGCCTTGGCCGCGGGGCCCTTGGGATCCACCTGGGCGACGATCACGCCCGAGTCGACCGGGTAGAACATGGCCTGGCGGTTGTCGGGCAGGTCCTTGAGACCCACCCCGAGCCAGGCGCGCTCGACCTTGCCCTTGGACTCGAGCTGGGGAATGATGCGCGAGACGGTGTCCACCGGCACTGCGAAGCCGATGCCCTGAGCGTGGGCCGCCACCGCCGTGTTGACCCCGATCACCTCGCCCTTCAGGTTGAGCAGGGGGCCACCCGAGTTGCCCGGGTTGATGGGGGTGCTCGTCTGCAGGAAGCCGACCCGGTTGTTGACCGAGACCTCGCGGTCCATGGCGCTCAGGATGCCGGCGGTGACCGAGTGGCTCAGGCCCAGCGGGCTACCGATGGCGACCGTCCACTGGCCGACGCGCAGGGTCTTGGGATCCGCGAGCTTGAGCGAGGGCAGGTCCTTGGCCTCCACCTTGACCAGGGCAAGATCGCTGCCGGGATCGGTGCCGATCAGCTTGCCCTTGAACTTGCGGCCATCCGGCAGGGTCACGGTCAGGTCGGTGGCACCTGCGACCACGTGGTTGTTGGTGACGATCAGGCCGTCGGGGCGCACCACGAAGCCCGAGCCGACCCCCTTCTGCTGGACGATCCGCTGGCGCTGCTGCATGGGCTGCCCGTTGAGGAAGTCCTCGAAGGAGAAGGGATTGAACGAGTAGGCGGGAACCCGCCGCTCGCTGACCGTGTCGATGTTCACCACCGCCGGCCCCACCTTGTCGACCAGATCCGCGATGATCTCGCCGCCGCTGGCGGCGACAGGCATGGGGGCACTGGAGGGCGTCGCGAAGGCAGGCTTGGCTTCGACGGCGGGCTTGGCGGCGAGCACCGCCGCGGCTCCGATGGCGCCCCCGCCGGCGCCGATCACCAGGGTGAGGGCAGCGGGCAACACGCGCATGCGCATGGGCGTTGGACTCCTTTCGGACGTGTGAGTGAAGTGTCGCTCCTATGGACCACTCGCGGACGGGAAAAGTTCCCCTCTTGGCGAGCGATCGCTCAAGGAGCCGTGGAGGAAGCGATCTTGGTCAGCTCGGTCTCGCCGAGGTCGCCCACCAGCGAGTAGGTGCCGGTCGGTACCTCCCAGCAGAGCATGCGGTGGGCGCCGTGGCCCATCACGTAGCCGCGGGCGCCGTCGATGGCCACCTCGCGGGCGCTCTCGGGCTTGGCGGGCATGCTCTCGCGGGTCGCCTGGAACAGCGACAGCATCCCGAGCCCGTCGCTGAGGCGCCAGTGGACGCTGCGGACCCCCTTGCGCTCGAAGACCTGCACGTCGAGCACCTCGAAGCCCGCCGGCAGGTAGCTCGGCAGTTGCGGCGAGAAGGGCAGCTCCACCTGGAGGTCGTCCAGTTCCTTGCCCGAGGCGAGCACCTGGACCGAGCTGGTCACCTTGGCGCGGGACGGCAGGGTGAACTCGAAGGCCTCGGCCGTCATGGGGGCGTTGATCTGGATGCTGCGGAACTCGCTGCGGTCGAGGACGAGCCCCTTGGGGCTCAGGTGCTCGGTCCGAAGGGGCAGGCCGGTGGTCACGTCCATCCAGAGGCGCTGGCGTGGGCGCTCGGGGTGCAGGGGGACGATCTCGACGATGCGGGTCGGGCGGCCGAGGATCGTCGCGCGGGGACCCACCTCGAGCTTGAAGTTGCGCGAAAGCAGGCGTTCGCTGACCAGGGGGCGGCGCATGCCGAGGGTCGAGGGGGTGATGTCGACCTGGCGGGTCCGGGGCGAGTAGTGCCAGCGGGTCTTGCCGTTGTCCACCACCAGCTCGCCGACCATGCGCGGGGGCGAGACCACCTCTTGGCGGCGTTTGTCGCCCGAACCCTGGGTCACCTTGAGGACGGTGCGGCCGTTGACCACCAGCTCCCCGACGTAGGGGATCGAACTGGCCTGGACCAATCGTGCGAACGAGGGCTCGGCGGCGGCCAGGGCGGCGGGGGCGAAGAGGGTGGCGCCCGTGAGGGCGGTGATACCGAGGGACAGCCTTACCATGGTCATTGGCCCTGTAGCTGGAAGGTGGCCTCGATGGCGTCGATGGAAGAGCCACCGTTGAAGAGCACGGGCTCCTCCTGAGCGGTGAAGATGGCGTGCTCGCGCCAGTAGGCATCCAGGCTCGCCGGGGGCGGGGTGGGCCTGAGCGCGCTGTAGGCGACCACCACGGCCACCACCCCCGCCGTTGCGACCCCCCATGGCAGGGGGCGCGCCCACCAGGCGCGGATCAGCCCCTCGCGCCGCAGGGTGAAGGCGACGGCCTCCCAGCAGTCGGTGCGGGGCAGCTCGCGCGGCAGGGTGCGCAGGGCCTGGAGGGTGCCGAGCAGGAGCGCCAGGTGCTGGGCGCAGTCGGGGCAGCTCGAAAGGTGAGCGCGGAGCCAGTGGGCCTCGTCCGGCGAGACGCAGTCGTCGATGTAGCCCGAGAGCTGCAGTTGCGCGTGGCCGCAATCCATGGCTGGATCCTCCGTTCTCATCCAAGGTACTCCTTCAACCAGCGCATGGCCTGGGTCCGCGCCCGCGCCAGCCTCGACTTGACGGTCCCGAGGTTGGCGCCGGTCGTCGCCGCCACCTCCTCGTACGAGAGCCCCTCCACATCGCGCAGGACCAGCACCGCCCGAAACTCGGGACTCAGCTTATCCAGCGCCGCCTGGATCTTGTCGCCCAGCTCCTCTCCCAAGAGGGCCTCGTCGGGAGGCCGCACGTCGGAGGGGATCTGGCTGCCGCGGGTCTCGCCCCCCTCCTCGCCGAGCGGGTCGTCGAGGCTGTCGTAGGGTTGCGTCCGCTTGATCTTGTCCGCCTGGGTCAGGCAGACGTTGGTGGCGACCCGGTAGATCCAGGTCTTGAGCGACGATTCGCCTCGGAAGGTCTTGAGGCCGCGAAAGGCACGGATGAACGCCTCTTGCACCGCATCGTCGACCTCCGCCGCGTTACCGAGCATCCGCGTCGCCAGGGCGTGGACCATCGGGTGGTAGCGTCGAAAGATCGCCTCCGCGGCGCGCTTGTCGCCTTGTTGGTAGGCCTTGATGAGTGCTGATTCGTCTGCCGCGTTGGGGTTCATGCTCCACCCTTATACCATGAGACTCGCGCACTCCCGATTAGGTTCCCGTCTATGCGAAAAGCCGTCTCCCAAAGTTGGAAGGACGGCCCTTCGCCGCTCAGACCCCGACGAGCGCTTGAATTTGCGTTGATAATCGAGGCCTGTTTTGGCGTTCTGGTGCTTGGGGTTGAGGGCGAGCGCTTGCTGCAAGGACCCGTCGAGCAGCGAGTACACGGCGGGCTCGTTTCAGCCGAAACCTTTCGGGCATAATCTGGGAAGCGATCGTTCCCTTCGCCATCGAGGTTCAATTGATTCTCAAGCGTTCCGTCGCCTTCGCCCTCATCGCCTGTGCCTTCTTCCCGGCGCCCGCCCTCGCCTGGGCTGATCACGACCTCTTGACCCGCGAGATCCTGCGCGAGGTCAAGTGGCTCAACCAGTACCGCGCGGTCAAGGTCACGCCCTACACCTACGCCGAGCAGGAAAAGGCGATCAACCCCGACTACAAGCCCGTCTACCTGGACAAGCTCGTGGGCGAGACGACCAACGCCCGCGAGATCATGATCCGCTACGCAGACGAGCCCGACTGGGGCCTCGACGACGGTATCGAGGCCTCGCCCCTGCAAAGCCTCACCGGCGGATCCAAGGGCTATCGCCACCAGAGCTACCAGCTCGCCAACGGCGTCGTGAAGCTGGGCGAGGCCCCCAAGCGGGTCAAGGCCTACTACGACCTCGCCCGCGTCGCCTTCAACAAGCAGGATTACTACTGGGGCTTCCGCTTCCTCACCCGGTCCGTCCACTACCTCGAGGACATGGGTCAGCCCTACCACACCAAGCCGATCCTGTGGCGCCAGATCCTGGACGCCAAGCTCGACACCAAGCGCCTGGGCACGCTTGCGACCAACCTGCACACTTACTATGAGGCCTACGTGAGCCACCACCTGCGCAAGCAGGCGGCAAAGGGTCACGGCAAGTGGATCGGCGCCATCCAGGACGCGAAGCCCGCCGACGTCTTCGACCCCGAAGCCGCGGCCGTGGCGCTCGCGGACTTCGCCAACGCGCGCGCCCCCGAGCTGATGGATGCGCTCGATCGCTTCTGGCCCAAGCGGGTCAAGAGCTCCAAGACCCTGCAGCCCATCCGGGTCGAGGACCTGGAACCGGCCGAGCCGCCGCCCTCTTTCGGCACCATCGACGAGATCACCACCCTCGATCTCCACGTCACCAGCAAGATGGTCCGCGGCCTGATGGCGCTCGCCAAACGTGACTTGCTCGCCCCGCGGCCAGAAGCCGAGGAATAATCAGCTTTTGCCAGCAAGCGCAGGTTCGTGCTAGGCTCGGGTGTCTGCGTTTTCGGACGGCGTTGAACGCAACTTCCCGTCTTGCCCCCATCAAGGGGTGGTAACGACCGTGGAGTGATCCTGCCGTGCGGCAAGAGGCAGTGATGGCCTTGAACCTGAGTCGCGCTGCTTGGAGCAGCTTTGCCCCTAACCTACGGAAGCTCCTTTTGCTGTGCCTGGTCCTGCTCGTCTCGGGCTGCCCGCACGCCTTCGCGCCATCCCACGGGGCACCAACGGCCGTCGGTGAGGTCGCCGCACCCATCGAGCCCCTCACTGGCCGCGTGGAACTGAGCGTCTTCAAGACCCAGAGCTCCACCATTGGCGAGATCGCCGCCGGGGCGACCATCGCCCTCATCGACCCCTCGAGCGGCCATACGCTCGCTTCGAGCGTCACGAGCCCCACCGGCACCTTCCGGCTGACCTTCGGCAACGGCTTTAGGCCCGTCTCGGGCCAGGTCTACCACCTCGAAGCCCTCAAGGGGCTCATGGCGGGCTCGGACGTACCGAACCGCGTCGGGGCGCCGCTCGCGCGCATCCGCACCCTGGTCGCCTACCGTTCGGGCAGCTGGAGCTCGGCGGCGACGGCCCCCGGAGCGGGTGTGATCGTCACCCCGGCGACCACCGCCCTCAGCATCATCGCGGGCCTGCGCACCGGCGCCGGGCAGGCCGTGCCGCTCAACGACCTGATTTCGAGCCTGCAGGTCGCCGACGACCCCGAGACCTTCACGCAGAGCGCCAAGACGGGCATCACCATCGCCGCCCTCAAGCAAGCAACCGAGCTGGTGGAGGCGTCGCTCGCCCTCGACCAGGACCCGGTGCGCTCGATCCTGCTCGACGTCTCTGCGCCCGATCTCGGCTCCTTCGTGCTCGCCAAGAATCCCTTCACCATCTCGTACTTCAGCCCGCCTTCGGTCGCCGTCGGCGAGACGGTGGAGGTGGTCGGCGACAACTTCGACTCGCTCGCGGGCAACAACAAGGTCACCTTCACGGGCAGCGGGGGCGTTCGATTGCCGGCCCCGGTCCTTGCGGTCTCGCCTGATCGCGCCCGCCTGACGGTCAAGGTCCCCGCAGGGGCCATCAGCGGCCCGGTCTCGGTACAGGTGGGCGATCTGCTGCTCATGAGCACCGCTTCCTTCCAGCTCGCGGCGCGCGACGGCCACAGCGTCATCGACGCCCGGGGCAACCTCTACGCCGCCAATTACGACTTCGGCACCATCTCGCGCATCACCAGCGAGGGGATCACCGTCCCGCTCGTAACCGGCCTCAACCGTCCCCGGGGCCTGACCCTGGGGCCGGACAACCTCCTCTACGTGGCCGACGGGGACGGCACCATCCACCGGATCGATCCCGCCAAGCCCGCCAAGGCGAACTGGACGACCTACGCCACCGGCGCTACTGGCGCCTGGGGGCTCGCCTTCTCCCCTTCGGGGGTGCTGTACCTGTCCCTGGAAGACACCGACCGGATCGTCAAGGTTTTCAACGGGGCGCTCCAGCCCGTCACTGCGACCGGCCTCAAGAATCCCCGCGGCCTCTCCTTCGGCCCCGACCCGCTCACGCCCGGTCGCTACGTCCTATACGTGGCCAACTTCGGGAACGACACGGTCTCCAAGGTCGATCCCGACAGCGGCGTGACCACCCTCTACAAGTCGGGCTTCAGCCGCCCCTGGTCCCTGGCCTTCGACACCTTCGGGACCATGTACGTGACCAACAACGCCGGCAACTCGGTCTTCCGGGTGGGGGCCGACGGGGTCGTGACGGCCTTCGCCTCGGTCCAGAACCCGGGCGGGGTCGACGCCGACCCGTCGGGTTATCTCTACGTGGCCGACAACGCCAGCAACCGCATCTACCGGATCGACACGAACGGCTACAGCAACCTCTTCTCGGAAGGGGTCAGCTATCCCAAGGGCCTTGCCGTTGCCTCGAACGGCACCTTCTACGTTGCCAACGCGGCGAACAACAGCGTGATCCGGGTGGCGCCTGACGGCAGCGTCACGACCATCGCCCGGGGCCTGAACGACCCCTCGGGGGTCGCGCTCGACGAGGCGCGGGGCCACCTCTACGTCTCGAACGCCGGGAGCGGCACGATCATCCGCATCATCCTGGCCGACGGGTCCTTCTCGACGGTCGTGCGCAATCTCGTCCTGCCGAGCGGTCTGGCCTATCTCAAGAACCGGCTCTACGTCTATCTGCCGGATAGCCGCGACGGCGAGACGGTCTACAAGAACCTCTCGGAGCTCTGGGCGTTCGACGTCACCGACCCCGCCTTAGCGCGCACCCGCGTGATTCGCACCCCCCTGCGCGTCAGCCGGGGGCTCGCCATGCATCCGAGCGGCACCGGTCCGCTCTACATCGCCCAGCCCGAGGAGAACTACCTCGTGAAGATCGACCCCTCGACCGGGGTCATGAGCCGCTTCGTCACGACGGCCCCCTCTCCAGAGGACGTGGCGCTGGACGCCCTCGGGCGGATCTACGTGGCCTGCCGGGGCACGGATGCAAGCGACCAGGTGATCCAGGTCTTCGGCGCCGACGGCGCGCTGCTCGGGACCATCACCGACAAGATCGATCGCCCGATTTCGCTCGCTTACGATCCCGACACCCAGGACGTCTTTTTCGGTAACGGGGCGACTGGGGCGGCTGGCAGTGGCAGCATCAAGCGGATCAAGACCGCCGATTGGAGCGTCACGGACGTGCTCGGCGGTCTGACCAATCCGACGGGCATCGCCTTCAGCGGCGCGGACATGTGGCTGATCTCCGGCGGCAACGCCTATCGGGTGGATAGCTACAAGACGGCAGCCGTTCTCGTGACCCCCAAGGCGGTCGCTCGCAACAACCTGCTGGATCTGGAGCTGGCCCCCGACGGGACCCTCTTCACCCTCGACAGCGGGAGCCTCTGGCGCTACCCCCGTGACGATCAGGGGAAGTACTCGGCCGAGTACCGGCAGAGCTACAACTTCGTCGGCGGCGCGGCGCGCATGGCGCCCATCGGCACCACGGGCGTCTACTTCTCGTCGCCTGGTGCTGGGGTCTACACTCACACCTTCGGGGGCAGCACGCCGGCAAAGTGGGCGGGCCTCTTCAACCTGTTCGGGGGGACCCTGGGCGGCTTCGTCACCACTGCGCTCGCAGTAGGGACCTATCAGGGCAAGGATTACCTGTACGTCACGAGCTCCCAGTACAACGGCTACAGCGGCGTGACGCGGATCAACCTGGATCCGGCCGTCAGCGAGGCGCGCCACGTGTTCGACTCCAGCGAGTCTCGAGGCCCGCACGGGTTCGGCTTCGATCCGGCCAGCGGCAAGGCCTGGTCGATCGGGGCGAGTACGGCCCGCGTGCTGCGCTTCGATACCGGCTTCACGAAGATCGAGAAGAGCCTGCTCGAAACGGATTCGAGCAACATCGGCTACGGCGGCGCCTGCTGGAACGGGGATTTCTACGCCACCATCCACACGCAGCACCGCCTCGAGAAGTACAGCGGCGTCAACACGATCACGCGCACCCTGGTCCCCACCGGCCTCGGCGGGCCGGAAATCTAGGAGGGCGGTCATGGCGCTTCGCTTCAACCACGTCGTGCTCGCCCTCGCCGGGGTGCTCCTAGCGGGCTGCCTTCGCCCGGAGCCGCTCGTGCGCCTGCCGGTGACGACGCCCATCGCGGCCTCCGAGATGCTCCTGCAGGGGCGGATCCTCCTGAAAGACCCTTCTGTCCAGGCCTTCACCGTCGACGACGACGTCGCGGCCGGCGCGACGGTCTCGCTCATCGACACCGCCACCCACGCGACGGTGGGCTCCACCGTCACGACGGCCGATGGCCGCTTCATCTTCAACTTCGGGGCCTCCTTCAAGCCCGATCCGACGCGCGCCTACTTCCTGGAAGCCGTCAAGGGGATCAAGGGCGCCAACGGGCAGTACAACCAGCCGGGGGCCGAGGCCGTTCGCCTGCGGACCCTTCTCTATTACCGGGGTGGCTGGCTCAGCCTGACCAACGACACGACGGGCGACGTGACCATCCACGAGGGCACCAGCGTCGTCGCCGCCATGTTGGGGCTGCGCTTCCTTGCGGACCGGGGGTTCGACCCCGCTCCGGCCTCCCTCATCGGCTGCTTGATGCCCAAGAACGACGCGCGCTGGCAGGACCCTTCCTTCCCTTTCAAGCGTGCCGACTACGACAAGGTCTACGCGCTGATCAAGAGCGCCCTGAACTACGATCAGGACCCCCTGCGCTACCTGGCCTTCAACCTCCACACCGGCGAGTACCTCAAGACGGGCACCGTCTTCGCCCTCGACGGCATCAGCATCCGCTCGGGCCGGGTCGGCACGTCGGTGACCCTGATGGGGTCGGGCTTCAATACGGCCGATCCCACCAAGAACGTCGTCCGCTTCAACGGCATCCGGGTCCCGCCCGAGGACGTCCACGCCTACGCCAACGGCACCCGGATCGACGTGCCCGTGCCTCTCGGGGCCACGTCGGGAGCGATCTCGCTCGAGATCGACGGCACCGTGGTCGCAGGCGAGCGCTTCGAGGTGATCGGCGGCGACGGCCACGACGCCCTCGACGACGAGGGGCGCTTGCTGGTCGTCAGCCAGGAGTTCGGCACCCTGAGCCGGGTGGCCCTCGACGGCACCGTCACCACCTTGGTGGAGGCGGGCCTGCCGGGTCCTCGGGCCCTGACCTACGATCGAGCGGCCAAGAAGCTCTACGTGGCCTGCTATGACGGCGGCAAGATCGTTCGTTTCGACATGGCAACCGGCACCCCGACCGCGCCCGAGGACTGGGTGAGCGTGCCCCATCCCACGGGGCTGGCCCTCGGGCCCGACGGCGCTCTGTACGTGGCCAGCCACGACGAAGGCGTCGTCTCGCGCTTCAGGCTCTCGGACGCCGTACCGGTCCTGCCTTCCTTCTCGGGGTTCGACCATCCGGTGGGCCTCGCCTTCGAGCACCTGGGCCGGTACCTCTACGTCGCCGAGCAGGGGATCGAGAGCAAGGTCAGCCGCCTTGCGATCGCCAATGCCAATCGCTCGACCTGGGCCTATGTCGACACCCCCTGGGGGGTCGCGGTCGATTCCGGAGGGAACGTCTTCGTCGCCGCGAACAAGGGTGGCGTGGTCCTCAAGATCATGCCCCCTACGGCCGCAAGCCCGGCTCAGCGCGTCACCTTCCACGCCTCGATCCCCTCGCCGACCGGGCTCGATCTGGACGAGGCGGGCACCCTCTACGTAGGCGACGGGGACAACGCGCGCCTCTTGCGCGTGACGCCCAGCGGCGGCGTCTACCCCTTCGCCTACGGAATCTCGACCGCCAACGGCTTCGCACTCGATGGCGACAACCATCGCTACGTGGCGCTGAGCAAGGTCAACGCCATCCTCAAGGTCTCGGCGGACGGCAAGACCTCGCAGCCTTTCGCCGTGGGCATCGCCAACCCCTACGGCCTCACCCACCGTCTCGGCTACCTCTTCGCGAGCCACCAGGACACGGGCGGCGTCACGCGCTTCGACGCCTTCGGTCGCGCCACTACGTACGCCCAGGGCATCCGGGCTCTGAGCACGGGCTTCGACGTGGCGCCGGACGGCACGGTCTGGGCCAACAAGTACGCCTTCGCCGGCTCCACCACCAGGAATCTTCAAAGAGGCTACGACGAGGACACCTTGTGGCTGCGCTACTCGGGCGTGATGCGCGCGTCCGCCTTCGGCACGGCCCAGGACGTGTTAGCGCTCGTCAACTCGCCCGTTTCGATCGCCGCTCGCGGTGGGGTTCTCTACCTCCTCACTTACGACGGCCGACTGGCGCGGATCTCGCCGACCGGCCAGACGAACGCTTTCATTCATGACCTCTTGGATGCGACTTTGAGCGCGCCTCGCCGGGTGGTCCTCGACAAGGCCGGCAATCCGATCGTCAGCGACAACGGCAAGGTCTATCGCTACAACGCCGCGAGCGCCTTCGCCAGAAGCCAGCTCGGCAACGATCTGCCCGGGGTGTACGGGCTCGCGGTCAACCAGGCCGATAACACTTACTACGCGGCCACCAACCCCGGAAACGGACTCTACAAGCTCGTCGGGAACGTCTGGACCGAAGTCGCCCTCTCGGGCGGGACCCTCAGCAACCCCAACGGCATCGGGGTCGCACCGGACGGCACGGTGCTGGTGGCCGAAGGCCTCGACGCCAAGACCGGCAACGTCAAGACGGTCTCGGCCGACGGCACCGTCACGACCCTTCCGAAGCCGCTCAATACGCCCTACGACATCGACGCCCTCGCCAACGGCCAGATCATCGTGAGCCAGAACACCATGGCAAGTGGCGTCACCGGGGTGGTCCTCTACAACGCCGCCAGGACGAGCTTCGTCGAGAAGTACGCCGCCGGCGGCTACGACCCTCTGCCCATGGGCGTCGATCGCACCGGCGACAAGGTCTATACCGGCAACAGCTCGGCGGAGGTGCGCCTCAACGCCGCTGTCATCGGCGAGGGCCCTACGCGTGCCGCCAGCGAGGTCCTCGTCCACGCCTCGGGCGTCTACACCGCTTCACCGAGCGGTCTGTACAAGTTCGGCCTGAACGGCGCCCCCGATCTCCAGCTCAGGCTCTCGACGCGCCCCAGGGCCTTTGCGGCGGTGGGCGGAGCCGTCTATTACGCCGGTAACGACCGGAATCTTTACCAGGTGGATGATCCGGCGACCGGCAAGTGGTCGAGGATCACCACGATCAGTCCCTATCCCGACGTTCCCGTGGCCATGGACGCTCGCTCGGACGGCATCCTGGAGTTCATCTCAGGCAACAGCCCCGACCTTTACCGGGTGAGCGCCGACAAGACGTCGGCCACCCGGCTGAGCGTGGGGCTGCGGCGGCCGGAGTTCTAGTGCCTATGCCAAGCCGCGTCGCCTGGCGCATGGTCGCCGGAGCCCTGGTCCTCACCCTGCTCGGGTGCTTCGCCGACGAGAAGGGCGTGGAGGGTCTGGTGCCCCCTCAGGAGCTCACTCCGACCCCGACGCCCACCGCAAGGCCCGTTGCCTCTGCGACCCCGACGCCCACCCCCACGTGGCGCCCTGTGACCGAGCCTACTCCCTTCGAAGGGGTGGAGCCCTCGCGGCCGGGCGGGCCCGTTGTCGCGCCAACTCCCCAGCCCACCCCGGATCCCTCCGAGCTGGATCCCGAGATCCACGACGAGCCGCCGGAAGATGTCTCCTGAGCGGTCGCTTCCGACGCAATTGACGGTTGTTGTGGCGATCGCCTATAATGTTAAGTCTTGGCTAAGATCCGCTTGGTCAAGGCCGTTCCAGGATCCGATCGGAGCATCATGTTCGAATCGCTGAGCGATAAGCTCCAAGACGTCTTCAAGAAGCTGCGCGGGCAGGGCAAGATCACCGAGGAGAACATCTCGGAGGCCCTGCGCGAAGTGCGGCGTGCCCTGCTGGAGGCCGATGTGAGCCTCGCGGTGGTCAAGGAGTTCGTCGCCAAGGTCAAGGAGCAGGCCCTCGGCGCCGAGGTCATGCAGGGCCTCAACCCCGGTCAGCAGTTCATCAAGATCGTCAACGACGAGCTGGTCGCCTTGCTCGGCGGCGAGCGTGCGCCTTTGGCCGAGGCCCATCCCGGCCCCACGATCATCCTAATGGCCGGCCTCCAGGGCTCGGGTAAGACCACCACTTCGGGCAAGCTCGCCCTCTACCTGCGCAAGAAGGGCCGCAACCCCCTTCTGGTCGCCTGCGACGTGTACCGTCCCGCGGCCATGAAGCAGCTCGAGGTGCTGGGCAAGCAGATCAACGTTCCCGTCTTCCTCCAGGAAGGGTCCACCGACGCGGTGGGCATCGCCACCGAGGCCGTCGCCTTCGCCAAGCAGAACGGCAAGGACTACGTCATCGTCGACACGGCGGGCCGCCTGCACGTGGACGAGGCGATGATGGACGAGATCCGCCGCCTCAAGGCGACCCTCCAGCCGCAGGAGATCCTGCTGGTGGTCGACGCCATGACCGGTCAGGACGCGGTCAAGATCGCCGAGAGCTTCCACGAGGCCCTCGACATCACCGGCGTGGTGCTCACCAAGCTCGACGGCGACACCCGCGGGGGTGCTGCCCTCTCGGTCAAGCAGGTCACGGGCCGCCCCATCAAATTTGCAGGCGCCGGCGAGAAGCTGGACGCCCTGGAGCCTTTCCACCCCGACCGGATCGCGACTCGCATCCTCGGGATGGGCGACGTGCTCACCCTGATCGAGCGCGCCCAGGAGACCATCGACGAGGCCGAGGCCAAGAAGTTCGAGGAGAAGTTCCGCAAGGCGGAGTTCGACCTCGAGGACTTCGTGGGCCAGATGCGCCAGGTCAAGAAGCTCGGCTCGCTCTCGCAGATCTTCGAGATGCTGCCCATCGGCAAGATGCTGGGGGTGGACATCAGCAAGGATCAGCTCGCCGAGGGCGAAAAGCAACTAAAGCGCATCGAGACGATCATCGGCTCCATGACGCCCAAGGAGCGCCGCAACCCCAAGCTCCTCGACATGTCGCGCAAGCGGCGCGTCGCCAACGGCTCGGGGACCTCGATCCAAGAGGTGAACAAGCTGCTCAAGGACTTCGAGAACATGCGTCAGATGATGAAGCAGTTCGGGAAGTTCGAGAAACAGTTCGGCAAGAAGATGCCAAAATTCCCACAAGGCTTCGGCGGCGGGTTTCCGTTCCCGCCCAACAAGAAGCGCTAGTGTCGACTTTATCAAGCGACAAGGAGGTGATACAGACATGGTGAAGATCCGTCTTAAGCGCATCGGCGCGACCAAGAAGCCCAAGTACCGTATGGTCGTGGCTGATGGCCGTTCCCGTCGCGATGGTCGCGTGATCGAGGAGATCGGTTTCTACGATCCCCAGAAGGAGCCCGCTGAGGTTCGCATCAACGAGGAAGCCGCTCTCAAGTGGCTCCGTACCGGCGCTCAGCCCACCGAGACCGCGCGCGAACTGCTCAAGAAGATCGGCGCGTTCGAGAAGCTCTCGACCCCGACCGCGTAGTCCGATTAGGAGGCGCTATGGACCCCGTTGCCGTTGCCGATATCATCCTGCAGGGCATCGTCTCGAACCCCGAGGCGCTGCGCATCGAGCGCAGAGATGATCCGGACGCGATCCGCCTCGGCGTCCAGGTCGATCCCGACGACGTCGGGAAGGTCATCGGGAAGCAAGGCCGGACGATCAACGCGATCCGGACCGTCCTGAGGGCCGCCGGGGCCAAGCAGCGCGAGCCGATCTACCTGGATCTGCTCAACGATTAGGCTCACAATCGATCATGGGGGCGGGAAGCTTATGGCTTCCCGCCCTCGTGGTATGGTTATAGGGTGCAACGTTGCACGTGAAGGAGGTACCGATGCTGGAAACCCTCGTCGCCATCTACCACCACACCATGGAGCGCAACCGGGAACGGGTGGGCTTCAGGTACAAGCAGAACGGGACGTGGCACGACATCACCTTCGGCGAGATGGATCGCCGCGTCACGGCGCTCGCTTCTGCCTTGATCGAGGCTGGCGTGCGTCCGGGCGATCGCGTCGCCCTCCTGAGCGAGAACCGGCCCGAGTGGGTCCAGACGGACATGGCCATCCAGCGCATCGGGGCCATCAACGTCCCGGTCTACATGACCCTCTCGCCCAAGCAGCTGGCCTTCATCCTCAACGACGCCCGCCCCGAGGTCATGGTCTGCTCGTCGATCGAGCAGCGCGACAAGGTCCTTGAAGCCGCCAAGGAAGCCGACTCGCTGCGCCTGGTGGTGGTCATGGACGCGAGCTCCGGAGAGGGCGCCGGCCTTGAGGTCGTCAAGTTCGCCGACTTCGTCGCCAAGGGCGAAGCGCTCGGCACCAAGCACCACGAGGAGATCGCCCACCGGGAGCGCGCCGTCGAGCCCCAGAGCATCGCCTCGATCATCTACACCTCGGGCACCACGGGCAACCCCAAGGGGGTCATGCTCAGCCACCGCAACCACGCGACCAACGCGAGCGGCGTGCTGGACCTGATCGACCTCAAGCCCGAGGACAGCGCCCTGAGCTTCCTGCCTTTGTGCCACGTCTTCGAGCGCGTCGCCTACTACGCCTTCCTCACCAAGGGCGCCTGCACCGCTTACGCCGAGTCCATGGACTCCATCGCCGCCAACTTGGTCGAGGTCAAGCCGACCTTCATCATCAGCGTGCCGCGCGTCTACGAGAAGATCCGCGCCCGGGTCCTCGGCTCGGTCAACGAGGGGTCGCTGGTCAAGCGCGCCCTGTTCACCTGGGCCCTGGACCTCGGCCGCCGTGTCTTCCTGGCCAAGGAGCAGGGCCAGGAGCCCGGTCCCTGGACCGCCATGGAGCTCAAGCTCGCCGACCAGCTCGTCTTCTCGAAGGTACGCGAGCGCACCGGCGGCCGCCTGCGCTGCTGCGTCTCGGGCGGCGCCGCCTTGCCGCGCGAGGTGGGCATGTTCTTCCAGATCCTCGGCATCACGGTGCTCGAGGGCTACGGCCTCACCGAGTCCTCACCGGTCATCGCCGTGAACCGCCCCGGCCGCGCCCGGATTGGCACGGTCGGCCAGGCTTTCACCGACGTCGAGATCAAGATCGCCGAGGACGGCGAGATCCTGGCGCGCGGTCCCAACATCATGCTCGGCTACTTCAACAACGAAGAGGCCACCCGCGAGGCCATCACCCCCGACGGCTGGCTGCGCACCGGCGACGTGGGCACCCTGAGCGAGGACGGCTACCTGACCATCACCGATCGCAAGAAGGAAATCCTGGTGATGTCGAACGGCAAGAACGTCGCGCCCCAGCCCATCGAGGGGGCCCTCGCCCTGAGCCCCTTCATCGCCCAGTCCATGGTGGTCGGCGACGGCCGCAACTACATCACCGCCCTGATCGTGCCCAACTTCGAGAACCTCCTCAAGGAGGCCAAGGATCGCGGCTGGACCGAGACGACCCACGAGGCGCTCGCCGCCAAGCCCGAGGTCCGCGCCCTCTTGCGGCGCGAGGTCGACCTCCAGACCAAGGACTTCGCACGCTACGAGCAGATCAAGGAGTTCGCGATCCTGTCGCAGGAGTTCAGCCAGGCCACCGAAGAGCTGACCCCCAAGCTCTCGCTCAGGCGGCGTGTCGTTCTCAAGCGTCATAAGGAGGCGATCGACGCCATGTACGATAAGGCACCGGTTGCAGCCGCCCAGTAACCGCACGAAGAAAGGCGCCCCCCGTGAGCGGGGGGCGCTTTTGCTTGCGCCGGGCTGTGCTAGACTGAGGGTATGGAACTAAGCGTGCTTTTTCTGGGGACCGCCGGCTCGGTCCCGACCCCGCAGCGAGGCCTCTCGGCCACCCTCATCCAACGCGGGAGCGAACGCTTCCTGGTGGACTGCGGGGAAGGCACCCAGCGCCAGCTGATCCGCATCGGCATCGGGATCAACGACATCTCGCACGTCCTGCTCACCCACCTGCACGCCGACCACTACCTCGGCCTGCCCGGCCTGGTGAAGACCTGGCAGCTCTGGGGCCGCACCGCCCCGGTGGCCGTCTATGGCCCGCGAGGCCTGTCGGACTTCCTCGATGTCCTCAAGCGCCTCATCGGCAAGACCGACTTCCCCGTTACCTACCATGAGATCGCCCCGGGGGGCGAGATTCCCTTCGACGACTACCGCGTGGTGGGGATCGCCACCGACCACAAGATCAGCAGCATCGGCTACGCCCTGATCGAGGATGAGCGGCCCGGCCGCTTCGACCCCGAGCACGCCCGTGCCCTCGGCGTGACCCCCGGCCCCGATTTCGGCCGCCTGCAACGCGGTGAGACGGTCGAGGGCACGAACGGCCCGGTGCGGCCCGAGCAGGTGATGGGCGAGACGCGCCAGGGCCGCAAGATCGTCCTGACCGGGGACACTCGCCCCTGCCGGAGCGTGGTCGAGGTCGCGCGCGGCGCGGACCTCTTGGTCCACGACTCGACCTTCACCGTCGAAGAGGCCGATCGTGCCCGCCAGACCATGCACTCCACGGCGGCCGAGGCGGCGCAGGTGGGCAAGGATGCGGATGTGAAGCTGCTCGCATTGACCCACATGAGCTTCCGCTACCTGCCGCGCCAGATCATCCAGGAGGCCCGGGGCGTCTTCGACCGCATCGTGATGCCCAACGACTTCGACCGCCTGGTCATTCCCCTTCCCGAGAAGGGCGATTCGTACCTCTTGAAGGCGGAGCTGGTCTCATAAGCGAAGGGGGGCGCCGATCGGCGCCCCCCTCGCTTTTATCCTCCTAGTAGCTCCAGTGCAGACCCGCACCGTAGCTGGTCGCGCCGCCGATCGTGCCGGGGAGGCCGGCGCTCAGGCGCAGCGTTACCGAAGGCGAGAGACCGAAGTCCACGCCCACGTTGCTGGCTTCGATGGCCCCGTCGGAGGCGAGGCTCGTGTCAGCGATCAGCCCGATGTTGTTCGCGAGGTTCAGGTAGCCGCCTACCCCCAGCGCGAAGCGGGTCGAGGGCACCAGCTCGCTGCCGATGGCGCCGGGTGCCATCAGGCCGGTGCCCCAGTTGGGGAAGATGCCCAGCGCGAGGCGGCTGTCGCCCATGAGGCCGAAGGTCTTGGAGATGGGCACGCCGATCGCGAAGCCCAGGCTCGGGGTGCCGTTGGCGTCCACGTTGAGGGCCGTCCCAGCCTGGCCGGCCAGGTTGAACAGGCCGCCTCCGCGCTCTTGCAGCAGGCCGAACTTGCCCGCAACGTCGATGCGCCCCGCCCACGGCGTGGTGGCGTAGCCGGTGATGCCCGTGTTGAGCTGGGCGGAGGGTCCGAGCGAGGACTGGCTGCTGAGCGACAGCGCGTTGCCCGAGTAGCCGAACCCCAGTCCCGCGCCGGCAGGCGGGGTGCCGAGGGTCGCCGCGCCTGGGTTGAACTGGACGTTCGCCGAGGTGATCGCGCGGCCCTCGGGGATCACGTCCCCGCGCGGCACGGCGATGAAGTTCATGGGGGGCAGGCGTGATTCGGACACCATAGGAGCCGACACGCTGTATCCGCCGCCGACAGAGGGCCGTGAGGTTCGCATCTGTGCCTGGCTTGGCAGGGCCCAGACGATTCCAATTCCAAGGGACAACGTCGCCGTCAAGGCTTTCGTCGCCAGAGTGGCCATTGCCTGCCTCCTTTCAATCGGTGTGAGGTCCAGCCGGTGAGGTCCTTTGCCGGAGACACACAGCGGGATTTAGGCGGGACGCTAACACAGGCCGTCGAGACGAGACAAGACTCCAGCAAGCGATACGACGAAGCCGCAAGGGACCGCCAAGACGGCGGTCCCTTGCGGGGTGAGGAGGCCCGACGTTATCGCTTGATGGTCGAAACGATCTGGTTCATCTTGAGCCCCAGATGGAGCATCAGGCGGTTTTCCGAGTCGTCCAGATCGATCTGGGTGATGTCCCGGATGCGCTCGAGGCGGTACTTGAGGGTGTTGCGGTGGATGAAGAGCCGGTCCGAGGTCTCGGTGAGGTTGCCGTTGCACTCGAGGAAGGCCGTGAGGGTCTTGACCAGCTCCTTGTCGGCCTGCTGGTCGTATTCGAGCAGGCGCTGGAGGGCCTCGCAGAAGAACTCGTTGGGGTTCTGGGTCTGGGCGAACTGCAACAGCATGCGATAGATGCCGAGCTCGGCAAAGCAGGCGATGGTGTTGGGGCCGTTGAGGGCGCGGCCGATCTTGACGGCGTGCTGCGCCTCACGGTAGGCCCGGGGGATCGAGAGCAGGTCGTTGTAGAGCTGTCCGACCCCGATCGACGCGCCCCAGCCGGCGGAGCCCGCTAGGACCTTCTGGCGGATGGTCTCGGCCAGGTGCTTGATCTTGTCGAGGGTAGGCTGCCCCTCTTTGATGGGGTAGAGGATGGTGGCGCCCTGGGTCTGGGTGATGACCAGGGCCTGCCTGAAGGAGAGCAGGGAGTTGAGGTTGCTCGCGAGCTTCTTGACCTCATCGGGCAACAGCTCCTCGTTGGGGACCTGGTCGAATTCGACGGTCAAGGCCCAGTAGGCGCTGGAGAGCTGGTAACCCAGGTAGGTGGCGCGGCGGTGGAGGGTCTCGGGCGAGATGTTGCCGTTGGAGAAGAGCAGGTCCCGGAAGAAGTCGCGCCGGAGCTTTTGCTCGTTCTCGGCGATGCCCTTTTGCTTGAGCAGCTCGATGGCCACCGCATGCACGCCCGCCATGAGGAATTCGGGGGCCAATGCCCCCGCTTTGCCGTCGGTGTCGACGCAAGAGAGATAGCCCATGATCTCGCCGCCCACCACGATGGGGCAGAGGTGCCGCGGCTCCTTGCCGCCCTCGCCGGTCGGGATGGTCAAGAGCCCCTTCTCGGTGCGCATCTGGCGCAGGGTGCCGGCGTCCTCGAGCTCCTTGAGGATGGCGACCGGGGTGCCGTTGGAGGCGACGATCTCGTCGTAGGTGGGCGAGGTGGCGCTCGCCGGGGCCCCATGGCCCAGGAGGTTGAACTGGCGGTCTTCGATCAGGACGGGAGCGTCCAGTTCCTTGGCGATCGCCTTGGCGACGGCTTCGAGACCCGCTCCGTCGAGCGCGATCTGGGTGAGGTTGATCGAGAGCGCGAGGGCTGCGGGGGAGAAGGCGCTCTGGCTGCCGGCCGTGGCCCCGTTGGCGTGCGGGTCGCTTGTCCCCGGAACGTAGAAACTCACGTGCATCCTGAATCCCTCCCTCGAAAGCGGCCCGACGTTACGGATGAAGCGCCTGGAGGTCCATGGGGATCGGGGTCCTCACGGGCCGCCGAGTATCGATTTGTAAAGTGTTGTTACAACTTAACATAAGTTAATAACTTAGGCAAGCGAGGATCGTCAGATCCGGCCCAAGACCCCCTGGAGGCGACGCTTTTTCCGAGTCGGGATAATGTGGCTTGACATTCAGCCACTCAAGTTATATGACCTTGTATCATCAAGGTCGATCCCCCGAGATGCGCCCACATTTCTAAGGAGGCTCCGATGCGCTTCGATCGCTTCACCATCAAAGCCCAAGAGGCCTTGCAGGAGGCCCAGGCTGCCGCCGAGTCCCGCAACCACCAGCAGGTGGAGCCCGATCACCTGCTCCTGGCGCTGGTCGAGCAGCCTGAGGGCGTCGTCGAGCCGCTGCTACGCAAGCTCGAGATCCAGCCCCAGGCCTTCGCCGAGGAGTTGAAGCAGGACCTTTCCAAGCTGCCCGCGATCCAGGGGGCCGGGGGCTCGGTCTACGTATCGCCGTCGCTCAAGTCGGCGCTCGATCTGGCCTTGAGCGAGACGACCCGCCTCAAGGACGACTACGTTTCGACCGAGCACCTGTTGCTTGCGATCGCTGATCCCGCGACCAAGAGCCGTGCCGGCGATCGCCTGCGCGCCAAGGGTGTCACCAAGGATCGCCTCTACACGGCCTTGACCGCCCTGCGCGGCAGCCACCGGGTCACCGACGCCAACCCCGAGGCCAAGTACCAAGCGCTTGAGAAGTACGCCCGGAACCTGACCCAGGTGGCGGCCTCGGGCAAGCTGGACCCGGTCATCGGCCGCGACGAGGAGATCCGCCGGGTGATCCAGGTGCTCAGCCGCCGCACCAAGAACAACCCGGTGCTCATCGGCGAGCCGGGGGTGGGCAAGACCGCCATCGCCGAGGGCCTCGCCCAGCGCATCGTCTCGGGGGACGTGCCCGAGGGCCTCAAGCACAAGCGGGTGGTCGCGCTCGACATGGGCGCGCTCATCGCGGGAGCCAAGTTCCGGGGCGAGTTCGAGGACCGCCTCAAGGCCGTGCTCAAGGAGGTGACCGACGCCCAGGGCGAGGTCATCCTCTTCATCGACGAGTTGCACACCATCGTGGGGGCGGGGGCCGCCGAGGGCGCCATGGACGCGGGCAACCTCCTCAAGCCGGCGCTCGCGCGCGGCGAGCTGCGCTGCATCGGGGCGACCACCCTCGACGAGTACCGCAAGCACATCGAGAAGGACGCGGCCCTCGAGCGCCGCTTCCAGCCGGTGATGGTCGGCGAGCCCTCGGTTTCGGACACCATCTCGATCCTGCGGGGCCTCAAGGAGCGCTACGAGGTCCACCACGGGGTCAAGATCGCGGACGCGGCCCTGGTGGCCGCCGCGGTGCTCAGCCACCGCTACATCGCGGATCGCTTCTTGCCGGACAAGGCCATCGACCTGGTGGATGAGGCCTCCAGCCGGCTGCGCATCGAGATCGACTCCATGCCCACCGAGCTGGATGAGCTGGAGCGCCGGATCACCCAGCTCGAAATCGAGAAGCAAGCCCTCAAGAAGGAGTCGGACGCGGTCTCGGCGGATCGCCTCAAGGCCATCGACGCGGAGCTTGCGGGCCTCAACGAGCAGCGCACGGCCCTGCGCGGCCAGTGGCTCCAGGAAAAGGAGCTGATCAACCGGATCTCGGCGGTCAAGGAGAAGATCGAAACGGCCAAGATCGAGCAGGGCAGGGCCGAGCGCGAGGGAGACCTGGCCAAGGCCGCTGAGCTGCGCTACGGCACCATGCACGCCCTCGAAAAGGAACTCGAAACGGAGACCGCCCGCCTCTCGGAGACCCAGCGCGGCAAGCAGCTGCTCAAGGAGGTCGTCGGCGAGGCGGACATCGCCGAGGTAGTCGCCAAGTGGACGGGCATTCCCGTCTCGCGGCTGGTCGAGACCGAGCTCCAGAAGCTGGTCCACATGGAAGATCGCCTGCAAGCCCGGGTCATCGGCCAGAGCGACGCCATCAAGGCGGTCTCGAACGCGGTGCGCCGCGCCCGCGCGGGCATCCAGGACCCCAACCGTCCCATCGGCTCCTTCATCTTCCTGGGGCCTACGGGGGTCGGCAAGACCGAGCTCGCCAGGTCGCTTGCTGCCTTCCTGTTCGACGACGAGAACGCCATGATCCGCATCGACATGAGCGAGTACATGGAAAAGCATGCGGTCAGCCGCCTCATCGGCGCGCCCCCCGGCTACATCGGCTACGACGAGGGCGGTCAGCTCACCGAGGCCGTGCGGCGCAGGCCCTACGCGGTGGTGCTTTTCGACGAGATCGAGAAGGCCCACTACGACGTGTTCAACGTCTTCCTCCAGATCCTGGACGAAGGGCGTTTGACCGATAGTCAGGGCCGTACCGTGGACTTCAAGAACACGGTGATCATCATGACCTCGAACATCGGCTCGCCGCTCATCCAGGAATTGGCCGCCGAAGGCCCCGAGGCGACCCGCAAGGCCGTCATGGACGAGCTGCGCGCTCACTTTAGGCCCGAGTTCCTGAACCGGGTGGATGACATCCTGATGTTCCACTCCCTGACCCTGCCCGAAATCAAGCGGATCGTGGACATCCAGCTCGACAAGCTGCGCACGCGCCTCGCCGAGCGCAAGATAGGCCTGGAGCTGACCGAGGCCGCCAAGGAGGCGATCGCCCGCGAGGGGTTCGACCCGATCTACGGGGCGCGACCGCTCAAGCGCGCCATCCAGAACGAGATCCTCAACCCTCTCTCGCTCAAGCTCCTCGAAGGCTCCTTCCACGACGGCGATCGCATCCTCATCGACGCGGTGGACGGTGGCCTACGCTTCGAACAGGGGACCCCACAACCAGCCTGACGCGCCCCTCCCCGCCCCATTTGGGGCGGGGATTCTTTTTTGGGGGTGTTCCGTCTCGGTTGGGCACCGGCCATGTCGCCTGAGCGAGCCGGCTTCGCCGTCGTGCCGGGGCGCTCCGAGGCACGGTTCGGGGGTGATGTCTAAATATGTGGATGAGAAAACGTTCATTTTGGGAATAAATCTAGAGTGCGAGAGGTTGTCTATTAGATTCAGCGACAGGACCTTGATCGATGAAGCGCTCATCTTCTCACATCGCCCTTGCGGCTGCTTTGCTGGTCGGCACCGTGCCGGGTTGCACCAATGACCCGGATGAAATCGCGGTGCTGACGCCAGGCCCGAAGGATCCCGGATCGAGCGAGGTGAGCGGCGACGTCGCCACCGATGGCGGCGACACCCCCTTGCCGGCCAGCGTCCAGATTCCGGTCGAGACCCTGGAACTCTACAGGCCGCCGACCGCCGGCCAACCGGCCTCGCCCAGCAGCGCGGTGGTGAGCGCCAAGGTCCTGCGCACCGACGGTCGCACCGATCCGGGCGGCGTCACCTGGAGCGTCTCGGACCCCTCGCGTCTTGCCGTCGATGCCGGCAAGGTCTCGGTCTTGCCGGGAGCTGCCGTCGGATCGGCGCAGGTCGTTGCCAAGGCCGCCGCGAACCCCGCCGTCTTCACCCGCGTGTTCGTGACCGTCAAAGCCAACCCCAAGGCCCTGCTCAACATCGCCGTCAGCCGGAAGAACGCGAGCGCCCCGCTGGGCAGCGACCTCACGGCCGTTCTCTACGACGCCGATCACCGCGCCGTGGACGCTCAGAGCAACGTGGAAATCAATCGCTTGATGGCCGTGACGCCCGGCGTCGGCATGACCCTGCTCTTGATGGGCAATGCCAGCGAGCTTGCGACATGCAGCGTCAGCGTGGTTGCTAACGAACGCCAGGACATCACCCTTTCCTACTGACGAACGCCACGCGCCAGGAGAGATCGCATGTCGCGCAAATGCTGGATTTTGATGCTGCTCGTGCTGCTCAGCGGCTGCCTGAAGGTGCCGGGCTTGATGCCGGGCGCTCACCCTGCCGCCGTTCATGAGGCTCCGCTGCTCACCGGCAGTGTCGCCTGGTCGGTCGGACTACGTGCTCAGGCCACCAGCCTGGAGGTCGCAAGCCTCGCCACCGTCTCCTTGATCGATCCGGGCAGCGGAGAGACCGTGACGACCGCCCTCACCGACGACAAGGGCGCGTTCTCCCTCAAGTTCAAGAACTGGAGTCCGCAGCCCGATACGCCCTACCTCGTCGAGGCGGTCAAAGGGCTTTCTGCGGGTGGGGCCCCCAACCGCCCGGGGGCCTCGGGGGCTCGCCTGCGTACCCTCGTCGCCTTCACGGGAGGAAGCTGGAAGAGCCTCACGACGCCCAAGATCCAGCTCGATCTGAACACGACCGCGCTTGCCGTCATCGCGAGCCTCAAGGGGCTCGCCCCGGCCGATTTGCAAGGCTTCCTCGAGTCGATCACGCTCCCTGCCACCTTCACCACCCCCGACCCCGCCAAGATCGCTGCAAGCGAGCTCAGCTCGGTCGCAGGCCTCGCGGCGCTCGCGCTCGCGAGTGATCAGGATCCCATGGCAGCGCTCGCCCGCAACGCGGCCACCGGCCAGTACGTTCGCCTCGAACGCGGCCCGCTCGTCACCGACTACTCGGCCCTGAGCGGCGACGAAGGTGCCAAGATCACCCTGTACGGCCGGGACCTGGCGCTGGCCCTGGTAGGCTTCAACGGCAACTACGTCGCCCCCGATGCCGGGGCGACCGACACCAAGCTCGTCGTCACCATCCCCACGGGCGTCAGCACGGGCCCGCTGACCGTCAAGGTCGGGAACCTGATCGCCACGGTCGGCACGTACACCTCGCCTGCTTTCACCATCGCGACCTTCGCGGGGACGAGCCGGCCTGCGCCCTCGACGCTGGCGACGAACTGGGCCATCTACCCCAGGGGCATGGCCGCGGACAACTTGGGGAACCTCTACTTCACAAGCGACCAGGCCCACCAGGTCTTCAAGGTCAACCTCGCCACCGGTTTCATCACCCTGGTCGCGGGGGCCGGCCAATATGGCATGACCCTCTCGGGCCCCGCCACCTCTTGCCTGCTCCAGGGGCCTCAGAGCGTCGCCGTCCATCCGCTCACCGGCGAGCTCTACATCGCTGATACCGGCAACAATCGCATCTGCAAGGTCGATGCCGCCGGGAACCTCTCGACGTTCGCCGGCCCCGACGCCACCCATCTGCAGCAACCCTGGGGCATGGCCTTCGATAGCACCGGGATCCTCTACGTCCTCTCCAGAGCCGCCGATCGGGTCACGAAGCTCGATGCCAGCGGCGTCCCGACGCTCTTTGCGGGCACCGGCAGCGATACGGGAGAGAACGTGAGCGCGGTGAGCGCAAAGCTGGACGTCGGTAACGGCTTTGGTGGCGAAGGGGCGGGCATCGCCGTTGGCCCGGACGATGCCGTCTACCTGTCGCTCTACAACGAAAAGCGCATTCGCAAGGTCGTGGGCGGCCTGATCTCGACCGTTCAAACCTTGTCCGTTAATCCGGCGTGCATCGCCGTGGACAAGACGGGCAACCTCTACATCTCGACCTACTGGAAGCTCATCAAGCGCTCGACCTCGGGCGCTACCAGCACCTTTGCCGGGGACGGCAGTACCGGGAACTACGCGGGTGAAAACATCCCGCTTTCGGCCGAGCGCCTGATCAATCCATCCGGCCTCGCCTTCGACGCCAACGACAACCTCTTCGTCAGCCATACGCTCTTCGACTATGCCGCGCCCTTCCTCTCCTCGCGGATCCGCTGCATTGCCTCGCCGTCCAACACGGTCCGAACCGTGGCCGGCAACGGTCTGAAGCTCAGCTCGGGGGATGGCGGGCCTGCCCTCAACGCCCAGATCTTCCTGATCAATTCGGTGACCTGGGGGGTCCCGACCTGCGTGGTGGACGGTAACGGCAACGTCTATTTCAGTGAGACGGGCTCGGGGCACAAGGGAAACCGGGTCCGCATGGTCCGTAAGAGCGACGGCGTGATCACGACCGTGGCAGGCACCGGCGCCAGCGGCACCGACCCGGACGGCACCGTCGCGACGAGCGCCAAGCTCATGAATCCTTCGGGCCTCGCTTTCGACAATGCGACCAAGACCCTCTACATCTGCGAGTTTTACGGGAACCGGGTCCGCAAGGTCGTGAATCCGGGCAGCCCTGGTGCGACCATCCAGACGGTTGCAGGCAACAGTTCGTCCCTCTCCGGCACCCCGACCGAAGGGGGCTCGGCGTTGGGCAGCACCCTCGATGCCCCCACGGGGCTGGCGTGGGATTCCGACACCCAATCCCTGTTCATCGCGAGCCGCGGCAACAACAAGGTTCTCCAGGTCACGGGCGGCACTGTTCATATCGTGGCCAACGCCGTCTCGCCGATGTACCTCGCGTATCATCGTGCCACCAAGACGCTCTACATCGGCGAGCGCGATACCTACAAAATCATCAAGATCGTCGATCCCGCGAACTCGTCCGTGACCAGCAGCGTGGTGGGGACGGGCACCCAGGGCATCGCCCCCGACGGCGTCGCAGCGGGCGCCAAGATCGGCGAGGTCCTCGGCCTCTGCGTGACCGATGGCGGTACCCTGTACTTCTCCGACACCAACTACCGCGTCCGGAGCATCTCGAACGGCCAGATGAAAACCATCGCCGGCAACGGCGCCGGCGGGACTGCGCTCGAGAACGTGCCCGCGCTGACGACTCCCCTTTACAACCCCGCGGGCTTGAGCGTGGACCCGAACGACGGAACGCTTTACTTCGCAGAATTGGGCACCAACCGCATCCGGAGGCTCTTCAAATGATCGGTACGATGCGTCACCTGACGCTTGCGGGCGTGATCCTCTTGGCCGGCTGTGCCGTACCTGCCGCAGAGGGCTTGCCCGTGACGCCCCCCTTGTCGGGAACGGTCCAGTTTCCCGTCGAGCGCCGGGTTTCCGCCACCATGGCCGAGATCGGCACCAAGGCGACGGTCTCTCTCATCGACACCGCGACGGGCAACACCCTCGCGACCGCCCTCACGGACCCTGACGGCGCCTTCGTCCTCTCCTTCGAGAAGACCTTCCGTCCCCAGGCAGGGGCATACTTTCTCGAAGCGGTGAAGGGGCTTTCGGCCGGAGGTCTGCCCAACCGCGCCGGCGCCCCCTTGGCGCGAATCCGGACCCTCGCCTCGTTTCAGGGCAGCAACTGGGTGACCCTCACCGGAGCGGGCGTTCGCATCACCACCGCCACCACCGCCATCAGTGCCTTGGCGGGCCTTAACCGGCTCTCGCCGAGCGAGAACCTGGCGCTCTTGGGCAGCGTCAAGGCCAATACTCCCTCCACGGCGGCGGGCTTCACCATGTTCGATACCTACACCGTCCCAGCTTCGCTGACGGGGACCGCTTCGGCGGCCCTCTCCAAGGCCGCCGTCCACCGCACTTGGTCCCTCGTGGTGCAAGCGCTGCAAGCGGATGAGGATCCCGTCGCCGTGCTCTTCTTGCGGCCTGGCGGGCAGCCTTCGAGCAGTACCAGTCTGGCGGGCACGGGCTATGGCGGCGAGGAAGGGATCGCTTGGGGGGCCAGCGGTTGGACGCTGGATGCGACCACCGGCGTCAGCGGTGCCGTCGGCGCAACCGTCACCCTCTACGGGCTCGGCCTGCCCAAATCGACGGCGGCCGTCTCGGTCAAGACGAGCAACGGCCTCGTGTGCCCCGTGACCGCCGTGGGGCCTGACGGCACCTGGATCCGTTTCACTGTGCCCGCAAGCGCCGCCTCAGGCCCCCTCGACGTCCGTTTCGGCCAGTGGTCCAACCGCTCGGTGTTCCTCACCGTCCTCTAGCGTCAGAACGTCAGGCGGATGCCCGCGATGCTGGTCCCGAACAGGGTCGCCTCGAAGCCCCAGAGCTTGAAGGCGGCTTCCGGCAGGAACTGGAGGGCCGGGAAGTAGAAGGTGCTGCCCGGGGTCGTGATCGAGCCGGTGCGCCCGTCGTCCGGCCGCCACGAGTCGCTGCCGAAGGCCCACGGAGTGCCGTTGTTCTGGCCCGCGCCCAGGTAGTAGGTGAGTCCCACGGGATAGCGCAGGACGAACCAGCTGGTCAACGGCATCGAGAGCAGCACGTAGCCGCTCGCAGCCCCCATGTAGCCGACCGCGCCCGTCACGTCGCGGACCCGGGAGTCGGCGAGGGCAGCGTACTGATCCATCGGGACGCTCATGCGGCCGCCGAGCGCGAGGTTCCAGCCGTCGTGCTTGCCGATGAGGCGGTAGGTGGCGTGCGCCCCGACCCCGCTCCAGGCGGTCCCGACATCCTCTGCGCGGGCGCCGACGCCCACCGTCAGGTGATCGTTCAGGCCGAAGTCCAGCGAGAAGGCACTCTTGTCGAAGCCGACGGCCCAGTGCCCCTGGGTGATGTCGCTGCGAGGACCGGTACCCGCCAAGGCGGGCGAGGCGACGCCGACGCCGAGTGCTGCGGCGAGAAGGGCCGTGATCCAATTCCGTCGACGCATGAGTGTCTCCTTTCGCTTGTTCGAGCCTGGGAGCATCCTAGCAACCTGCGATCACATGATCGCTCACATGAGCGGATGGGAGGAGTCTGTTTAGCCGAGCCGGGCGAGTAAACAGTGCGGGCGCGGGGTGATCATTCGGGAGTCTTTTCTTGGCGCGGCTTGCGCCCGAAGAAGCTCCTGAAGCGCGTGATCGCTTCGGGCCCCGCGATGAGGCCGCCCACCCAGAAGAGGACCTCGGCGCCCACGACCACCGCCCCGCCGAGCGCGGCTTTGTGGCTGGTGGCGAGTGGCAGGAAGGGCACGACGAGCAGGGCGACCCACAGCCCGCACGAGAGGATCATCAGCCCGATGCCGAGGCGAAAGGCCCAGGGTTTTGCCGACACGTCGAACTCCTAATAGAAAAGCCGCGGACGCTAGCTGCGCAGGCAGCGGCGCTGCAACTCGCCCATCCCGAGCAAGAAGCCCGTAGGACGGCCGTGGGGGCAGGTGAAGGGCTGGTCGCACTTGCGCCACAACTCGACGATGCGCTGCATCTGCTCCATGGTGAGGCGATCGCCCGCGCGGGTGGCCGAGTGGCAGGCGATGGTCACCCGCCACTTGTCCTCCTTGTTCGCGGGCGAGACGAAGCGCGCCTCGGCCGCCTTGCCCAGGAGGTCCCGCACGGTCTGCTCGGCCTCGGCCATGGGCAAGAAGCCGGGCACTGCCCGGATCGCCCAGGTGCCCTCGCCGAAGGGTTCGATGACGAAGCCCAGCTCGGAAAGAGGCGCCAGGTGATCGCCCAGGACCTCTTGCTCGGCGGGGCTGAGGGCCAGCGTCAGGGGCAAGAGCAGCTCCTGGCTCGTCACCTCGGCAGGGGTCATGTGTTCGTAGAGATAGCGCTCGTGCGAGTTGTGCTGGTCCAGGAGGTACAGGCCGTCGGGGTGCTCCAGCATGATGAAGGTGTCGTGCAGCTGCCCGATGATCTTGATCTTATCCCAGGGGAAGGTGTCCTCGCGGCCGGTGGCGGTCACCGGGACGGCTCCTGCGGGCAGGGGCACCTGGTAGACCGGGCGGGGCTCGGCGGCCATTGGCGCGGTCGGGGCGAAGGCCGGGCGGTAGGCGTCGAAGGCGGCCTGGTTCTGCTCGACGGTGGGACGCTCGGCGGGCCGGCTGAAGGCCGGGACGTTCGAGAAGGCGGGCGCACCGCCGATAGGCCCGGCAGCCGGGGGCTTGGGCGCGAAGGCCGGAGCCCCACCGAAGCTCGGCGCGGCCGGATGGCTCTTGAGCAGGGCCCGCGAGACCGCCTCGCGCACCAGGATGAAGAAGCTCTGCGAATCCGCCAGGCGGATTTCCTTCTTGGTGGGGTGGACGTTCACGTCCACCCGCGCCGGATCGACCGTCAGCGACAGGATGTAGAGCGGGTGCCGGCCGTGGGGGATGTGGCCCATCAGGGCTTCCTCGACCGCCTTGGCGAGGGTCGGGTGGCGCACGGCGCGGCCGTTCAGGAAGAACCACTGCTTGGAGCGATCGCTGCGGATCAGCTCTGGCGGGCTCACCAGGCCCTGGACCTTGCCGTGGGGGCTCTCGCCCGAGACCGGCAGGAGCTGGCCGGCGATGTCGCCGCCGAGCACCAGGCGCGCCGTGGTCGCGAGGTCGGTGGCGCCCGCCGTGTCGAAGACGTTGCGCTCGTTGACCTTGAGGCTGATGTGGACCTCGGGGTGAGCCAGCGCGAGGGCCGTGACGGTCTCGGTCACGTGGCCAAGCTCGGTCGAGTCGGCGCGCAGGAATTTGCGGCGCGCGGGGGTGTTGAAGAACAGGTCCTCCACCTTCATGGTCGTGCCCTCGGGGCAGCCCACCGGGGTGACGACGGGCTCGGCGCCCCCTTCGAGGTAGACCCTCACCCCGCTCTCGGCCCCGCGCCTGCGGGTCGTGCAGGTGACCTTCGCGATGGACGCGATCGAGGGCAGGGCCTCGCCGCGGAAGCCCATGGTGGTGAGCTTCCAGAGGTCCTCGGCGTCCTGGATCTTGCTGGTGGCGAAGCGCTCGAAAGCGAGCGGCGCCTCCTCGGGTGGCATGCCCCCGCCGTCGTCCACGATGGTCAGGTTGCGGCCGCCGTCCGAGGCGATCACCTGGATCCGCGAAGCACCCGCGTCGATCGCGTTCTCGACGAGCTCCTTGACCACCGAGCTCGGCCTTTCGACGACCTCGCCGGCGGCGATTTGGTTGGCGATATGAAGGGGAAGGCGCTGAATCTTCGACATGCCCTTATTCTATCATCGCGTCTGCCCTGCAATCGAGCGCCGCTCCTGGGTAGAATACCCCAAGGGACCGCAGCGAGAGGAGCGGCCCAAGCACGGGGGGCACACCATGCATCCGGAAGATCATTTCGAGGATCGGCTCGACTTCTGGCGCCCGGCGGCCGGCGAGGCCCCCGAGCTGGATCTCGACAACCCGAGCCAACTCTCCTTCGCCATTCTCAACGTGGCCCGCCTCTCGGAAGCCGAGGTGACCCGCGTGGTGGACCACCTGGTGGCCATCGGCCAGCCCTACCAGGCGGCGCGCTGCCTCGAGATCGTCGCCCAGCAGCAGCTCGGCCTCGACTTCACCGGCCACGAGCTGATCGATCAGGGGCGCCCCGGCTTCGGCCTCTTCCACCACTGGATCCACGACATGCTGCGCGCCGGCACCCTCTACCACCGCGCCAAGCGCCCGGGCACCGCGGACGCCGCCTATCGCCGCGCCCTGATCTTCGTCGAAGAGGCCCTGCGCAGCCTGCCTTCCTACTCCAGCGACAGCAACAGCCAGATGTGGGGGGTGGGACTCGCCTTCGAACTGGCCGGCCACTGCTGTGTGGCTCTCGACGATACGAACGGCCTGGAGTATTATCAGGCTGCCGAACGTTTCTGGAGCCGGGCTTTGCGCCTGCGCCCCGAGGCGATCTCGCAGTGGACCCATCACCCCGTCACGCGCACCGTCATCAACTGCCTCTCGCCCGCCGTCGAGCGTCGCGCGCTCGACGAGGAGCGGCTGGAGCAACTGCTGACCAGCGACTACCAGACCCGGCTCGACACCGCCATGAGCCTCTTGCGTTAGCGCCCCTTGCTAAGGAGAAGAACGACTCCGTGGACTTCGCCCAAGAAGATGATCACTATGCAGTGCTCGGCGTCGAGGTCGACGCGGACGACGCGACCATCCGCAAGGCCTACAAGAAGCTAGCGGTCAAGCTGCATCCGGACCGGTACATCGACAAGAGCGACGAAGAGCGCGAGGCGGCCCAGGCGGCCTTCGCCAAGGTCTCTTACGCTTACAACGTCCTCAAGGACGCCGAGCAGCGCAACGAGTACGACTTCATGCGCCAGATGAACGAAGGCAACGGGGACGTGGCCTTCGAGGGCGCGCCGCGCTCCCTGACGGCCGAAGAGCTCGCCGAGCGCCGCGAGCTGGCCGACAAGAAGTTCCGGCTCGGCATGGCCTATCAGATGGAGAAGAAGTTCCGGCCGGCCATGGACGCCTTCAAGGAGGCGGTCCGGATCGATCCCGACGTGGCCCAGTACCACACCATGCTGGCGGTGACGTACCAGCGCCTGGGCTGGCTCTCCTACGCCATGACCGAGATCCAGGCGGCCCTCAAGCTCGAGCCCAAGGATCCGCTCGCCCTCAAGATCCGCGCCCAGATCCGCGCCCAGGAGAAGGCCCAAGAGGAAGAAGAGGAAGCCAAGGCCGCCAAGGACAAGAAGGGCAAGAAGAAAAAGAAGAGCAAGGGCGAGCCCGAGCCCGTCTCTGCCGCCGCCAAGCGCAAGGCGGCCGCCAAGGCCAAGGTCACCAAGCAGCTGACTTTCAAGAAGAAGCGGACCTCGCTGTTGCAGACCCTCCTGGGGGCGATTTTCGGCCGGAAGTAGCGCGTTTCCCCGCTTTGCGGGGCGGGTATATTTCCCTCGGTTGGCGTCTTTCGGGTAGCGCCTGCGGCTTTTTAGAGGAGGCGGCATGGCCGGTAAATTCAAGTACCGCTTGCAGCAAGTCCTCAACATGCGCGTCAAGAACGAGGACAACCTCAAGCTGGCGCTCGCCGACGTCAAGCGCGCCGCCCAGGTCGAGCAGGACGCGCTCGACGACCTGAAGCTCCGCGAGCAGAACACCCAGCGCCAGATGAACCAGCACCTGGAGGCGGGCCGCACCGCGGACGTGCAGATGGCCAACGACTACGCGGCCTCCCTCAAGGACAAGATCACCGCCCAGGAGAAAAAGCTCCTGCTCGCCCAGCAGAAGGTCGAGCAGGCCCAGGTGGCCTACAAGAAGGCCCAGCGCGACTCCGAGATCATCAAGAAGCACAAGGAGAAGCTCCACGAGCGCTGGCTCGCCGAGGAAAAGCGCCTGGAGGGCATCCGGGGCGACGAGATGGCGAGCAACATGTACCAGGCCAAGCAGCGGGTGCGGCGTGCTCAGGAAGAAGAAGAGGCCGAGTACGAGGAGCGGCGTGCGGCCCTCGAACAAGCAGATCTCATGCTCGCCGAGTCCGCCTGGATGCAGGGTTTCTTGGCGACCGCCCAGGCCGAAGCCGAGCGCCTGAACGCCGAGTGGGGACGCAACTGATCGAAAGGGGGCTCGCGATGAACCTGAACACGTTTATTCCCATGCCCATGCCCGCCGAGCGCCTGGCGGCTCCGCCCACCACCGACAAGACCAAGCAAGAGGACGAAGCGGCCGAGAAGCGCGTGGACGAGGCGCGCAAGGAGAAGCCGAAAGAGGCCTTCGATACCCACCTCAACCGGGTCCTGCCCCCGGGCTGGGCTCCTGGGCCCGAGTTCGCCGTCCCCACCGCCGCCGAGGCCTTCGCCGCGCCGATCGCCTCTGGCGCGAGCGTCAAGCCCGCATGGCTCATGCGGGCCCTGGGCGACGTGATGGCGCCCTCGACCGAGACGGGGCCCGTCCAGCAGGTCGCGCTGCGGGTCTTCGAGCCGGTGCCCCTCTACCAGGCCAACGAGGTGCTCGAGGCGGTCAAGGAGGGAGCACCGATCCACGAGGCCCACTTCCCGAGCCTCTTCGTCGCCCAGATCTCGCACCAGACCCAGAAGGGCGAGCCCGTCTCGCGCCTCTCGGTCCAGATCGCGCCTGAGCATCTGGGCCAGGTCCAGATGACCTTCACCCTCCAGAAGCAATCCGTCGCCGTGTCGGTGGTGGCCGCGAACCAGCAGGCCAAGGAGATGCTGGAGCAGCAGCTCGGCGCCATCCAGGGGGTGCTCGCCTCCCACAACCTCAAGCCCGCGGAGCTGAAGGTGGAAGTGGCCCAGCAGGGGGGCGGCGCCAACGGCAAGCAGTTCTCGGAGAACGACGGCGAGAACTACCAGACCCCCAACCGGTGGATGCTCCGGCGGGGCGGCGATCTCGACGAAGGGATCGACGTGACGGTGGGCTAGTTCAACGCCATTTCAACCAGGAAGACTTGGGTGCGAGGCTCGCCTTGGTGCGGGCCTCGTGCTCATGACGGGAGAGGCGGCTTTCGAGGACGCGGATCGTCTCCTGGGCGAGGGCGTGGGCCTCGCGCAGGGCCATCAGCTCGTTGCAGCGATCGGCGAGGACCTTGTCGGTGGCCTGACGGGCCGCGCGCTCGTGTTCGAGCTCGGCGCGCAGCAGCTTACGCTCGTCTTCGTGGGTTTCGAGCGGGATCGCGGTGAGGACGGCGGCGATGCTCTCGAAAGAGCGTCCCTGCTCCTCGAGTTCCTTGACCTGGCGCAGGGCCTGGCGGGCTTGGGCTTCGCGGGCTTCCATCACGGCGTCTCCTCCGATGAAGCCCCATGCTAGCCCGCGCGTGGCGATCGGGCAGTGATGCGGGTTACTGGATCGAGGCGATCGCCGGGGCGTAGTGGAGGCGGTTCTGGCTCGTGCGGATGGGGGCTGCGATCGGGGCGGGGGCCGCCGCCGGGGCCTTCTCGTCCAGGTAGATGTAGACGGGCTTGTAGTGCACGCGGACCTCGGGCTCGGGCTGCAGCGCGGCCTCGGTGCTCACCGTCTCGGCGACCACCGGCGCCGGCTCGGCGTAGGTGGTGCGGGGATGGGCGAAGAAGGCGCCCAGGCCGAAGGCGGTGACGGCAACCATCGCAAGGCGGCTGAGCGGCGAGCGGGTGACCTTGATGAAGGGGGAGACGCCCGGCAGCAGCATGCCGTAGCGCAGGGGGGTTCGCGTCTTGATGGGGCGCTTGGCGCTCGCGCGGCGCACGGGCTTCGAATCGGGGAGGCTCGCCGCGTCGGCGTCGAAGGCCTGGGCCTGCAGGCGCTGGATCATCAGCTCCATGGTCTTGGAGCGAACCGTCGGGGTCTCGACCAGCTGGGGCTTGCGAGCGCCGGTGCGGCCCAGGTGCAGGTAGCGCTGCATCTTGACGCAGTCGGGGCAGTACTGGTCCTCGACGCAGTGGAAGCAGACCGGCAGCTTGCAGCGGCGGCAATGAGCCACGGCTTCGATCTTGGCGTGTTGGTAGCAGGTTCGCATGGCAGCTCCTCGCCGGTCGGGGAATCGGGACCTTTCTAGCGTTGTCGGGTCGATCGAAGGGATGCTTTCTTAACGCATGACTAAGGTTCAAGAAATTATCGTTTAAGTCGCTGGGGGTGAGGAGTTGGCGCCTTGTGGCCGTCCGAAAGCCGGGGCTATAATGAGAGGGTGAACCAGCCATCCCGCCTGCACCCTGAATTCTCGCCTCCTGCGCTCCCCGACGGGGATCTGGAGGGGGCTGCCATGCGTGGCGCCTGGCTCGAGGTGGACCTGGGGGCGATCGCGGCCAACGTCCGCACCCTCAAGGCCTGGATCCCCCCTCACACCCACCTGATGGCAGTGGTCAAGGCCGACGGCTACGGCCACGGGGCCATGGCCGTCGCCCAGGCGGCACTCGAAGCGGGGGCGGATTGGCTCGGGGTCGCGACCGTAGCGGAGGGGCTTCGCCTTCGTGCGCTGGGCTTCACCCAGCCCATGCTGCTCTTGGGCCTCCTGGTGCCCGACGCCTACCACACGGCCATCGCCTCGGATCTCCAGGTGGTGGTCGGATCCGAAGAGGCCCTGCGCAAGCTTGATGAGGTCGCCGCGGAGATCGGCCGTCCGGCCAAGGTCCACCTCAAGGTCGACACCGGCATGACCCGCGTCGGGGCGGCCCTTGAAGAGGCCGAGCCGCTCGCGCGCATGGCGCTCGCCTCGCCTCACCTGGAGCTGATGGGGCTCATGAGCCACCTGGCGACCGCCGAGGCCCCGGATCCCACCTACGCCCAGCTGCAACTCGAACGCTTCGCCGCGCTCGAAGCGCGCCTTGAGCTGCCCGAGACGGTCCTGCGGCATTCCGCCAACAGCGCGGGGACCCTGCTCTTCCCCCAGGCCCACTACAGCATGGTCCGGCCGGGGCTGCTCATCTACGGCATTCCGCCGCGCCCGGACGCGCCGCTTCCCTTCTCGCTGACGCGCGCCATGAGCCTCACGGCCCGTATCACCCAGCTGCGCGAGGTCCCTGCCGGGGTGCAGGTCGGCTACGGCGGCACCTTCGTGACGACGCGGCCCACGCGCCTTGCGGTCCTGCCCGTGGGCTACGCCGACGGCGTGCCCCGCGCCCTGTCGAACCGCCAGACCGTCCTGGTCGGCGGGGTGCGCTGCCCGATCGTCGGCAATGTTTCCATGGATCAGTGCACGGTGGACGTCACCGAGGTGGACGCCCGCCCGGGAGATCCGGCGGTCCTGCTCGGCGAGCAAGGCGCTGAGCGCATCCTGGTCGAGGAGTGGGCCGATACGGCCGAGACCATCCCCTACGAGATCATCTGCGGCCTCGGTCAGCGCCTGCCGAAAGTTTACCGCCACTAATCCCTCAAGCAGCGAAACGATGTCGTGTAATCCGGGTAAACTACGGATTGCGCGACCTCTGCCCCCCTGCGCACCATGGATCCGGTTGAATGGGCGGCAGTTTGGCTTGAAAGGATGGCACGGTGCGAGGTTCCGGTTGGTGGATCGCTGCGATGGCCCTCGTGCTCGCGACGCCCGCGTGGGCCAACGAGTCGGGAGATCGCCTCTTCTCGCGCAAGGGCTGCGTCGCATGCCACACCCTCAAGGGGCATGCGGGGGCGGACGGGACCCTCGGGCCCGATCTCAGCAAGCTCTACAAGGCCAAGCCCGCGCGCGATCGCAAGGAACTTGCGGCTTTCATCCGAGATCCGCAGGCGGAGCGCCCTGGCAGCCCCATGCCTCGCTTCGGTCTGACCCAGACTCAAGCCGAGGCGCTCGCCGTCTACTTGCTCACCGACCGAACCCCGTCAAGCCGCCCCTGAGGCCCTTTGCGATCCCCGCAGCGTGCGACAAACATTCGTAAAGGGGCGGCAAACAAGCGGGGAATTGTGCTTTAATAGGGAAGCTTCAAAAGATCGTGCCCCCCGTCTGGCCGACCGGCGCGATCCGCATTGAAATTCTGCTTGCAGGAGGACACACCACAGTATGGCTAACAATCCTCAAGGGGGAGCGTCCGAGGCCGAACGGGCGGACATGACGCGCCGCGCGTTCTTCGGTGCCGTCGGGTTCGGCGCGCTGGCCGCGACCCTCGGTGCCACCGCCATCGGCGGCATCCGCTACATCTTCCCGAACGTCCTGTACGAGCCCTCCAACCGCATCAAGATCGGCATGCCGACCAAGTTTGGCGCGGGCACCGTGACGTTCATCGCCGAGAAGAAGGTCTTCATTCGCCGGGTTGCCGAGGGCTTCCAGGCGATTTCTGCCGTTTGCCAGCACCTGGGTTGCAGCGTCAACTGGACCGGCACGGAGTTCGTTTGCCCCTGCCACGGCTCGGTCTACTCGGCCGACGGCGAGGTGGTGGCCGGTCCCGCCCCCCGCGCGCTCGACCACTTCTCGATCGAGACTGCCCGCGACGGCCAGATGGTGGTGGACCTCAGCAAAGTCATCACCACGACCGATTTCTACAAGGCGTAGGCATCAGTAGGAGCACCCTGTGATCAACGACATCGCCAACAAATTCTTTGCGAGCAAGCTGTGGCGGTCCATCTTCCGCCACGGCATGCCCAACAACCCCAAGACCCAGTCCATGGTGACGTTCACCAACGTCTTCCTTCACCTCCACTCGGTGAAGTCGAAGGTCCGCTCCATGCGGATGAACACCACCTTCTGGCTGGGCGGCATTTCCCTGATGCTGTTCTTCCTGCTTTCGGCGACCGGCATCGCCCTGATGTTCTACTACATCCCCTCGACGGGCATCGCCTACGACAACATGAAGGACCTCGAGTTCGCCGTGTCGTTCGGCATGCTGATCCGCAACATGCACCGCTGGTCGGCCCACATGATGGTGCTGTTCGTCTTCCTGCACATGTGCCGCGTCTTCTACGCGGGCTCCTACAAGGCGCCCCGCGAGTTCAACTGGGTGATCGGCGTCATCCTCGCGGTCTGCACCATGCTGCTGTCCTTCACGGGCTACCTGCTGCCCTGGGACCAGCTCGCCCTGTGGGCCATCACCGTCGGCTCGAACATGGCCAAGTACGCTCCCTTCGTCGGCCCGGACATCAAGTTCGGCCTCTTGGGCGGCAACCTGGTCGGTCAGAACGCCCTGATCCGCTTCTACGTGCTGCACTGCATCGTGCTGCCCCTGGCCGTGCTGGTGCTGCTCGCGGTTCACTTCTGGCGCGTCCGCAAGGACGGCGGCATCGGCGACCCCAACGAGCCCGTCTCGCCCGACCTTCGCTTGTAATCAGGGAGCCTCACCACCATGACTAACACCACTCGGGAGATTACGACCAACCCCGAAGAAGCCATCGTCTACGGCGTCGTGCGCGGCGTGCGCGGCTACGTCAAGGAGAAGCCCGGCCAAGCCCTGGTCTTCACCTGGCCCCACGTCTTCATGCGCGAGCTGGTGATGGCGCTGGCGGTCATCGTCGGCATCACCATCATGGCGCTGCTCTTCAACGCGCCCCTCGAGCAGCTGGCGAACCCCGCGCTGACCCCCAACCCCGCCAAGGCGCCCTGGTACTTCCTGTTCCTCCAGGAGATGCTGCACTACTTCCCCCCGAACTGGGCGGGCGTGTTCATCCCCGGGCTGATGGTCGTTGGCCTGATGGCCGTTCCTTACATCGACCGCAACCCCTCGATGAACATCCTCGACCGTCCCTTCTCCGTCGGGCTGTGGAACTTCTTCGTCTCCATGGTGGCCGTGCTGACCTACATCGGCACCTTCTTCCGTGGCCCGGGCTGGGAGTGGACCTGGCCCTGGAAGGACGGGATGTTCACCGTCTTCTAGCGCCCGTCACGCATCGCATCACTTCAAAAAGGATCGCACCCCCGTATGAACACTAACAAGCTGGACCTTAGCGTCCTCGCGTGGTTCGCGACGCTGGCGGTCGTGCTCGTCTTCCTCTTCGGCCTGGCGGCCATCCGCGAAGGCAACCGCGAGTGGATGGTGACACAGCGCGACTACGCCGACATCATGTTGGCGCGCCACGAGAAGGCGGCCCTCCAGGCTCAGGCCGAGGGCAAGCCCGTTCCTGAGATGGGCGACACCGACAAGATCGCCATCCGTCAGCTGATGCTCGCCGACCTCAAGCGGGTCGATCGCTGCACCACCTGCCACCTGAGCATCGACGACAAGTCCTTCGAAGGTGAGAAGCAGCCCTTCGCGGCTCACCCGAACATGGACCTGATCACGATCAATCACCCGACCGATAAGTTCGGCTGCACCTCGTGCCACTCGGGTCAGGGCATGGGCACCACCAGCGAGGCCGCCCACGGCTTCGTCCACAAGTGGGACTACCCGATGCTCGGCGATCGCAAGGATCTGACCAAGTACGTCCAGGCCTCGTGCGCTTCGTGCCACACGGATTCGACCAAGTGGGCCGCCATCGGCGCCCCCAAGCTGGCCCGCGGTAAGCAGATCTTCGAGCAGAACAACTGCATGAGCTGCCACAAGGTCGGCGACCAGGGCGGCAACATCGGTCCCGAGCTCACCCACGAGGGTGACAAGGTGCCCGAGCAGTTCAACTTCACCGACCTGAAGGCCAGCCTCCTGGCCGGCAAGTTCGGCGAGGAAGCCAAGGCGGAAGCCAAGCACCTGCACAACGACATCGAGACCTGGCACAAGTACCACTTCAAGAACCCCCAGGCCGTCTCGTCCGGCTCGGTCATGCCCGCCTTCGGCTTCTCGGATGACGACATCGAGGCGCTGACCACCTACATGTTCAGCCTCAAGGCCCCGACCGTTCCCCCGTCGATGATGACCAACGACGGCAAGGTCAAGGCCATGCCCATCCCCGCCCCCAAGAAGGCTGAAGCCGCTGCGGCGCCCGCCGCTGCCGCCAAGCCCGCCAAGGTCGACGGCAAGCAGGCTTACGAGGCCAACTGCGCTTCGTGCCACCAGGCCAACGGCCAGGGTCTGCCCGGGATGTTCCCGCCCTTCGCCGGCGCGGAGACCCCCAACGGCGATCCCAAGGAGCACATCAAGACCGTGCTCCACGGCAAGTCGGGTCCCCTCACCGTCCTCGGCAAGCAGTACAACGGGGCCATGCCTCCGTTCCCGCAGCTGAGCGACGAGGAGATCGCCGCCATCATCACCTACGAGCGCACCTCGTGGGGTAACAAGGGCGGCGCCGTGACCCCCGAACAGGTCAAGGCCCTGCGCTAACCAGCGCTGCGAATCGAAGGCCCCGGCTCACCTAGAGCCGGGGCCTTCGTCCATGGAGGAAGTCTCTGATGCCGGGGCATTTCGTCTACCTGGTGCGCTGCGCCGATGGTACCCTCTACACCGGCTACACCACCGACGTCGCGCGCCGCTTGGCAGTCCACAACAGCGGCAAGGGGGCCAAGTACACGCGATCGCGCCTGCCCGTCGAATTGGTGGCCCAATGGGAGTATCCCACCAAGGGCGAGGCCCTCTCCGCCGAGTATCGTATTCGCCGCCTGCGCCCTGCCGCCAAGCTCGCGCTGGCCCCGGACGCGGCCCCTTGATGATCGCTTCGAAGGAGGAGGGTTAGCTCCGGGCGTCGAGCGGCTGGAGCAGGGTGGCGATCGGGCCCTCTTCTGCGAGCCGATCGATCCGCGCGAGCCAGCGCTGATTGGGGGCGGTCCGCTCGGCGTCCACCCAGACCTTGAGGCCGTGCGGCGTGGTGCCGGGGCGCAGATCCGCACGGGTGCGCTCGGTCAGGACTTCGACCGTCCGTCCGATGAAGCCCTCTTGGAAGCGGCGGCGCGTGGTGGTGGCGATCGCTTCGAGCCGCTCCATCCGCTCGCCGATCACGGCGGGGGACACCCGATCCGGCAGGGTGGCGGCATGGGTCCCCTCACGCACCGAGAAGGGGAAGAGGTGAACCCCCGCAAAGCCGATCTCCTCGACCATGCGGCAGGTTTCGAGGAAGTCTTCCTCGGTCTCGCCGGGGAAGCCCACGATGACGTCAGTCGTGAAAGCCACGTCCGGGCGGCTTTCGCGGATCCGCTCGACCAGGCGGCGGTACTGGTCGGCGTTGTAGCGCCGGCGCATGGCGTTCAGGATCCGGGTGCTCCCGCTCTGGAGGCAGAGGTGGACGCTCGGGCAGACCTCAGGGGATGCGAAGCGTTCGATGAGGGCCGCCGGGAAGTCGATGGGCTCGATGCTCGCCACCCGAAAGCGCTTGATCGCGGGGACCTCGGCGATGAGGCGTTCGAGGAGCGAGGCGAGACCCGTCTTGAGGTCCTTGCCGTAGCCCCCGATGTGGGTGCCCGTCAGCACTAATTCTTGATAACCGAGCGTCGCGTAGGCCCGGGCGCGCTCCACCAGGGTGTCGGGCGGGACGCTCTGCTCGCGCCCGCGCACGGTCGGGACGATGCAGAAGGCACAGCGGTTGTTGCAGCCCTCGGACACCTTGAGCCAGGCCCGGGTGTGACCCGACTCGGCGGGCGTCGCTGGGCGCCACTCGCCCTCGCGGGCCTGGTACCACTCGGCGACGGCGCGGGCGATCTGCGCCTTCTCGGCGTTGCGCGCGACCAACGAGACGCCCTGCAACTGAGCGAACTCCTCCGGGTGAAAGTCCACGGCGCACCCCGTCACCACGATCCGCGCCTCCGGGTTGGTCCGGTGGGCGCGGCGCACGAGCTGACGGCTCTGCCGGTCGGCTTCGTGGGTCACGGTGCAGGTGTTGACCACGTAGACGTCCGCCTCCTGGGAGAAGGGGACGATGGCGCAGACGTCCGCGAGGTCCGCGGCGAGCTGGGCCGTTTCGGCCTGGTTGGTGCGGCAGCCGAGGGTGGCGAAGGCGACGGTCGGATGATCGTACATAGCTGGCGTTTCCCTCGAACGGAAAGCAGCCCCCTTGCGGCACGGCGGATGACGGCGGCGTCGCAGCTGCTCACGGCAATTCCTCAGAGCCTCATTGTACTCCACGATCGGCATGGTTGCGCCCTTTCCGGGCGGCCTCCGCTCTGGGGCCAATGGAGACATGGAAGGGGAGAAAGCTTTGGTTCAATTCGCCCAAAGGCAGTTCACAGCTCTGACGATATGATTCGTTTCATCAAGGGTTGCTTGTCCAATCCGACCAGTCCGACGTAGCCGATTTCATTAGAGGAGATATCGAGATGAAATTCCCCCTTCTGCTCGCTGCCACCATGCTCGGCGTCACCGCTTGCGCCGCCACGCCGACCGCGCTACAGCAGGCGCCTGTGGGTAGCGCCCGCCTCGTGATGGGCCTCCAGGATCAGCGCCAGGTCCAGTACACCCTCGGAGCCGACGTCAAGGCGATCAAGGTGACCGTCACCGAATCTTCAAACGGCCAGGTCGCCGAGAACGTCTTCAGCGGCGCGGGCCTTACGAGCAAACTTAGCGGCAATACCTTCTCCTTCACCGTCAACAACCTTCTGGTCGGTGATCTCGCGCGGCCTTCCTACTCCTATACCGCCGTCGTGCGGGCCTACCTCGACGCGGCCGCCACGACCCCCATCGGCAGCAGCACCTCGACGGCCTTCTCCGTAACGAATGCTCAGACGAGCAACATCAGCTTGCCGAACTTGCTGCTGAACGCGACGCCCCAGGGCAACGAGGCCGCCAGCGTCGAGATCATCGACAACGCGCCGGCCGCGGTGACCATCAACTAGCCCCCATCGACCGTATCGATGCGAAGGGGAGCCCCCTTTCGCATCGATGCGCTCTTGATAGAGGAGCGGGCCATTGAGATCGACCATCATCATTGTAAGTTTGGCCCTCGCCGCGACTGGATGTGGCTCGCGCCCCGTCGTGACCGGGCAGGGAGCGACGGGGGCCGTCCGGTTCATGGTCGGACCGGAGAGTTCGCGGACCCTACAGTACCTGGCGAGTGACATCAAAGCCGTGCGCGTGAGCCTCAAGGACGCCGACAGCGGGAGCGTGTTGAGGCAAGACCTCTTCACCGGCGCCGCGCTGGCGGCCAAGTTGCCTGTCAACGGCCATTCCTTCGCTTTCACCGTCCAGAACCTTAAAGTCGCGGACGCCGTCCGCCCAGCGGGCTATCGCTATCAGGCGACGGTTGAGGCTTTCCGCGAGAGCGCCGCCACGACCTCGCTTGGCACCACTACGTCGAGCGTCTTTGGCGTTCAGCAAGGCCAAACGAGCACCATTCAGCTGCCGAGCTTGACGCTCGCCTCTACCCCGACGGGGTCGTGGAAGGTCACGGTCAATGTCAACTTGAAGGCGCAATGGTCGGTGCGAAGCTACGTGTTGAGTCTGGAGCAAACCAATGGCCAGTTGGCCACCGCGAGCATCACGACGAACTCCGCGAGCCTCACCCGGACCTTCAACAACGTCGTCGCCTTTCCTAGTGGGGTGAGCACCCTCTCCATCACGGTCAACGGCATGAAATCGGTGGGCGGGATGGAATTTGCGAGCACGAACGACACTGTCACCGCTTCGATCCAGCAGGGGACTCAGACCACCTCGACCCGCGCCCTCAACCTCCCCTAACGATGCCGCAGAGAGGAGACCCGATGTTGACGTTGACGAGGTTCATCGCAGGCATACTCTCGTTGGGCCTTCTCAGCGCGTGCGCCGCTTCACCGCAGACGATTCAAGGGACCGATAAGGGCGCTGCCGAAATCGTGTGCGCCCTCGATGAGAGCTGGAGCGTGCAGTACACGCCCGCCGAGGTCAAGGCCATCCGTGTGACCCTCAAGGATATGGGCTTGAAGACCGTGGCGCTTCAAAGAACCTTCCAGGGTAGCGAGCTCTCCAGCCGCCTGAGCACCCGCAATGGGAAGCGTATTTTTACGTGTAACCTCGAGAACCTGACCTTCAAGGACAAGAACCGCCAGATCGAGTACGCAGGGACGATCGAAGCCTTCCTCGATTTTTCGATCGGACAGGTCACCCTGATCGGCACGGCGGAGATCCCCGCCTTCATCGTCAAGCAGAACAAGGTGACGGACGTCAGCGCGGGGACCCTCTGGCTCATGCCGACGCCGCAGCCGAGCAACGGCAGTGCCCTGATCCAGCTTCCCATCATCGATAGCGTGCCTGCGACGACCACCATCGACTAGGAAAAGGAGGCTGGGCTTGCGCCATCGCGCAAGCCCAGTCGTCATTTCTCGCGGTTACCGTGGCGCTCAATAGCCTTCGTTGCTCGCCTCGATCACCATGCAGGTTTCGAGCGTGCAGGCGTTCCCGCACACGTCGCATTTCCCCTCGTTCCGGTCGTCGATGGCGAACATGTTGCCGCACTTCGCGCACTTGAAGCTGCGCGAGGTGGTGGCCTGCTGCAGGCTGATGTTTCCCATCCCGGGCCTCCTTTCGAAGCGGATGGCTTCAGCCTATCTCCCGGCGCGGCTTCGTCAACCCGCTAGAAGAGCAGCTTCTTGTGCCGCATGCTGATGCTCTGGAGCAGGCCGATGGCCGCGAGGTTGGTCATCAGGGCGGTCCCGCCGTAGCTCATCAGGGGCAGGGGGATGCCCACGACGGGCATCATGCCGGTGGCCATGCCCATGTTGACGAAGAGGTGGAAGGTCAGCATCGAGACGACCCCGATGGCCAGGAGCGAGCCGAACTTGTCCTTGGCCCGGTTGGCGACGATCAGGCCCCGCACCAGCACCAGGCAGTAGAGCGCGAGCAGCCCGGCCCCCGCGAAGAAGCCCAGCTCCTCGCCGACCACCGAGAAGATGAAGTCGGTGTGCTGCTCGGGGATGAAGTGGAGCTGGGTCTGGGTGCCGTGGAAGAGGCCCTTGCCGAAGAGGCCCCCTGAGCCCACCGCGATCATGGACTGGATCACGTGGTAGCCGGTCCCCAGCGGGTCGGCCTCGGGGTTGATGAAGGTGCGGATGCGGTTCTTCTGGTACTCCTTGAGGATCTGCCAGGCGAGGGGCACGGCGAGGCCGGCCCCCAGGTTCGCGAGCCAGATGCCGACCGAGAGGATCCAGTGGTGGCGGCGCTGGAAGTAGAGCCAGACGCCGAGCCCCAGCAGGTAGAGGGCGGCCACCCCCATGGAGGCCTGGTGGACGGCCGGGTCGTCGAACAGCACGAAGGGCATGCAGATGATCAGGCTGATCACGGGCGAGACCATCTTGAAGAGGGTCGAGACCGAGAGCCCTGCCCAGAACAGCATCCCCATGGTGATGGCGGCGAAGACGAGGCTCGTGCCAAGATCCGGCTGCTTGAAGATCAAGAGGGCCGGGAAGCCTACGACCGCAAGGCTCGACAGGAAGCCCTCAGGCGAGTGGATGTTCTTGGCGGAGAGGACCTTGGCGAGGCTCACGATCAGGCCGAACTTGGCGTACTCCGAGGGCTGGATCTTGAGGGGGCCGATGCTCAGCCAGCGCTGGGCGCCCAGGGCCGAGTGGCCCGTCACGTCCACGGCGATGAGCATGATGATGGTGATGGCGTAGATGACCCAGGCGGCTTTGCCGTCGAGCCAGTCGTAGCCGTAGAGGATGAAGAAGGTCATGGCGATGACCGCCGGCACCAGGTTGATCAGCTGCCGGATTGCATCGCCGTGATTGACCGACGAGATCGAGGTGACGCCGATCGCCAGGATCCCGACGACGCCCAAGAACATCGCCCAATCGAAGTTTCGCCATGAACGGCCCAGGTTCGGAATCATGCCTTGCTCTCGATGAGACATCCCCGCCCAAGAGGGCGGGGAAGCGGGGGTTTTGCTAGGCCTCGGCCTTGGCGGCCTCGGCGGGATCGCTCTCGGGCCGGACGCGGCGGATGGGGATGTTGGCCAAAAGGGCGACCGTGCCCTCCGAGCGCTCGAGGCTGACCTCGAGGGCCGACTGGTCGATCTCCACGTACTTGGAGAGGACCGACATGAGCTCGGCGCGCATCTGCTCCATCATGGGGGCGGGGATGTCGGCGCGGTCGTGCATCAGCACCAGGCGCAGGCGATCCTTGGCCGCGGCGCGGGCCGAGTTGTCCTGGCGGCCGAAGAGCTTGTCGAAGAAGGTAGGTAGTGCCATGCGATGAACCTCCGTGCGAGCGGGCTAGCCCGCGGCGAACAACTTCTTGAGCTTGCTGAAGAAGCCGGGGGCCTCCTCCAGGGTCATCAGGGGCACTTCTTCGCCCTTGATGCGGCGCGCGATGTTGCGGTAGGCCTGGCCTGCGCGCGATGCCTCATCCAGCGAGGCAGGCTCGCCGCGGTTGGCGGTGGTGATGATCGATTCGTCGTCGGGCACGACGCCAAGCAGCTTGATGCTCAGGATCTCCTGGACGTCTTCGACCGACATCATCTCGGAGTTCTTGACCATCTTGGGGCGCAGGCGGTTGACGATCAGCTGGGGGTTGCGGAGCTCGGCGGCTTCGAGGAGGCCCACGATGCGGTCCGCGTCGCGGACGCTCGACACCTCGGGGTTGGTGACGATGATCGCCTCGGTGGCGCCGGCGGTGGCGTTCTTGAAGCCTTGCTCGATGCCCGCGGGGCAGTCGATCAGGATGGTCGTGTAGCCTTCCTCCTGGAGCTCGGCGATGATCTTGCGCATGTGGTCGGGGGAGACCGCCGACTTGTCGCGGGTCTGGGCCGCGGGCAGGAGGACCAGGTTGGGCTGGCGCTTGTCCTTGATGAGGGCCTGGCGCAGCTTGCAGCGCTCTTCGAGCACGTCGACGATGTCGTAGACGATGCGGTTCTCGAGGCCGAGCACCAGGTCCAGGTTCCGCAGGCCGATGTCGGCGTCCAGCAGAGCGACCTTCTCGCCCAGGGCCGCCAGCGCCATGCCGAGGTTGGCGGTGGTGGTCGTCTTGCCGACGCCTCCCTTGCCTGAGGTGATCACGATGACCCGATTGGACATTTTTCCTCCTAGAGAGTGGTACGGAAAGGGGTGCTGGGCCTAGAGCGGGTTGATGCAGATCTCGCCGTTCTCGACCAGCGCGATCTCGGGGAACTTGCTGAGGGGGGGCGAGCCGGCATCGGGCGAGCGCGCGATGCGGGTGCCGATGCGGATCTGGGTCGGGCGCAGGTTGGTGGCCACGATCCGGGCGGTCTCGTCGCCCGAGGAGCCGGCGTGGGCCACGCCGCGCAGGGTGCCGAACACCACGATGTCGCCCGAGGCGACGACCTCGGCCCCGGCGTTGACGTCGCCGCAGATGACCAGGTGGCCGTCGTGCTGGACCCGCTGCCCCGAGCGGACGGTCTGCTTGAGGTAGAGGGCGTTGTTGAGGGGCAGGGCGGGAGCTGCGGGCTCGACAGGAGCCGGGGCGGGCTTCTTCTCGGGGGTGGGCAGCTTGTCGTGGGCCTCGAGGCCGAGCTGGCCTGCTGCCTGCTTGGTCTCGTCGGCGGTCGTGACCACGGCGGTCGGCACCAGGCCGTAGTCGCCGCGCATCAGGCCCAAGAGGCCCTCCAGGTCGTCCTGGGCCACGGCGCGATCGCCCATGTCGAGGGTGGTCTGCGCGCCCTTCCAGAAGTCCTGGGCCTCTTTGAGCTTGTCTTCGAGCTGCTGGACGGCCTCGTCCCACGCAGCGACGGGCGAGACGACGACCAGCACGCCGTTCTTCCAGCCCTTGACCGAGATGTTATCCAACGTCCCCTTCTCCTTACCCTGTGGCGCGTCGCGCCTAGTCTCCCACGTAGCCCGCCGGCGGGGCGGGCTTGGCCGATTCGGTGGCCATCGACGGGTCCGGCACCCCGAAGAAGCGCCGCATCATCTTGCCCGCCACCGGGGCGGCCATGGAGCCGCCGTGTCCCGCCTGCTCCAGGATCACCGAGATGGCGACCCGGGGCTTGTCGACGGGGGCGTAGCAGACGAACCACCCGTGCGTCTTGAACTTCTCCCCGTTGGCCGACTGCGCCGACCCGGTCTTGCCCGCCGCGGGGAAACCCGGGATTCGCGCCGCGCCGCCCGTGCCGGCCGAGACCGTCTCGGCCAGCGACTGGTGCAGGTGGCGCCAGGTCTCCGCCTTCCAGGAGGTCGGGTGGACCCCCTCGTCGGGTGGCGGGTCGTCCTTGCGCTCTTGCTCGGCCGCAGGACGGACGAGCTTGGGGCGCAGGACGTGGCCGTTGTTGGCGACCGTCGAAATCATGACCGCCGCCTGGATCGGCGTGAGCAGGACGTAGCCCTGGCCGATGGACATGTTGACCGACTCGCCGTCGTACCACTTCTCGCGGTACGCCTCTTTCTTCCACTTGGGGTCGGGGATGAGTCCCTTGACCTCGTGCGGCAGGACGATGCCGGTCTGGCGCCCGAGCCCCAGGGCTCGCGCGTAGCGGGCCATGCGGTCGGCGCCCATCTTGAGCCCCAGCTCGTAGTAGACCGTGTCGATGGACTGGACCATGGCCTTCTTGAGATCGACGATCCCGAAGCCGCCCTTCTTCCAGTCCCGGAACAGCCGCGAGCCCACGTAGAACTCGCCGGTCGAGCGCCAGCGCGAGTTGGCGTTGGCGAAGCCCTCCTCCAAGGCCGCCACGTGGGGGACGATCTTGAAGATGGACCCGGGCGGGTACTTGCTGCTGATGGCGCGGTTGATCATCGGGCGCTGGGTCCCGTCGCTCAACTGCCGCCACAAGGCCGGCGAGATCCGCCCTGCGAACCAGTTGGGATCGAAGCTCGGTGCTGAAGCCATCGCCAGGACCTCGCCCGTGTTGGGGTCGAGGGCCACAGCCGCGCCGCGATGCCCCGCCAGGGACTTCTCGGCCACCTCCTGCACCTTCGCGTCGATGGTCAGCGTCAGATCCTTGCCGGGCACCGGGGGCACCGAGGCCAGGATCCGCACCGGCTTGCCGCGGGCGTCCACTTCGATCTGCTGACGACCTGGCGTTCCGCGGAGCTCGGCGTCGAAAACCTTCTCGACGCCGGTCTTCCCGATTATATCACCTGCTCGGTAACCTTGATCACTGAGATTTTCCAGCTCCTTGTCCGTGATCTCGCCGGTGTAGCCCAGGACATGCGACAGGAAGTTGCCCCGGGGGTAGTAGCGGATGGTCAAGGGCTCGATGCTCACGCCCGGCAGTTGGAGCTGGTTCTCGGCGATGATGGCGATGGTCTGCGCGTCCACGTCCTGCATCAGGCGCACGGGCCGGGCCACGTTGCCGGGGCGCTTCCACTTGGCGCGGATCTCGGCAGGGGACATGTCGAGCAGCTTGCCGAGGCGCTGGATGACCTCGTCGGTCTGCTCCTTGGTCAGCTTGAGCGGGTAGAGGGTGACGGCGTACGAGAGGCGGCTGGTGGCCAGGACGGCGCCGTTGCGATCGCGGATCACCCCGCGCGGGGCGGGCTGGAGGATGATGCGCAGGCGGTTGCCGTCGGCGCGCTCCGAGAAGGTCTCGTTGCGCACGATCTGGAGCTGGACCAGGCGGCCCATGAGGATCGCGCAGACCAGGGCGATGACGCCGGCGAAGGCGAAGAAGCGTACGCGGGTCTGGTTCATCCGCCCAGGCTCTCGGCGCGCATGCCCCAGCGGTCCTGGGTGAGCTTGAGGGCGAGCCGCAGCGCGTGGTAGACGGGCCAGGCGATGATCGCGTTGCCCAGGGACTCGGGCAAAAGGATGGTGCCCAGGTGCTGTACCAGCCAGCCGCGGCCCGTCAGGCCGAAGCCGACCATGACGAGGGCCTCCTGGAGCACGGTGCAGGCGATGACCAGGGGCAGGACGATGAAGGCCTGCCGGTAGTACAGGATGGGCTTGAGGCTACCGGCCAAGAGGCCGACGGCGAGCTTGGGCAGGGTAAAGAGCAGCCCATCGCCGATAAGCAGGTCCTGGCAGGCGCCGGCCGCGAGCCCGAAGAGGGCGCCCTCGCGCGCGCCGGTGCTGACGCTCCAGGCGACCACCACCAGGAGGACCGGGTCGAGCCGGACGGGCAAGAGGTGGTTGAGCGGGGAGGCCTGGAGGCCGAGGCTCATGAGCAGGCAGAAGACAGCCAGCAGGATGCGCATCTAGAGCCTCGGATCGGTGGCCAATGGGGGCAGCACCAGGACCTCTTCGACCCGGTCCAGGTCGGTGTTGAGGACGATGGTGACCTTGGGGGTGATGGCGTTGGGGGCCTGCTCGACGCGGGTGACGCGGCCGACGCTGAGGCCCTTGGGGTAGACCCCGCCGAGGCCCGAGGTGAGCACGGCGTCGCCGACACGGAAGTCCGCCTGCTGCGGCAGGTACTGGAGCATCAGGTTGGTGTTGCCTTCGCCGAGCACCACCCCGGGGGTGCGCGATCGCTGGTTGACGATGCCCACCGTCTGGCCGGGGTCGGTCAAGAGGCGCACGACGGCGCTGTTGGGGCTGACCTTGAGCACGCGCCCGATGACCCCGCGCGGGATGAGCACGACCGAGTCGACCCCGATCCCGGCATCGCTGCCCCGGTCGATGACCAGGCGCTGCTGCCAGTTGTTGGGTGAGCGGGCGATCACGTGGGCGGCGATCCCCTTGGTCTGGGTCGTCTGCGAGAGGGCGAGGAGCTGGCCGAGGCGACGGTTCTCGCTCTCGACCTCAAGCTTGCTCGCAAGCTCGATCTCGACCTTGGAGAGCCGGGCGTGCAGCTCGGCGTTCTCGCGCTTGAGGCGATCCAGGTCCTGGAAGTAGGTGGCCCCGCCCTTGAGCGAGCCGACCACGGACTGGGTGAGCACCCAGCCGGGTCTCAGCATCTCGGTCAGGACGGTGGTGCGGCCTGCCGCCCAGCCGACAAAGGCCGCGGCCCCGAAGAGGGCCACGACGAAGCCGATTTCGCGGGCGGGAAGGCGCTTGAGCAGGGGCATGGGGTCTTAGCTGTAGGTGCCGAGCACTCGCTTGAGGGTGGTGAACTCCTCGAGGACGCGACCGGTGCCGAGGGCGACGCACGAGAGCGGATCGTCCGCGATGTGGACGGGCATCTCGGTGTCGTGGCTGATCAGCTCGTCGAGGCCCTGCAAGAGGGCGCCGCCGCCCGCGAGCACGATGCCGCGGTCGATGATGTCGGCGGCCAATTCGGGCGGGGTCTTCTCGAGGGTGTCGCGCACGGCGTCGACGATGGCGGTGACGGGCTCCTGGAGGGCCTCGCGGACCTCGCTGGAGGTGATGGTCACGGTGCGGGGCAGGCCCGAGACCATGTTGAGGCCGCGAACCTCCATGGACTTGTCCTCGCCGCGGGGGTAGGCCGAGCCGAGGCGGACCTTGATGTCCTCGGCGGTGCGCTCGCCGATGCTCAGGTTGTGGACCTTCTTGAGGTACTGGACGATGGCGTCGGTCAATTCGTCGCCCGCGATGCGGACCGAGCGGCTCACGACGACGCCGCCCAGGGAGATGACGGCCACCTCGGTGGTGCCGCCGCCGATGTCGACGATCATCGAGCCGGTGGGCTCGGAGACGGGCAGGCCCGCGCCGATGGCCGCGGCCATGGGCTCCTCGATCAGGTACACCTCACGAGCACCCGCCTGGAGGGCGGCGTCCATGACCGCGCGGCGCTCGACGCCGGTCACGCCCGAGGGGATCCCGATGACCATGCGGGGACGGAAGACGCCCTGGCGCTCGTGGACCTTCTGGATGAAGTGCTTGAGCATGGTTTCGGCCACGTCGAAGTCGGCGATGACGCCGTCCATCAGGGGGCGGATGGCGACGATGTTGCCGGGGGTGCGGCCGAGCATCTGCTTGGCCTCCTCGCCGACCGCGAGCGCCGTGCCGCGGTTGCCTTGCTGAATGGCGACCACCGAGGGCTCGCGCAGCACGACCCCCTTGCCGCGCACGAACACCAGGGTATTGGCGGTGCCAAGATCGATGCCCATGTCGCGGCTGAAGCGGCCGAAGAGATTGTTGAACACGTACGACTCCTTACAACGATGCGCCGACGCCGGCCCCGCCGGCTTCCGTCCGTTCCCACAGCCCGCGCTCGGTTCGCAGGCTGTAGTAGCCCCCGTCCGCGACGATCACGTGATCGACGAGCGGGATCCCGACCAGGCTCCCTACTGCGATCAGGCGTCGCGTGAGGGCGCGATCCTCCTCCGAGGGGGTCGGATCGCCGGACGGGTGGTTGTGCAAGAGGGCGATCGCGCAGGCTCCCCGCCGGATGGCCTCGCGATAGACCTCTCGCGGGTGGACGACGGCTTCGGTCAGGCTTCCGACCGATACCGCCTCCCACCCCAAAACTTGCTGCCGTCCGTTTAACCAGACGACAAGAGCGTGCTCTCGGCCCTCGCCCCGCAGGTGGGGCGCGACCAGGCGCACGAGATCCTCGGGCCCCCCGATGGCGGGCCGTTCGGTGGCGCGCAGGGCCCCTGCGCGCTCGGCGAGCTCGAAGGCCGCGACCAGGCGGGCCGCCTTGGCGGGCCCCAGGCCGTGGAGCCGTTCGAGCTCCTCGGGCCGCGCGTGGGCGAGGCCCGAGAGGGCTTCGGGCCCCGTCGGCCCGAAAGTGGTGAGCAGGCGCATGGCCAGATCCAGCGCCGTCTCCGCGTTCGAGCCCGATCCCAGGAGGATGGCGAGCAACTCGGCGTCGGCGAGCCCCTTGGGGCCCAGCTCAAGCAACCTTTCACGGGGACGGGCGTCAGGCGGCAGATCCTTGAGGCGGAGGCGCGAGGCCTCCCTCTTGTCCTGCGACTGCATGATCTATATAACGTGCCAGCCGAATTGCCGCAAGGCTTGACCGATGGCTGCGATCGGAAGCCCCACGATGTTCGTGTAGTCTCCCTCGATCGCTTGAACGAACAGGCCTGCCTTGCCCTGGATGGCGTAGGCGCCCGCCTTGTCCTTGGGCTCGCCGGTGGCCACGTAGCGCCGGATCGTCTCTTCGTCGAGGTCGGCGAAGAAGACGCGGCTGCTGGTGAACTCGCTCATGGCGTGGTCGCGCTTGGGATCGACCAGGCTCCAGCCAGTCACCACCGCATGGGCGCGCCCCGAGAGGCGCTTGAGCATGCGCACGGCGTCCTCGTCGTCCTTGGGCTTGCCGAACACTTCCTGGTCCACGACCACGACCGTGTCGGCCCCGATGATCAGGTCGGCGTCCGGGTGACGGTTGGCCACGTCGACCGCCTTGCGGGCGGCGAGCCGCGTGGCGAGCTCGCAGGGGTCCCAATCGGGCTCGGGGACTTCGGGGATGTCGCTCGGGTCGACGACGAAGGGGATCCCTGCCTGGGTGAGCAGTTCCGAGCGCCTGGGTGAGGCGGAGGCGAGGACGACGCGGGCTTCTTGGATCGATCGGGTCACGAGGGGAACCTCTGGTATGGACATGGCTGCTCCCAGTTTACACGTTCGCGTGATGTTAGCGTGAATTTTTTTCGGGGGCGGGCTTGCCGCCGAGCTGGGCCTCGACCGAGGCCAGGTAGCGGCCATAGTGCTCGGAAAGGCTGCCCGAGGTCTCCCAGCGGTAGAGGGCTTCGAGCCTCAGGGAGACGCCCGGCAAGAGCGGGTGGATGTCGCCTACGACGCTTTCGCGCACCAGGTAGCCGCGGCCGGGCAGGGCGTTGGGGTCGAAGAACTGGCTGTAGCCTACGTAGAAGACGTTGCCGCCCCCCATGGCCTGGCTCGCTTCGAGGGCGTACCCGTCGCGGGGCTCGGGGTCGAGGCTGAGGCGCTGGTCCCGGGTCCATTCGCCACGCACCGTGGCCTCGGCGGCCTGGAACTGCCAGTGGACGCCGTAGCGCCGGCGGCCGACGGTGACGCCCGGGTCGGAGAAGCCGCGGGGGAAGACCTGGTCCTGGCCCCACATGCCGCTGACGCCGATGCGGTCGGTGGGGGTCGCCGCCCAGTCGAGGCGGGCGAAGTAGTCCTTTTCGCCGTTGTCGTCGAGGCGATTGGGCCCTGCCCCGTTGAAGAGGCCGACGGTGTAGGGGAAGCCGCCCGCGTTGCTGCTGAGCACCGCCCCCACGTCCCGCCAGCGGATGCCCGAGCCCTGGTAGACCCCGGTGCCGAGCGTCGAGAGGGCCTGGGCCATGGGGGTGTCGACGGGCGAGACCGCTACGGGCGGCGAGATGCTCAGGTAGTCGGTGATGCCGAAGGGCACCAGGAACTGGCCCACCTTGAGCTCGCCGTTGCGCTCGGGGTCGTGGATGGCGACGAAGGCGTCCTCGATCTGGGCGGTGTAGAGGGGGTTGAGGCCGACCCCGCCGCCCTGGCTCCACTTGAGGCGGTCCTGGTAGGCCTGGTAGAGGTCGGGGTTGGCGAGCGGCTGGTCGATGCGCTGGCGCAGGGCCGCCGAGAACTCGGCGTCGATGGTGCTGGTGAAGCTCTGGCCCAGCCGTAGCTCGACGACGGGCAGGCTGCCGCTGAGCTGGGTCTGCGCCAGGCCGAGCGCGGTCGCGATGCCGCCCGCCAGATCGGCGCGCGGCTGGTTGCCCAATTCGGCGCTGACCTTGAGGGCGTACCAGGGCTCGGCGGCCTGCACCGGCAGGGCGAGAGCGCCCCAAAGGGCGGCGAGGGCCGAGAGCGCCAAGCTCGCCTGGCGCAACGGGTGGATGGGGGTGGACAAGGGGCCCTCCTGCGACGTTGAAGACGAGGATGAAAGGAGGCGGGAGTATCTCTTGAATTGTCGATCGCTTGAAGCGGTTCGGCAAGCCCGTCTTGGGGCTTTCGGGAAGAGGGGCTTGCTAGCGGCTCCGCAGGCTCCGCATCAGGGACAGGGCCGCCTCGTCGCGCAGGTTGAGGCTGAGGCAGCGCTTGCAGTGGAAGCGGGCACGCTCGATCCGGCCGGTCTCGGCGAGCATCAGGGCCAGGTTGAAGTGGGCCTCGCCGTGGTCCGGCAGGCGCTCGACGGCTCGTTCGAGCTGGGCGATCGCCCCTTCCAGGTCGCCCTTGAGGCGCAGCACGTTGCCCAGGTTGAGGAAGGCCACCGGCAGGTCCGGCTCCAGCCTGAGGGCCTGCTGGATTTCCCAGAGGGCCTCGGCGAACTCGCCCCGGCGGCTGAGTAAGAAGCCCAGGTTGTTGCGGGCCTCGGCGTCGTGGGGCCAGCGCGCCAGGAGGTTGCGGTAGGTGGCGATCGCCGCGTCGTGGCGGCCGCGATCGGCGAGGGTCATGGCCAGGTAGAACCAGGCGGATTGCAGGTCGGGGTCGTGGGCGATCGCCGCCTCGAAGGAGGCCGTGGCCTTCTCCCACTCTTGCTGCTTGCGGTAGGCCATGCCGAGGGCGCCGTGGGCGAAGGCGTCGTCCGGCTCGTCGCGCAAGAGGCGCCGCAATTCGTGGGCGGCGAGCTTGGCCTCGCCGACGCCGAGCAGGGCTTGGGCGAGCTGGGCGCGCAGGTCGTGGGCGTCGGGTTGCTGTTCGAGGGCGCGTCGCAGGGCGAGGATGGTGCCCTGCTTGTCGCCGAGGGCCTCGCGCACCCGAGCGAGGTTGGCCCACGCGAAGGGGTGCTCGGGGTTGCGCTCGATGGCCGCCTCGAAGGCCGACGCGGCGAGCTCCGGTTCCCCGCGGTGCTCCCGCAGCAGGCCCAGGTTGTTGTGGGCGTCGGGATCCTCGGCATCGAAGGCGAAGATCGCCCCGAGGGTCGATTCGGCGGCCTCCAGGTCCTCGACGGCCATGTAGGCGTAGACGAGGTTGTTGAGGGCCTCCATGTGGCGCGGGTGGCGCAGGCGCAGGGCCTCCAGGACGGGGACGGCCTCGTCGGGGCGCCCCTCGTCGAAGAGCAGGTAACAGAGCTCGAGCCCCGCCTCCAGGTCGTCGGGAGCCAGGGAGAGGGCTTCGCGCAGCGCCTCCTCGGCGCCGGTGGGGTCGTCCTCGGCCAGGCGCGTGCGCGCCGTTTCGAGCCACTCGGTGAACTGGCGCATGGGCATCAGGGGGTGCTCAGGCGCGCGCTCATGTAGGCGCCGGTCTGGATGGAGTGGTACTCCTGGCCGATCTCGCGGTAGCGCGCGCGCGTCTCGGGGCTCATCTGGGAGCCGTTGGCCATGGCCGAGCGGTACTTGGGCTGCTCGTTTCGCCAGTAGGTCGCGATCGCGCGCTCGTCGGGCGTGAGCGGGACCCCATGCTTGGACAGGCTCAGCCGCCCGATGAGGCGCTCCTGCATGCAGTGCATCTGCTCGTGGGCGAGCACGTCGACGAAATCGGCGAAGGTGCCCGCGAGGGTCTTCTGGGGCAGGTAGATCCGGTCCTGCTTCAGGTCGTAGAGGCCGCCGTAGCCGCCCGAGAGGGTGTCGTCGAACTGCACCGGGCAGGGCTTGAAGCCATAGACTTCGCCCAGCTTGGGCAAGAAGTAGCGCATGAACTCGCCTGCCACGCGGCGGTTGACCTCGGGGCGGCCGGGGGTCCAGACCTCGCGCATGCTCGCAAGCACCGGCTCGTCCCGCATGGCATCCACGGCGTCCTCGGCCTTCGCGTCGAAGAGGCGGCCGAGCAGGGCGCGGTACTGGCCCACGCTGCGGGGCAACTCGCCGACGGGGGCCTCTTGGCTCGCTTCGAGCAAAGCCGAGCGGGTGAAGCCCCCGGAGCGCGTCGCGGCTTCGCCGGGCGTTTCCGACGGGCCCGGGTGGGCGTTCTGGAAGCGGGGGTCGAATTGAGCCTCGAAGAGGATCTCGGCCATCCAGGCCTTCTCGCCCTGGGCGGGGCGGGGGGGCGAGACGGGCACGGGTTTGACCGCGGGCGCCTGCACCGGGGCTGGAGCCGGGGCCTGGGGCGCGCGCGCGGGCGGGCGGATGATGGCGGGCTCGCTTGAGATTCGTCGGACCATCCGGGCGCTCCTCGTGGGGGGATGATCTTCCAGTACCCTGCCTCTGGTGGGGTTAAACGAGAGGAAGGTCGAGGCGCCTCTTCCTCGGAGCTGCGCGTCCTGCCGCCCTTTGGTAAGATGGAAGGCGGCCCCCGTGCCACTTTGTCCCTACGCTCGCCGGAGAACCGAATGGATACCACCCCGCTCCTGGATCCCTGCGCCGCTAATCGCCAATCGCTGCTCTCGACGCTCGACGACGCGGTGCGCGCCATGACCGCGGAGCTGGTCGAGACCCGGCGTGATTTCCACCGCTGGCCGGAGCTGAGCTTCCAGGAGGTCCACACTGCCGCCCGGATCGCCCAGGCCCTCCACGGCCTCGGGCTCGAGGTCCAGACCGGGGTCGCCAAGACCGGCCTGGTGGCCCTCTTGCGCGGGGCGCGGCCGGGCAAGACGGTCCTGGTGCGGGCGGACATCGACGCTTTGCCCCTTCACGAGGAGGCGAGCCACTCTTACGTCTCGCGCAATCCCGGGGTGATGCACGCCTGCGGCCACGACGCCCACATGGCCATGCTGCTGGGGGCGATCCGCTTTCTGGTCGAGCACCGCGACAGGCTCTGCGGCAACGTCAAGTTCGTGTTCCAGCCCGCCGAGGAGGGTCCCGGCGGCGCTGATCTCATGATCGAGGAGGGGGTGCTCGAGGCCCCGCATGTGGACGCGGCGCTCGGCTTCCACATCTGGAACGAGCTGCCGGTGGGCCTGGTCGGGGTGCGCGAGGGGGCCTTGATGGCCTCGGCCGACGAGTTCGAGCTCCACGTCCGGGGCCAAGGCGGCCACGGGGCCGATCCGCACCTGGCTGTGGATGCGGTGGTGGTCGCCGCCCACGTCGTCACGGCCCTCCAGACCGTGGTGAGCCGCATGGTGTCGCCGCTCGAGTCGGCGGTCGTGACCGTGGGCCAGATCTCCGCGGGCTCGGGGCACAACATCATCGCCCAGGACGCGGTGATGCGCGGGACGGTCCGCACCTTCAACGAGCGCCTTCGCGCCGAGATGCCCCGGCGGATCGAGGCCCTCGCCTCGGGGGTGGCTTCGGCCTTCGGGGCCACCTGCGAGCTTCGCTACAAGCACCAGTACCCGGTGACGGTCAACGACCGGGAGATGGCTCGGCTGGTCCGCGCCGCCGCCGAGCGAGCGGTGGGGACCGAGCGGGTGGTCGAGGCCGAGCAGACCATGGGCTCCGAGGACATGGCCTACTTCCTGCAGAGGGTGCCGGGCTGCTACTTCCTCATCGGCTCCTACAACGCCGAGAAGGGCTTCGACAAGCCCCACCACCATCCCAGTTTCGACATCGACGAGGACGCCCTGCCGGTCGGGGTCAAGGTGATCGTGCAGAGCGTGCTCGACTACCTGGTCGGGTAATCGAAAGAAGCCTTCGCTGACGACGAAAAGGGCCACCCGCCTATGCGGGTGGCCCTTTTTTTCGAGGGGTTAGGCGAGCTCGGTCGAGATGACGCCGATCAGGCGATCGCAGACCGCGTGGATCTGCGCGTCGTCCTTGCCCTCGACCATCACGCGGATGAGGGGCTCGGTGCCCGAGGCACGGACGAGCAGGCGACCATTGCCCGCCAGCTCGGCATCGGCGTCGGAGATGGCCTTGGCGATCGCGGCGTTCTGCTGCCAACCCTGGGTGGAGGCGAGGCGCACGTTCTTGAGCACCTGGGGGTAGTCGGTCATCTTGGCCGAGAGCACCGAGAGGGGCTCTCCTGCTGCCTTGAGCGCCGAAAGCAGGCGCAAGGCCGAGTTGAGGCCGTCGCCAGTGGTGTTGTCGTCCAGGAAGATCAGGTGGCCGCTCTGCTCGCCGCCGATGCGGATGTCGCGGGCCTTCATCTCTTCGAGGACGTAGCGATCGCCGACCTTGGCGCGCACCAGCTCGCCGCCGAGGCGCTGCACGGCTTCCTCGAAGCCCATGTTGCTCATGACCGTCGCGACCAGCGATGGGCTCTTGAGGCGGCCCGTCGCAAGGGCGTGCTCCAGGCAGATCAGCATGATGTGGTCGCCGTCGACGGTCGAGCCCGTCTCGTCCACCGCGAGCATGCGATCCGCGTCCCCGTCGAAAGCGATGCCCAGCTGGAAGCCGCCCTCGCGGACCTTGGCCTGGAGCATCTCCATGTGGGTCGAGCCGCAGCCCCGGTTGATGTTGTCGCCGTCGGGCGCGTCGTTCAGGACCTGGACGTGGGCGCCGAGTGCTCGGAGCACGCGAGGGGCGAGGGCGTAGGCCGCGCCGTGCCCCACGTCGAGGGCCACGTTCAGGCCGCTGAGGCCCTGCGAGAAGGCCTGGGTCACGTGCCGAACGTAGTTCTCCACCAGGTCGAAGCGATCCTCGACCACCCCCAGCGCCTCGCCCGTGGGGCGGGGCAGGGTGTCCTCGGCGGCGTCGAGGTGGGCCTCGATGGCGGCCTCGGTCTCGTCGGGCAGCTTGAAGCCGTCGCCGCTGAAGAACTTGATGCCGTTGTCGGGGCTCGGGTTGTGGGAGGCCGAGATCATGACCCCCGCGGCCCCGCCGCAGTTGGCCGTGAGCCAGGCGACGACCGGGGTGGGGACCACGCCCAGGCGGTACACGTCCACGCCCACCGAGCAGATGCCCGCCGCGAGGGCGGCTTCGAGCATGGTGCCCGAGCGGCGGGTGTCGCGGCCGATGAAGATCACGGGGCGATCGCCCTGGTGCCCCTCGAGCAGGACCGCCGCGCCCGCGCGCCCCAGCTTGAAGGCAAGCTCGGGGGTGAGCTTGTCGTTGGCGAGGCCGCGGACCCCGTCGGTGCCGAAGTACTTGCCCATCGCTACACCCCCACTTCCTTGCGATGCCAGGTCCAGGCCGTCTCGATGATCTGGTCGAGCTTGGCGAACTCGGGCTTCCAGCCCAGCTCGGTGATGGCCTTCTCTGCCGATCCGATCAGCTGGGGGGGATCCCCTTCGCGGCGCGGGGCGAACTCGAAGGGCACCTTGCGGCCCGTCAGGCGCTCGGAGGTCTCGATGACTTCCTTGACCGAGTAGCCGCTGCCGTTGCCCAGGTTGTAGATGGAGCTCTCGCCGCCCGAAAGCAGGCGCTCCAGACCCAGGATGTGGGCGCGCGCCAGGTCGATGACGTGGATGTAGTCCCGGATGCAGGTGCCGTCCGGGGTGGGGTAATCGTCGCCGAAGACCTTGAGCGGGGTGCCGCCCATGGCCGCGCGCAGCACCAGGGGAATCAGGTGGGTCTCGGGATCGTGGCGCTCGCCGATGTCCCCTTCGGGATCGGCACCCGCCGCGTTGAAGTAGCGGAAGCAGATGCTCTTGAGGTCGTAGGCGCGGCCGTAATCGGCGAGCACCCGCTCGACCATGAGCTTGGAGGCGCCGTAGGGGTTGATGGGGGCCTGGCCGTGGGTCTCGGGGATGGGAATCTGGGTCGGCACCCCGTAGGTGGCGCAGGTGGAGCTGAAGATGAACTTGTCGACGCCGAACTCGCGCATCACCTTGAGGAGGTTGAGGGTGGCCGCGACGTTGTTGAAGTAGTACTTCTCGGGGTCGGTGACGCTCTCGCCCACGTAGGCGTAGGCGGCGAAGTGCATGACGCCCGCGATCTTGTATTTACGGAAGACCTCGCGCAGGCGCTCGGTGTCGCTCATGTCGCCTTCTTCGAAGGCCCCCCACTTCACCGCGTCGCGGTGACCGTAGACCAGGTTATCGAAGGTGACGGTGTTGTAACCCTGGCGGTTGAGCTCTTTGACGCAATGGGAGCCGATGTAACCGGCGCCGCCGACCACCAGGATCATGTCGTTTGTTGCTGGCATGAAGGGTCCTTTCGGAGAGGGATTGGTTCTTCCAAGTGTAGCGAGGGGATGCTCGGGGGAGCAAGCCGTACCAGCTCCCGGATGAGCATGGCGAAGGCGACGACGCTCACCAGGCTCAAGATACGATCGAGCCAGACGGTGTTTAACAGGCGAGCGACGTTGGGGTCCTGGGCGTAGACCAGGTTGACGATCGTGACGACGCACAGCGTCCAGTAGAGGCGCTTGAGGCGCGGCCGGTAGGCGTAGGCGAGGGTGAGGATGCCGAGGGCGACGATGCCGTAGCGCTCGTGCATGCGCGTGGCGAACATGAAGAAGGCGAGCACGCTGGTGGCGGCCCCGAGCCAGAACGTGGCGGGGTCGCGCCGCTTGAAGAGCACCACGGCGATCGCGAGCTGGACGAGGCCGAGCAGGACGAGGCCCCAGACGCGCTGGCTCAGGCCCAGGAAGGTCGCGTCGTCCGGCCTGAGCTGGCCGAAGAGGCCGTGCAAGTTGAAGGCGTTGAAGGCGCCGTAGGGGTAGCTCTGCGCGGTGGTCGTCATGCGCGAATAAAGGGCCATGAACGAATCGAGCGGGGCCCCGTGCGGCCAGAAGGGGCGAATGGCGACGAACACGGCCATCGTCCCGGCGGCGAGGGTCAGGAGCCAGCGGCCGGGATGGTGGCGGAACCACTGAGCGGCGAGAAAAAACGGCGCGAGGAAGAGGGCCTGGGGCTTGAGCATCAGGGACAGGGCGGCGAGGACCCCGGCGCGGACGAGCCAGCCCTGGGTCAGGGCCCAGAGGATGCCCAGCATGAAGGTCAACAGCAGCGTGTCGATCTGGCCCCAGTAGACGGCGTCGTAGAGGAAGAGCGGGTTGAAGAGGGCGAGGATCGCCGCGCCCTTCGCTTTCTCGGGCCCGAGGTGCGGCGCGAGGATGCGATAGACCAGAAAGCCGTTGAGCAGATCGAGCAACCCCACCAGCGCCTTGAGCAGGGCGTTGAAGGCCGTGACCGGCATGAACGACGCGAAGGCGGTCAAGGCGAGCGGGGTGACGTCGAAGCGGGTGTAGAGCCAGGACCAGCCCCCGAGCCAGGCCATGTAGAGGGGCGGGTAGTCGCAGGCGAAGAAGGCCTTGCTTCCCTCGTAGAAGCCCGCAGGGCCGTTCAGGACCATGGCCACGCCCCAGGCCTTGAAGCAGGCCTGGTCGAAGGGTTGCCCGCCGGGGATCAGGGCGATCGCGACGCGCAGGAGCGCCGCGTAGAAGAACAGCCAGGGCAGAGAACGGCGCACCGGGCGGGGCCTAGGCTAGTAAGCCTTGTAGAACAGGACTTCCAACGCCGTCTTCACGATGATCCGCAGGTCGAAGAGCAGCGACCAGTTCTCCACGTAGTAGATGTCGTAGCGGGTGCGCTCCTCGATGGTGCCTTCCTCGCCGCGCAGGCCGTTCACCTGGGCCCAGCCCGTCAGGCCGCTACGCACCAGGTGGCGGTCCATGTACTTGGGGATGTAGGTCTTGAACTGGTCGATGAAGAAGGGGCGCTCGGGGCGCGGGCCCACCAGGCTCATGTCACCCGCGAGCACGTTCCAGATCTGGGGTAGCTCGTCCAGGCTGAAGCGGCGCAGCACGGCCCCGATGGGGGTCGCGCGGTTGTCGCCGGCCTTGGCCCAGACCGGACCGCTCGCATCCTCGGCGTCGATGCGCATGGTGCGGAACTTGTAGATGTTGAACAAGCGACCGTCCCGGCCCATGCGCTCCTGCTTGTAGAAGATGGGGCCGGGGCTCGTCAGCTTCACCAAGAGGGCGGTGACGAGCAGGATGGGCATGGCCAGCATCAGGCCGATGGCCGACAGTGCGATGTCCATCAGGCGCTTGAAGAAGCGATTGTGCCACTTGCGCAGGGGCACGTCCCAGATCTCGAGGGTCGGGATGCCGTCCAGGTCCGAGATCTGGATCTTGGCGGTCATCAGCTCGAGCAGGTCGGGCACGATGCGGAACTGCACGTGGCGGCGCGAGGCCACCCCGCCCATCAGCTCGACGAACTCGCTGAAGGTCGCCCCCGGCCGGGCCAGGATCACCTCGTCGATCCGGTGCTGCTCGATGACGGCGGAGAGGTCCTCGACTTCGCCCAGGACCTGGCCGTAGGTCTTGACGTGGGTCTCGCGCAGCTCGCCGGTGCGCACCGCGCACAGCCAGCGCTCGCCTTCCATCCACTCGCCGGGCGCGGGCACGAAGCCCACCAGGCGATGGCCCAGGTGCGGGGCGTCCTTGAAGCGCGCGGCCATCATCTCGCCGAGGGGGTTGCAGCCTACGATCAGGGTGCTGAGGCTTCCCCAGCCCTTGGCTTGCAACCATTCCTGGAGGGTGCGCAGTCCCAGGTGGAAGGCAGCGAGGGCCACGTAGCCGAACACCACGCTGTAGACCAGCACCAGGCGCGAGTAGGAGAAGTCGCGGTAGAAGAAGCCGAGGCCCATGGCGAGCAGGGTGCCGAGGCTCAGTCCGAAGCCCAGGATGACAAGGTCCTCGAACTTGGAGGCGGCGCGCTGGTAGCGGTACAGGCCCGTGGCGGCGAGCACCATGACCCAGACCGTCGCGATGAGGATGGTCGCATGCCAGTAGGGGCTCCAGGGCGGCCCATGCTCGACCGAGGCGAGGACGTGCCACTCGAAGCGCATGGCGTAGACCAGGGCGAAGACGCCGTTGATGAGCGCCCAGTCCGCCAGGACCACGAAGGGCAGCCCGGCGTACATGATGTTGCGCTTGAGCCACTCGCGCCAGTCGGGCGCCATGGTGCTCGGCGATAGGGGGGAATGCGCTTCGAGCGCGTCTTTAGCCATGCACGGCCTCGCTGACTCCCTCGAAGACACCATCTCGGCGCTCGGCGATGGCTTGGTCGATGACGCCGCGCATGCGCGCGGCAAAGGCCTCGAAGGCGAAGCTCTCGGCGTGGCGCCGGATCGCCGCGGGCTCGAAGTCGATCCGATCCAGGCGCTTGAGGGCCTGGACGAGGCTCTCGGCGCGCTGCTCGGGGAAGAAGGCGCCCGTGACGCCGTCGATGACGGTCTCGAGCGCGCCGCCCGCGCCAAAGGCGACGACCGGTCGGCCGGCGGCCTGGGCTTCGAGCGGGACGATGCCGAAGTCCTCGAAGGCGCCGAAGACCAGCGCGCGGCAGCGGGCCATCTCGCCGGCGACCTCCGCGTCGTTCAGGTGGCCGAGGAACTGCACGTTGGGCCTGGCCATGGCCTTGAGCTCGGCGTAGAGGGGGCCGTCACCGATGATCTTGAGGGGCATGCCGGTGAGGTTCGCGGCCTGCACGGCGAGGTCGACGCGCTTGTAGGGGACCAGGCGCGAGAGCACCAGGAGGTGATCGCCGATCTGCGAGGCGGGGGCGGGCTGGAAGCGCTCCACGTCGATGGGGGGCGGCACCACCTCGGCGGGTCGGCGGTAGTGCTTCTGGATGCGGCGCGCGACCTCGCGAGAGTTGGCGACGAAGCGATCGACGCGATTGGCGGCGAGCACGTCCCACTGGCGCAGGTAGCTGAGCAGGGCGGCGGAGACGGGGCGCAGCAGCGGGTTGACCGTGGCCTGATACGAGTGGTACAGGTCCCAGGCGTAGCGCATGGGGGTGTGGGTGTAGCTGACGTGGACCGTTTCGGGGCGGGTCACGACGCCCTTGGCGCAGGCGTGAGCGCTCGACAGCACCAGGTCGTAGCCGGTCAGGTCAAATTGCTCGAAGGCGAGCGGCATCAGGGGCAGGAGCTTCTGGTAGTGCTTGGTGCCACCGGGCAAGCGTTGCAGGAAGGACGGCCGCACGTCGAGTTCACCGAACTCGGCCGGCAGCAGGTCCCGGCGGTGGACGGTCGTGAACACGGGGGCGTCCGGGAACATGCGGTGGAAGGCCCAGACCACGCGCTCGGAGCCACCGAGGGTGGTGAGCCATTCATGAACCAGGGCGACCTTCAATGACCGTGCCTCTCGAGCGCCGCCCCCGGTGGGGCGGGTTAGCTTGGGGATTCGATCGAGTTCCTCAGGACGTCGTGAGGGCCTGGTGGTACGCTTCGACCGTCCTGGCCGCTGTCACGTCCCACTGGAAGGTGTGCGCCCGCTCGCGGCCCAGGGCCGCAAGGGCCTCGCGACGGCCCTGATCCTCGCACAGAGACTCGATTGCTCGTTGCCATTCTAGCACACGATCAGGGCTCAAGAGCAGCCCGGCAGGCCCCACCACCTCGGGGATAGAGGCGCGATCGCTCGCAATCACGGGGACGCCGGCCGCCATGGCCTCCAGGGGCGGCAGCCCGAAGCCCTCGTAGCGCGAGGGGAAGACGAAGGCCGTGGCCTCCTGGTACAGGGCGGCGAGGTCCGCGTCGTCGGCGACGAAGCCCGTCAGCACGACCCGGTCCGAGAGGTTGCGCGCCGCGAGCCGCTCGCGCATGGGCACGCGCGGATCCTCCTTGCCGACCAGGACCAGCTTCACGTCGCCGAAGCGAGCGGGGTCCAGCTGCTCCATGACGGCAAGCAGCAAGTCGACGTTCTTGTAGCCCTTCCATTGGCCGGCATACAGCAGGTAGCGGCCACTGAGCTGGTAGCGATCGCGCACCCGGCGCCGCGCGTCCGGTGCAACCGCCTCGGCGAAGCGCGTCTCCACGCCGAGCGGGATGGTCTCGACCTTCTCGGGCCTGGCGCCTGCCAGGGTGATGAGGTCCTGGCGGGTGTGCTCGGAGACGGTCAGGACGCGTCGCGCGAGGCGCGGCACCAGGCGCGCCATGGCGTGGAAGTAGGCGCCGCCGAAGCGGGCGGCGATCGCCTCAGGGTAGTGGAAGGGGATCAAGTCGTGGATGGTGGCGACCAGGGACACGCGACTCAAGAGGGGCGCGTTCAGGTGCGGAACGTGCAGCAGGTCGAGCCCGGCGTCCTTGACGGCCCCGACGACCTTCAGTTGCTCTTGAGGCGACAGGGGCCTGGCATCGAGCGAGCGGCGTTCGACGCCAGGAAAGTCCCACCGCGGATCCGCCACTTGATGAGGCAGCATCCAGGCGATGACCTCGCGCTGAGGGGCGGCGAGCCGTGGCAGCAGGCACTGGATGTAGCGCCCGATACCGCTGTTTTCGATGAGCCGTGCGTCGAAGCCGATGCGAATGGGAAAGGTCTCCAGGCGATACTCCCCGCCGGGGCGGGAGTGGGATCTCAGGGCGAGGCTAGGCGAGCGAGGCTTGGCGATCCAGCAGCTCTTGGTAGTACGCGATCGTCTTCACGAGGCCTTCTTCGAGCATGACCTTGGGCTCCCAGTCGAGCACCGCCTTGGCCCGCGAGATGTCCGGGCGGCGCGTCTTGGGGTCGTCCTGGGGCAGCGGCCGATAGCTGATCTCGCTCTTGCTGCCGGTCATCTCGATGACTCGCTTGGCGAAGTCGAGGATCGTGAACTCGACCGGGTTGCCGATGTTCACCGGCTCGGTCACTCCCGACGCCATCAGGCGACGGATCCCCTCGACCAGATCCGACACGTACTGGAAGCTGCGGGTCTGCTGCCCCTCGCCGAAGACGGTCAGGGGCTCGCCACGCAGTGCCTGGTTGATGAAGGAGGGCACGACCCGCCCGTCATCGGGCCGGTTGCGCGGGCCGTAGGTGTTGAAGATGCGAACGATGCGCGTGTCCACGCCGTGGGTACGGTGGTAGGCCATGGTGATGGCCTCGGCGAAGCGCTTGGCCTCGTCGTACACCCCGCGCGGGCCGATGGGGTTCACGTTGCCCCAGTAGCTCTCGGGCTGCGGGTGGACCAGGGGATCGCCGTAGACCTCGGAGGTCGAGGTCAAGAGGAACTTCGCCCCCTTGGCCTTCGCGAGCCCCAGGGCGTTGTGGGTGCCGAGCGAGCCCACCTTGAGGGTCTGGATCGGCAGCTCCAGGTAATCGATCGGGCTTGCGGGGCTCGCCAGGTGCAGCACCCAGTCCACCGCGCCCTGCACGTGGATGTGGTTGCTCACGTCGTGGTGGATGAACTCGAAGAGGGTACTGCTCTGGAGGTGCTGGATGTTGGCGAGGGAGCCGGTGACGAGGTTGTCCACCACGACCACCCGGTGTCCCTCGGAAACGAGGCGATCGCAGAGGTGCGACCCGATGAACCCCGCCCCGCCCGTGACGACGATGCGCATGCTTACCTCCCCACGCCGACGTAGACGAAGCCGTCGTGCTCGGCCGTCGCTGGGTCGTAGATATTGCGGGCATCCACCAGCACGTTGGAGCGCATGACCGCCTTGAGCTGCGCCAGATCCAGCCGCTTGAACTCGTCCCACTCGGTCACCACGACGATGGCATCGCACCCCCAGGCCAGGTCCGTCGGATCGGCCGCATAGACCAGCTCCAGCTCGGGATGCTGGCGTTTGCACGCCTCCATGGCGATGGGATCGTAGCCCTTGATGCGCGCGCCCATCTTGAGCAGGGTCTGGGCGATGTCGAGGGCCGGGGCGTCGCGCAGGTCGTCGGTGTTGGGCTTGAAGGCGAGGCCCAGGAGGCCGATGGTCTTGCCCTTGACGATCTTGAGCTGGTCCTGCAGCTTTTGGACGATGCGCTGGCGCTGGGCCTGGTTGACCTCGATGGTCGCCTTGAGCATCTGCGGCTCGTAGCCGTACTCCCGGGCGATCGAGACCAGGGCCGAGACGTCCTTGCCGAAGCACGAGCCGCCCCAGCCGGCGCCGGCGTTGAGGAAGCGCTGGCCGATACGGGCGTCGAGGCCGATGCCGCGGGCCACCTCGACCACGTCGGCGCCGACCTTCTCGCAGAGGTTCGCGATCTCGTTGGCAAACGAGATCTTGGTGGCCAAGAAGGCGTTGGCCGCGTACTTGATCATCTCGGCCGACTGGAGGTCGGTGGTCACGAGCGGCACCGCACCGAAGCCCTCGGGCCGAACGGCCACGCTCGGGGCCTTGAAGGTCTGCTCGAGGATGGGCGCGTAGAGCTGGCGCAGGATGGAGAGGGCCTCGGGCTCATGGGCCCCGACCACGATGCGGTCCGGGTACAGGGTGTCGCCGATGGCCGAGCCCTCGCGCAAAAACTCGGGGTTGGAGGCCACCATGAACACCGGTCCGGCCTCCTGCCCGAAGCCAAGGCTGCCGGTCCCGTGCTGGCCGGCGGGCTGCAGGGAGTGAATCCCCTCGCGCACCAGCATCTCGACCCAGTTGCCCGAGCCGATGGGCACCGTGCTCTTGTTCACGATGACTCGCGGCTTGCCGGTGTCGAGCGCGGCGCCGATGGCGCGCGCCACTGTCTCCACGTACTGGAGGTCGGGCTCGCCGGAAGGCTGTGGGGGGGTGCCCACGGCGATGAAGACGACGTCCGCCGGGCGGACCCCCTCCTCGATCGACATGCTGAAGCGCAGGCTGCCCTTCTGGGCGCCGCCTTGCTTGATGCAGTGGGTGAGCAGCTCCGAGAGGCCGGGCTCGTAGATGGGGGACTGGCCGGCGCGCAGTTGGTCGATCTTGGCAGGGTTGTTGTCGACGCACACCACGTCGTGCCCCAGGTACGAGAGGCAGGTGCCCGTGACGAGGCCGACGTAGCCGGTGCCGATGACGCAAACTTGCATGCCTTCTCCTTGTGGTCCTTATTGAACGATCTGGTTGGCTTTGGTCCGGGCCGCATCCAGGCCCCGCTGCTTGAGGGGGCGCCACCACGCCTCGTTGGCCAGATACCAGGCGATGGTCTGGTCGATGCCCGTCTCGAAGGTGTACGAGGGCACCCAGCCCAGCTCGCGCTCGATTTTGGATGCATCGATCGCGTAGCGCTTGTCGTGGCCGGGGCGGTCCTGGACGTAGCGGATCAGGCTTTCGGGCTTGCCCAGCCGCTCGAGAATCTCGCGGGTGATCGCCATGTTGGTCTTCTCGTTGTGGCCGCCGATGTTGTAGACCTGGCCGGGCGTCCCCGCGTGCAGGACGCGGTCGAGCGCGCGGCAGTGGTCCTCGACGTGCAGCCAGTCGCGCACGTTGAGGCCGTCCCCGTACACCGGCACCGGCTGGTCGTCCATCAGGTTCGTGATGAAGAGCGGGATGAGCTTCTCGGGGAAGTGGTACGGGCCGTAGTTGTTGGAGCAGTGGGTGATGAGGACCGGGAAGCCGAAGGTCTCGTGGTAGGCGCGCGCGAGCAGGTCCGAGCCTGCCTTGGAGGCCGAATAGGGGCTGTTGGGGGCGTAAGGCGTCTCTTCGGTGAAGAGGCCGGTGGGCCCCAGGCTGCCGTAGACCTCGTCGGTGCTGACGTGCAGGAAGCGCTCGACATGATGGCGCTTGGCGGCATCCAGGAGGACCTGGGTGCCCAGCACATTGGTGCGCACGAAGGCGGCCGGCTCGGTGATCGAGCGGTCCACGTGGGACTCGGCGGCCAGGTGCATGACCGCATCCACCCCCTGCATGACCTCGTCCACGAGGGCCGCGTCGCAGATGTCGCCGTGGACGAAGGTGTAGCGCGGGTCGGCGCTGACGTCCGCGAGGCTTTCGAGGCAGCCCGCGTAGGTCAGCGCGTCCAGGTTGACGATGGAATAGGTCGGGTGCGCGGTCAGCAGGTGGCGGACCAGGTTGCTTCCGATGAAGCCAGCGCCGCCGGTGAGGAGGATCTTCATGCGAGGTCTCTTCCTTCCCTTAGACGATGCTGAACTGGCTGTTGTCGCCGACCATCAGGCGATAGGCCTTGGGCTTGAGCTCGCCGCGGGTGACCTCGACGTTCTTGCCGAGCAGGGAGTCGACGATCCGGCCGTTGATGTCGAGGATCGAGCTGCCCGAGAGGATGATGGAGTGCTCGATCTCGGCGTTGGTGATGGTCACGTTCTCGTCGATGGAGGTGTAGGGGCCCACGAAGGTGTTGGTGAGCCTGCAGCCTTCGCCGATGATGGCGGGCCCGCGCACCACGCAGTTCTCGAGGCGGGCGCCTGGGGCGATCACGACACGGCCCTGGATCTGGCAGTTGCCTACCAGCTCGCCCTGCACGTCGGACTTGAGGTCGTCGAGCATGATGCGGTTGGCCTCGAGCATGTCCAGCAGCTTGCCCGTGTCCTTCCACCAGCCCGAGATCACGTGGGGCAGCACCTGCATGTCGTGGTCGATCAGGTACTGGATGGCGTCGGTGATCTCGAGCTCGCCGCGGGCCGAGGGCTGGATGGCGTTGACCGCCGGGAAGATCTTGGGCGAGAAGAGGTAGACGCCCACGAGCGCGAGGTCGGTCTTGGGAACCTTGGGCTTCTCTTCGAGGCTGATCACCGCCCCGTGCTCGTTGAGCACGGCCACGCCGAACTGGTTGGGGTTGGGCACCTTGGCGAGCAGGATCTGGGCGTCGGGCCGCTTGGTCTTGAACTCGTCGACGAAGCTCGTGATGCCGCCGCGGATGAGGTTGTCGCCCAGGTACATGACGAAAGGCTCGCCCGCCATGAACTCCTCGGAGATCTTGACGGCGTGCGCGAGGCCCAGGGGGGCTTCCTGGGGGATGTAGGTGATCTTGACGCCCCAGCGGGAGCCGTCGCCCACCGCCGCACGGACCTCGGCTCCGGTCTCACCGATGATGATCCCGATGTCCTCGATCTTGGCCGCTTTCATGGCCTCGATGGCGTAGAAGAGAATGGGTTTGTTGGCCACCGGCACCAGTTGCTTGGCCGCCGTGTGGGTGATAGGGCGCAGGCGCGTGCCCTTGCCGCCGCTCAAGATCAAACCTTTCATTCGACTTCCCTCTGTTGATCGGCTTGGGGAGCCGCCCGGTGTGACGGGAACGGATGACTCACCTTACCCGGAATCCCGAATTTAGCGCCGTTCAAGGGTTTCAGGCCGGTTGGCCGGAACGATGGCACTCAGTTCAACCTTGCGGATGGGGGTGCGGTCGAGAAAGCGGTACTTGAGCAACACCCACATGGCCTCGAAGGCGTCCTTGAGGCCGATATGCTTGCCTTCCTCGTAGGTGCGACCATTGTAGCTGATGGGGACCTCGAAAATACGGTACCCAGCCTTGGCGATCTTGACGGTAATTTCTGGCTCGAAGCCGAAGCGGTTGGATTCGAGCGGCATGCTCTGGATCACCTCGCGTCGGAAGAGCTTGTAGCAGGTCTCCATGTCCGTGAGGTTGATGTTCGTGAGCATGTTGGAGACCATGGTCAGGCACTTGTTACCCACCGAGTGCCAGTAGTAGAGCACCCGGTGAGGGCCGCCCGCGAAGCGCGAGCCGTAGACCACGTCGGCCTTGTTCTCGAGGATGGGCTGCATGAGGACGGGGTACTCGGCCGGGTCGTACTCGAGGTCCGCGTCCTGCACGATGACCGCATCACCGGTCGCGTGGCGGAAGCCCTCGCGTAGGGCCGCGCCCTTGCCCATGTTCTGGGGCTGGAAGACGATGACGTAACCAGGCTTGCCCCGCAGCGTGTCGAGGAAATCGCGCGAGCCGTCTTTGGATCCGTCGTCGACCAGGATGATTTCCTTGGCGATGGGGACCGCTTCGACCCGTCGTAGGATCTCGGCGAGCGTTCTCATTTCGTTGTAGACGGGGATAACGACGGAAAGGCGCATGGGGTTCCTCTTTGAGCTGGCAAACTCGTCTTATTATAAGGTATCCCCTTCATCATGGGTATGCCGTCCCGATTTGCGCCTTGTCGAGAGATCGGGCCGCACGCTAGACTGGAGCATGATCGAATCAAGCGAGCGCTCGATAATTTCGAAGAGCCCCTTGTTGGCCAAGATTGCCCGCTTCATCGCGTCGGGGGGCACTTCGGCCGTCTTCAATCTCGCGCTCTTGCACGTCTTGATCGGCTGGTGCGGCTTGCGCGGGGGATGGCGAGAGGACGCGGCCTACTTGGTCGCGCTGGAGCTGAGCATCCTCTTCCAGTTCGCCCTGTGCCGCTTCTGGGTCTGGAAGGGGGCCGAACGCGAGGGGGCGATCTGGCCGCAATTGATCCGCTTCCACGGGGCCGCCTTCGTCACATCGTTAGGACGGCTGGTGCTTTTCACCGTGCTGCGTCGGGCGGGGATGCACTACCTGTTCAACGCTTCGCTCGGGATCGCCCTGGGGGCAGTGGTCAATTACTTCCTGTACGAGAAGCTGGTCTTCCGGACCCGCCCCATCAAGCCTTAAGCCCCTTCGTCCCTTTCGTCGAACCCCAGGACCTCCTGGGTGAGGTAGAGGGGACGGCCTCTGACCTCTTCGTAGATACGGCCGATGTACTCGCCGATGATGCCGATGGTGATGAGCTGCACCCCCCCGAGGAAGAGCAGCACCGCCATGAGCGAGGCCCAGCCGACGATGGTCGCATGGGCGAAGACGCGCAGGTAGATCACGTAAAGGATGCCGAGGAAGCTGACGCCCGAGACCAGGAAGCCCAGGTAGGTGGCGAGCTGGAGGGGGAGGAACGAGAAGCTGGTGATGCCGTCGAAGGCGAACTTCAGCATCTTCTTGAGGGGGTACTTGGTCTCCCCGGCGAAGCGCTCCTCGCGGACGAACTCGACCCCGACCTGCCTGAAGCCAATCCAGGCGACGAGCCCCCGCACGAAACGATTCTTCTCGCGCACGCGCTTGAGGCTCTCGACGGCCCGGCGGTTCATGAGGCGGAAATCGCCGGTGTCGATCGGGATCTCCACGTTGGTGATGCGCGCGATGAGCCGGTAGAAGCCTGCCGCCGTGACGCGCTTGAACAAGCTCTCGCCCTGGCGCTTGGCCCGCACGGCGTAGACGACGTCGAAGCCCTCGCGCCACTTCTCGACCAGGCGGGGGATCACCTCGGGCGGATCCTGCAGGTCGGCGTCGATGATGACGACGGCATCGCCGCGGGCGTGGTCGAGACCGGCCGTGATGGCGATCTGGTGGCCGAAGTTCCGGGAAAGGTCGATCAAGCGCGAACGGGGGTCGCTGCTCACGACCCCCTTCAGCAGCTGCCGCGAGCCATCGCGGCTTCCATCGTTGACGAACACCAGCTCGTAATCGTCCGGCATGCCCTGCATCACGGCCGTGAGCCGGCGGTGCAGCTCGAGGATGATCGCTTCCTCGTTGTAGATGGGAACGACGATCGAAATGAGCACGGCGAAGGCCTTTCTGGGCTTAGCGCGCTTGTTCGGCCCCGGTCAGCTCAGGCTTGATCACGCGCTGCTCGGTGCGCCGCTGCAGCATGGCCTGGCTCGCTTGCTTGCCGAGGGCGAGCGCGTAGTTCATGCCGCGATCTTCGGGATAGATGTGGTTCATGTTGGCCAAGAACAGCCCCTCCGCGGACGTCACCATCGGGGGCATCTGCTCGCGGTAGTTGCACGGGATGACGGGCTGGGCGTAGGCGTCGCGGAAGAGCCAGGACTCCTTCACCCACTCCGGCGAGAAGGCGGGGTTGAACTTCGGGAGTTCTGCGTAGAAGCGCTGGAGCACGCTCTCGTCGCTCTCCTGGAAGAACGGGTCTTCGGACGAGACGTAGCGCGAGAGGTAGACGACGTGATAGCCGCCGTAGCGCTCCTTCGGGATGAGGTTCGTGTGCTCGATCAGCCCGCCGAAGGGAACCTGATAGTCGTTGACGTTGATCCAGTAGAAGTCGGTGAGGCGCCGATCCAGCTTCAGGACCGCGACCATGGCGCCCTGGAACTTCATGGCCTCCAGGCGTCGCTGTTCATCGGCGTCGAGGGCCTGGCCCACGAGCGCGCGCATGGGCTTGGGCGGGAGCGTGACGAGCACTTGATCGAAGCCGGTCTCGCGGCGCTCGCCGACCTGGAGGGTCCACTGGCCCTGCTCCCGCTCCAGCTTGCGCACGTCGGCGTTGAGGTGGATGGCTACCCCACGGGCGCGGCACGCCTCGGCGAGCGCCTCGTGGAACTTCTGGAAGCTGCCGCGCATGTAGCCGAGCAGCTCCTTTTCCTTCCCCTTCTCACGCGACGAGCCGCGCAGGGCGATCTTGCCCCACATCCAGACGGCCGCCACCTCCGGGGTGAAGGCCTCGAACTTCTTGCGCAGCAGGGGCTCCCAGATCTTCTGGTAGCCGGCTTTTCCGAAGACGCGGGGCAACCACTCGGCCGCGGTTTCCTGCTCGAGGGGTTCGTACCGCTTGAGCTGGCGTGCGTAGAGGGTCGCGAGCCCGAAGCGGATGCGCTCGAACAGGCTGATGTGCGGGAAGGTGAGCAGGTCCTTGGGGCCCATGAAGGGCAGCGTGCGGCCCTCGATGAAGGTGCCCATCCGGCTGGGGAGCCATTCGAGCGCATCCTCGACGCCCAGCTCCCGCGCGTAGTCGCGCAGGGTGCTGTCGTGGGTGAAGATGTGGTGGTAGTAGCGCTCGAGGGGCTCGCCTTCGAGCGAGAAGCCGCGCGCAAGACCCCCGACCTCGGGGGCCTTCTCGAAAAGGACCACCTCGTGTTCGGAGCCGGCAAGCTGATAGGCGGCAGACAGGCCGGTCAGCCCCGCTCCGATGATCGCGATCTTCACCCGATGCTTCCTTTCTGTGTCGTCAGGCCCCGCAGGGAAACCGGCTGGCGCACCAGGCAAGCCAGGCCCACCAGGGTGATGGGAACGAACTGGATCACGTGCAACACCAGCGCAAAGCCCATCGCGGGCGCTTCCAGGATCTGGAAGAGGGAGAGGCTCTTCACGCAGAAGAACTCGAAGGTCCCGACGTAGCCCGGCGAGGAGGGGATCATGGTCCCGAGGTTGATGATGACGAGGGCGAAGGTCGCCCCCAGCATGGGCAGCGTCAGGCCGCAGGCATGCGCGGTGATGGCGAGGGCGGCGGCTTCGAGGCCCCAGATGACCAGGGACCATGCGGCCACCTGGAGCAGGGCGCGGGCGTCTTGGAGGACGTCCAGGCCCGAGACGAAGCTCCCGAGAAGGCCTTCGACCTTGTCAGCAATCTTCTGGGGGAGCGGACGCAGGCACCAGCGAACGAGCGAGAGGGTCGTCTCGCGGAAGAAGACCAGGCCGATCATCAGGAGGGTCACGCCGACGAACGCGCTTCCGGCGAAGATGCCGACCTGCTGGACCCAGGCGGGAAGCGGCACCAGCAGCGAGACCACCCCGAGGAAGAGCAGCAGCGTCAAGCCGTCGAAAATCCGCTCCAGCAGGATCGTCGAGAAAGAGGCGGTCTTGCTGATGTTCTCGTTCTTGCCGAGCAGATAGGCCCGGACGAATTCGCCGGCCCGCATGGGGAGGGTATTGTTCGCCAGGTAGCTGATGGCCAGGGCCGGGAACACCGCCGCGGGGCGCAGCGGCTTCAGCGGCGAGAGCATCGCGCTCCAGCGGAGGCTGCGAATCCAGAACGAGGACAGGTGCACCAGGATCGCGGGCACCAAGAGCCACAGGTTCACGAGGCTCAAGGAGTGCCCGATGGCGCCGAGATCCAGCCCGCGCAGGGTCAGATACAGGAAGAGGGCGCTGATGGCAAGGCTAACGAGAAGTTTCAAGGTGGTTCGTCTCTGTGGGGGCGATTCGATCGGCCAGCTCGAAGTTGACCAGATCCTTGGTGAAGTAGAGGGGGCGCTGCTTGACCTCATCGTAGATGCGGCCGATGTATTCCCCGATGATGCCCAGGGTGATGAGCTGGACGCCGCCCAGCAGCAGCGTGCAGACCATCAAGGAGGCCCAGCCGGGCAGGGGCAGGGACGTGAAGAGCTTCAGGCCCACCACCGCGAAGATGCCGAGGAACGCCAGCAGCGAGGCGAAGAAGCCCAGGTAGGTGGCGAGCTGGAGAGGCAGGAACGAGAAGCTGGTGATGCCGTCGAAGGCGAACTTCAGCATCTTCTTGAGGGGGTACTTGGTCTCCCCGGCGAAGCGCTCCTCGCGGACGAACTCGACCCCGATCTGCTTGAAGCCGATCCAGCTGACGAGGCCGCGGATGAAGCGGTGACGCTCGCGAACCTGCTTGAGGGCATCGACCGCCCGGCGGCTCATGAGGCGGAAGTCGCCCGTGTCGACCGGGATATCGACCGACGTGATCCGATGCAGGATGCGATAGAAACCCGCAGCGGTGACGCGCTTGAAGAACGTGTCGCCGTGACGCTTGGCGCGTACGGCGTAGACGACGTCGTAGCCCTCGCGCCACCTTTCGACCAGCCGGGGAATCACCTCGGGCGGGTCCTGCAGGTCGGCGTCGATGATCACGATGGCCTCGCCCGAGGCGTGGTCCATGCCGGCGGTGATGGCGACCTGATGGCCGAAGTTCCGGGAGAAATCGACGATCTTGAGGCGCTGGTCCTTGGCTGCCAGCTCCTGCATCTTCTGCAGGGAGGTGTCACGGCTACCGTCGTTGACGAGCACGAGCTCATAAGGCTCGGCCATGCCCTCCATGACGACCGTCATGCGCCGGTACAACTCGGCGATAATTTCCTCTTCGTTGAAGATGGGGATAATGACCGATACAACCGGGCGCAGGGTGGCTTGAACGCTCATCTTGAATCTATCTGTCCTAAAGCTTGAGGGCAAGGGATGGCAGCATCATAGCACAGCCAGGGCTACAACGTCGCTCGAACGCGGAACAAGGCCTGTGTGAGGCCGCCCTGGTCGGTCGCGATCAGCTTTTCAAACCCCTTTTCAGGCGTGAAGGCTGACAGGTAGGCGTCCCCCTGCGGCACGATGACGAAATACAGGGTGACCTTGTTGGCCACCAGGTTGCGATGAAAGGCGGTGACGTCGGTCGACACCAGGTTCTGGTCGTCGATGAGCTCATGCTGGAACTTGGAGCCGTACAGGCCGTAGTTGGCCACCGTGGCCGGTGAAACGACACGACGCTCGTTGAAGACACGGGTAGGTGGCTGGGCGTCCAGGACGTCGAAGATTGCGCCGGGGGTCTGGCTTATCGAGCCGATGTAAGCGTTCCGGGAGTAACCCGGCACATGGCGATCGCTGAGATAGCCCCAGGCGAGCACGCCGTTTCCGAGCAAGGCCAGTGTCATGAGCGCAGATACCAAGACGCTTGCCGGCCGAGCAAGGCCGCTCACCGCGTAAGCAGCAAGCACACCGACGAGCGCTATCACCTGCATCATGTAGCGCGGCTCATGGTGCGTGAGCTTCCACCAGAACACGAGCGTCCCCAGCGTGAAGAACGAGACGGCCGTCACGAGCGCACGTTGCGGGATGGTTTGAGCGCGGAGCCCCTTGAGCATCCCGAGCAGCGCGGCGGGCAGCAGGGTCGCCCACAGCCAACCGTATCCGCTTTCGATGTTGAACTTTTCGGTCCAAGGGTAGGTCCACCATTCCGACCGATGCGTGACGTAGGCCCACTCCTGCGCCGCGCCGAACAGCGTGGAATCAAGCCCGGGGAAGAGCACCACCCCGAACACCTTGAGCTGGAAGGGAAGGACCGGCGAGCCGTACAGGTACCAGTTCTGACCGAACCAGAAGGCTGAAGGCAGCAAGGTCATCAGCGTAAAGAGCGCGAGTTGACCGATCGACTTGCGCGGTGAGCGCCAGGTGTGTGCGAGCAGGCATCCCAGCGCGATCGCCCCGATCAACACGGCATAGATGAAGCTCGTCGACTTCGAGCCGACCGACAGCCCGAGGGAAAGGCCGGCCATCGCGACCATGCCCCACCCCGCCGGGCGCTCGAGGAGGAAGAGCAGGCTCCCCATCAGCAACGTTGCCACGAACAGGTCCGAGTAGGGAATCACGCTTTGGCTCAGGGTCAGCGGCGCGGTGGTCACGACGGCGAAGGCCGCCAAGGCCGGTACGCGATCGGCGCCCAGGCGTCGTGACAGCCGATAGGCAATCAAGCCACCCAGTAAGCTGAAGGGGAACTGGGCCAGCGTGAACAGGAACTCTCGGTGAGGCACCGCGAGGAGCGACAGGTACAGGCTCCAGTTGCCCGGGTAGGCGTGGCAAGTGGCGAAGCCGAGCGCGTTTTCGAGATGGCGCAAGGTATAGTCCGCTGGCGGATAGTATTCCGTCAGCGTCTGCGTTTGCATGATCTTGAGGGCGCGAGGCAGATGGTAGTGCTGATTGTCCCAGCCGAAGGGCGGGTGCGTCAGCCCGTAGCTCACCGCCCCAATCAGGATTGCAGCCGTCAAGACGAGGATGCCCCAGCCCCAGAACCCCAGCTCACCGAGCGCGAGCTTGGGCAAGGTCCATTCGATCCGGCGCTGCCTGAAGGCCGTCAGATCGATCGCCAAAAACAGTCCCAGGATCACGGCAGTCCAACCCAGCGTCACCGTGGGTTGGTGAGAGATGAGCGAGACGAGGCCGAGCGCTTGCATCACGCAAAGCGGTAAGGCGAGCCAGAGGAAGGCCAGACTGATCAGCTTGGTGACGAAAGGTGCCCGGAGGGCTCCTGACCAGCGATAGGCCAAGGCGCCAGCCACCCCGAGGCTCAGAAACCATTGAATCATCGTGAGGTCTACCTGTCGCCGATGAGGCGCTTGATGGCTATCTTGACCGAATGCGCGCTGGGGGTGCCTTTGTGGCCGATGCCGTAGCAGGCAAGCGAAAGGGCCATCGACAGGACGATTGTCCCCTGCCAGAGGAGGTTGGACCAGCGTCGGTTTTGCGGGAGATCAGCGGGAGGCTTTTCGTGATCCTTGAGCATGAGGTCTCGACAGTGAAGAGGAAGCGGTCAGTCGCTTCATTCTTAATGCCTAGACGCGTGAAGTCAAGTAAAGGCTCACGCTGGAGCACGCTCGATAGGCGCTATTCAAGTCATCGTGTGCTAAAATTCGACCATCGGATGGCAAGTAGCCGTTTCGTCTTTGTTTCAGTCGCAGTACCTCTGAAGGAGTAGTGATGCCAGGGCTTATAGCAGGGCTCGGGTGGCTGTTGTTCAGCTACGTCGTGGGTTGGATCGCGTTGCCCCTTAGTCGCCGAGCTTTCCCGAACCACCCTGCGCTGGCCTGGGGCCTTTCCAAGACCATCGGTCTGCTCCTCGTAGGGTGGGTTGTCTGGCTTGCTGCTGTTGTTGGCCATGTGCCGTTCGAGCGGCCTCTCGTTCTCGTGACCACCCTTGCCCTGGCCTTGGCGGCGACCGGCTGGACGCTGTGGCGCGATCGCATTGGGCTTGAGCAGCTTGGTCAGGCCCTGGCCTTACGGCAAGAGCGCTGGTTCTTGGCGGCGTTTGTCGGCTACTTGTTCATCCGGGGGTTCAACCCCGACATCCTCTGGGGTGAAAAGCTCTCGGACGCCATGTTCCTGAGCGCCCTGCTGCATGACTCCCAGGTACCGCCTCGGGATCTCTGGCTGGCCGGCGAAACCGTCAACTACTACTATTTCGGCTACTTCCTCGTGGCGATGATCGCCAAGGCTTTGGGCACGCCCCTGGGACTGGCCTTCAATCTGGCGCTCGCTCTGTTGTTCGCCCTGAGCACCAGCGGCATGGCCGCCATTTTGCTGGCCTGGCTACGTCCCGCTGAAGGGGATCTGAAGCTCAAGTGGATTGCCGCAGGCCTCGGCTTCCAGTTTTTCTTGGGCAACTTGGCGGGCGGTGTCCGCTTGATCGAGAATGCGCGCGAGGTGTTGGCCGGCCCTTGGGAACGCATCGGCATGGGCGCGACGCGTGTGCTGACGTTCAACAACATCCCGAGTCCGGGCAGCACGATCAGCGAATTTCCGAGTTTTACGTTCCTGTTCGCCGATCTCCATCCTCACCTCATCGCGATCCCCTTCAGCTTCCTCTACCTGGCGGGTGCCTTCAATTTGCTGGTGGGACGGGTCACCTGGATCTTCTGGGCCTTGATGGCCCTGACGGTGGGCTCCTTTGCCGCCATGAACTCGTGGGAAGTGCCCATCGCCGCCTTCGTCTTGTTCACCGCTGCTTGCCTCGGTGCCGCTGGGTCGTCGGCCCCCATCAAACGGGCTTGTCTCCGGGGGGCGCTGGTGTTCGGGGCGTGCGCGGCGGGTTTGGCTGCTTTTTTCCCGTTCTTTCAGCACTTCGTGGCGCCCCATGGCGCCAAGGGGATCCAGCTGATCCTCGATTCGCGGATCACGCTCGGAAGTTGGCTGCAACATTTCGGCCTCTTTGTTTTCCTCGCCGGCACCTGGCTGATCCTGCGTGTGCGCGCCAACAAGGCTCGCCTGACGCTGTTTGGCCTGCCTGGGTGGGCGAGTGGGGGGCTCATGCTGCTCCTCCCGGCCCTCATCGCCATCGTCCTGCGCTCGCCATTGCTGGGGCTGCTCTCGTTGGGGCTGGTGACCCTGGGGGGTCTTTTGTGGGTCGAGAAAAGCCCGCAGATTCGCTTTGGCTTGCTGAGCCTCGCCCTGGCGTTGGCGATCGCCGTCGGCGCTGACCTCTTCTCGATTCACGACCATGGGAACACCATCTTTAAGCTCTACATGCCGGTCTGGACCCTGCTGTCGCTTGGCTCCGTCTTGGCGCTCAAGGAGGTGCTGCGCTGGTTTGCAGACAGGCCGCGGGCCCCTCGCAGGGTCTGGAAGGCGTCCTTTGGAACGCTCGTGGCGTTGGCGCTGACCTTTCCTCTTATCGCCGCAGGAGCCTGGAATGGGGCCTATAGTCGGTGGCGTGGCGTGGATGGCCAGGCCTTCCTGGAGACGCGTAGCCCTGAGGAACAGCAGGTCCTGGCTTGGTTAAGCAAGCAACCTCCGGGTGATTTGCTGGAACTGCACGGTCCTTCTTGGTCCGAGGCCAATCGTTTGTCTGTCTTTTCGGGCCGCCCGACGTGGCTCGGGTGGGTCTCGCACGAGTTGCTTTGGCACGAAGGTGGCCCCAAGGCCACGAACGTCGAAGGTCGGCGAGATGCGCTGAGCGCTGCGCTCGAGCAGGGGGATGCGAAGGCTTTTGAACGGGCGCTTACGCAGAGCGATGCGCGTTACATCCTCGTCGGGGGACCGCAGCAGTTGAGCTACGTCCGTGACGCCATGACGCAAATGCCGCGCCATCGCCTGTCCACGGGCTTCAAGGGCAACTGGATCACGGTCTTGGTGGCCGAAAAGCTTTAAGAAGTCAGCCGGTTCGGGGTTACGAGGGGCGCGCCCCGCCGTGGGCGCGGAAGCCATCTCGAATGCCGGAGAGGATCGCCAGCAGGTTTTGGGCGGGCTGCTTTGACTTGAGCAAGCTGCGAACAAACTTGCGCGGCATTCGAACGAGCCAGAAGAACAGGCAGGCCGTCAGCCACTCAAGCCCCCGCAGGTGCTCGAAGATATAGAACAGCCCGTTTCTCACGTCGTAATAGTCGAGAGCGGGGGCCTTCTCACGCTGGCTGTTGGTGCTGGCCCCGACTGCATGCCAGGCGTGGGCCGTCGGGACGTAGTAGATGGCGTAGCCCGCGGCCAGGACCCGCGTGCAATACTCGACATCCTCGAAATAAAGGAAATATCGCTCGTTGAGCCCCCCGATACGGTGGTAGAGCGCGGATTGAAGGAGCAGGCAGCACCCGGTGGCGAAGCTGACCGGGCGCACCGCCTGATCGGTCGGAGTCGTCTCGTGCTTGGCGGTGCCGGTCCAGCGTGACAAGCGCCCACCCGCGTACCAGGGTTTTTGCGGCTCATCCTGATGGTAGATGCAGGGGGTCACCATCCCGGCGTCCGGCCGCTCGATCATCGCCTCAACCAGGCAAGACACCGCGTCTTGCGCGAGCGTCGCGTCGTTGTTGAGCAGCAGCAGCAGATCCGCACCACGTTCCATGGCATACTCACACCCCCGGTTCATCCCGCCGGCGAAGCCGAGATTGGTCGGGAGTTCGAGGAGGGAGACGTCCGGGTGAGCCGCCCGGATCAGGGCCGCGGAATCGTCGCCGGAGCCGTTGTCGACCACCAGCACGCTCAGGTGCGGATAGTCCTGGGCGAAAGCGCTGGTGAGGCAGCGGATCGTATCCGCGGCGCCCCGCCAGTTGAGGATGATGATCCAGAGCGACGGCTGAGACGGCATTAGCGTCCGAGCGCCGCCGGTGTCGTCGGCATGCCGAGCGCCTCTTGAATCGTGTCGATACGCTGCCGCCAGGAATTCAGGGCGATGAATCGATCGATCGCCGCGAGGTCCACCGGCGCGTCCAGGGCTGCCTGGACCGCTTCGACGAAGGCTTCATGCGAGTCGGCCAGGTGGACGTGAGGCAGGCCATGCAGTTCGCGCATATTCGTCGAGACGACGGGCTTGCCCATGGCCAGGTATTCGAACACCTTCAACGGACTGACGGCCTGGGTCAGCGGCGACAGCTTGAAGGGGATGAGGGTGACATCCGCATGGGCCAGGTAGGCAGGCAGGTCCTGCTGGCGCTTCAAGCCCAGGAGCGACATGTTCGGCGGCAGCGGATAGGGGCACCGGCCCTGATGATCCCCGATGAGCACCACGCTCGTATGGGGATAGGCCTCGGCGACCAGGCGCATGGCCTCCCAATCGAACCATTCGCCCCAGAGGGCGCCGATGTAGAGGAGAGTCTTCGGCGCCGCGGGCAGGTCCGATGGCCGCGCGTGCGTCGCCTGTCGTGAGAACAGGTTGAGGTTGACGGCGTTCTGGACCAAGGCGACGCTTCGATTGCTCGTCTGTGCCAGGTAGTCTCGCAGGTCGCCTGCCGAGGCGATCAAGGCGTCTGCATCTCGGATGATGCGCTCTTCGGCCTCGCGCAGGTACCAGGATCCGCCGAGCATGGTGCGCCAATCGTCGATCAAGTCGTAGACGACCCGCCCGCCCATCCCCTGAACCTGCTCGAGGGTCGGCAGAAAGTCGGGGTGAGGCATCTCGAGAATGGCGACCAGCTTACGATCGCCGAGGCCCTGCGGGAAGTAGCGCGTCAAGTCGAAATGCTCGAAATCGCAAGTTTCGAGCCAAGGGTGCACGATCTTCTGGTTGAGCTCGGTATCCTCGTACTTGGGCAGCATGCTGACGAAGATGACGCGCTCGCCCCGGGTCAGGAGCTCCAGCGCGATCTGGGTGGGGCGCTGACCGCCGCCGCTGTCGTCGATGGGCACGCCGGCCAGAATCACGTAGGTGTCCCTGGCGTCGGTTTCGCGCCGGTCCAGGGCCTGCATCACGCTTTCGACCCGGCTGGTCCAGGTGTTGGCGCGCCCCTCCGCGTCCAGCAGGCTCAAGTACGCGGGGTCTTGCCGCTTGTTCAGGGCCTCTTCGAGCTTTGCCACGAACGCTTTGGGCGTTTCGCCGATCAGGACGCTCTGGTAGTGGAAAGCTTCGTCCATGGCCGTCGTCACGATGGGCTTACGGCCGGCCATATACTCGAACAGCTTGACCGGCGAGGTGGCGCGGGTGATGGCGTTGATCTTGAAAGGGATCATCGCCACGTCGAACCGCTGCAGGTAGGCAGGCAGCTCCTCGTAGGACTTCAGGCCGAGGTAGTGGACATTGTCCCGGGTGGTCAGCCGGCTGATCGAGCCGTCGTAGTCGGGACCGATCAACACGAACTGCGCCTCGGGCATGGCCTCGGCGGCAAAGCGGATCAGCTCATAGTCGAACCATTCGGCCATCGCGCCGTAGTAACCGAAGACGGGCCCCTGCTTGGCGAGAATCCGGCGCAGGTCCTGGGGGACGGGCGATGCCTCGCGAGGCGCGAAGTGCGCCGGGTCGACGCCGTTCGGGACCAGGACGGCGTCCGAGCGAACTTCCCGCACTTCATCAAACAGGCGCCGAGCCGTCGTGAGCACCAGGTGCGCGCGCTGCAACATCTCTCGGTGGGCGAGCACCTTGTCTTCCGTGACGTCGCCGCCGGCGGTCACCTCGAGGGCGTCGAGGTAGTCATAGACGATGACGGGCGCCTGGAAGCGGTCGAGATGGTCGCTGAAGTGCGTGTTGCTCTGGAGTAGCATCGGGCGCTCGAGACCGTACAGGAGGCTCAAGTCCGAACAGAGGTAGAGGTTGGGCTCGATCTCCTTGAAGCCGTTGACGCGGTCCACGCGGGTCTGCGGCGTCACGAAGAAGCACAGATCGCCCCGGCGTGCGAAGTGCCGGGCCAACTGATGGGGACGTTGCACCATCCAGCCCCAGTCGACGGTGGGGAACATGACCACCGTCCGGCGACCCTGAGCGGCTGCGAGGATGCGCTGCAGGTGGCGCTGCTGGGCCCGACGGACGGGAGAGAGGCGCGAAAGCTCCTTGCGGGTGCGTCTCAAGACTTTGACGGCGAGGCCTTGGGGGCCTTCGGTGCGGAGGACCTTGGCGACTTGGACCTTGAGGGCCCGGTAACGATCGATCAGGGAATGCTTGCGGCTCACGGGCTCACCTCAATGCGCTCGACCGGCGCGGGGCTCTCCGGCTGGGGGGCTAGCGCCGCCAGGATGCTGAGGGCTCGCTTTTCCCAGGTGTTTTCTTGCATCTCTTTCGCCAGCAGTTCCAGGTAGCGCGGGTCCTTGCCCTTGATGAGCGCTTCACGCAGTTTGGCGACGAACGCATCGGGGGTTTCACCGATGAAGACGCTCTTGTAGTAGTAGGCCTCGTTGAGAGCGGTCGTGACGATGGGCTTTCCGCCTGCCATGTACTCGAACAACTTCACGGGCGAGGTGGCCTTGGTGATCGCGTTGATCCGGAAGGGAATGATGGCCACGTCGAAGTGGTGGAGGTAGTGCTTCAGCTCGTGGTACTGCTTGAGGCCCAGGTAGTGGATGTTCGGGCGATCGGCCAGCTCGCTGATCGTCCCGTCGTAATCGGGGCCGAGCAGGACGAACTGGGCCTCGGGCATCGCCTGGGCCGCGAACTCGAGGAGCTCGTAGTCGAACCACTTGGCCATAGCGCCGTAGTAGCCGATGATGGGACGCCCGCTCGTGCGGATTTCCCGCATGTCCTCGGGGATAGGAGCCGAGGGCTCCACGCTGAAGTCCGCCGGCTGAACGCCGTTGGGCACCAGGGTGACGTCCGGGCGAAGGGGCTTGGTCTCTTCGAGCAGTTTCCGGGCGGTGGCCACGACCACATCCGCCCGCTGCAGCAAGCTGTGGTGCGCCCGAATCTTCTCGGTGGACACCTCGCCGTCGGTCGAAACCTCCAGGGCATCCAGGTAATCGTAGATCACCTGCGGATTCTTCATGCGATCGATGTGGTGGGTCTGCGCCGTCCAGCTAATCAAGTAGAGCGGGCGCTCGATTTCGTAGAGGAGGCTGATGTCCGAGCAGAGGTAAAGGTTGTCCTGGACCTTCTTGAAGCCCTCGAACGAATCCCCCCGCGACATGGGCGAGACGAAGAAGCACAGGTAGCCTTGCTTCGCGAACTGGCTCATGAGGTGATGCGGCCGCTGGAACATCCACCCCCAGTCCACCGTCGGGGGATAGATGACGACGCCCTTGTGAGGGGTGGTGGTCAGAATTTGCTGCAGCTCCTGCTTGAACCGGAGGGGCAGGAGCGTGCGGCGGTAGACGGCTTTTGCGGCCTTGGCGCCGAGGGCGCGAACACCGGAGACGAGCCCGTAGGAGGCCCACAGCTTGATCACCTTGGTGCCCAGAATCCACAAGCGATCGCGCCGCGACTCGGGCGGCATCAAGCGATTGCGGAGGCGCCGCCAGCGGGTGAACATGAGCCAGAAGATGCTCGATTTGAGCAGGTCCAGCTCCATGGTCTGGTAATTGTACTGGGCGTCTTTCTTCTCCAGCTCCGCGCGAAGCTCCGCCAGCTCCGTCTGAAGGTCCCTGGGGGACGAGCCGGATTGGGCCTCGCCGGTCAACAGGCGGATGGTCTGGAGCATGTGCGCCGAGAAGGGGCCAGGGATCTCGCGCTGGGCGAGCTCGTTCACGCCGGACATGAGCGCGCCGCGCACTTCGCTGGCGCCGGGGACGATCACGCCCGCCCAAAGCTGGGCTTCGTCGTCCTTGAGGGAGGCTTCGCCCGGAGTTCGGATCAGCCCGTAGCTGCAACCCATGCGACGAGCGGCAATAAAGGCGCCATAGCCTACTACGTCGGCGGGAAAGAAGACGCGCGCGATCGCATGCTTCGCGATCAAGGTCTCGATCTCGCTCACCTGGTTCATCAGGGTCGTGTTCTGAAGGTCGCTCAGCGGGAGCTGGGCGACGCCGTCGGGTGTCCCGGCGAGCGCGTCCAGCGGCGCGGCACAAAAGACGTCGTGGCGTTCTGCAAGAAGCTCTGTCAGTGTCGCGCCGGCGAATGCGGCGGTGTCAGGCCCTGAGAAAACGACTAATACCTTCATTTCGACTCCTGGATAGGTTGCGTCATGGCGGCGTGGGATTGAGCGAGGTTCGACAGGATCGTGCGACTCAGGTGGCCCCAAGAGCGCTGTTCCAGGCGAACGTCGAGATCCGCCGGTCGAGAGAAGTCCCCCGGATCTTCCAAGGCCTTCTTCAGTTCCGCGAGAAACTCGTGCCGGGAAGCAGCGAGATTCAGCGCATCCGAGAAAGGAGCCAGGGAAGGCAGGTAGGTACTGACGACGCGGCGCCCTGCTGCCAGGTATTCGTATATCTTAACCGGATCTACCGCTTCTGTGAGGCGGTTCTGCACGAACGGCAAGGTCCAGACAGGAATGTGCGCCAGGTAGGGCAGCAGGTCCTCGTAGGATTTCAGACCGGTCAGGAGGACATTGGGCGAATTCGCGAGGGCGCTTGTATCGGTGAAGACGGGCCCGATCATCAAGAAGTTGACGTCAGGATGGGCGGCAGCAGCCTGCGCGACGAGCTCCAGATCGACCCAATCCCCGATGGCGCCGAAGAAGCCGACCCAAGCTCCCGGGCGCTGCGCGAGTTCGGCAGGCAGCGCGAAGGCTTCGGTGCGGACTTTGCGGAAATGCTCCAGCTCGACCCCGTTCCCGACCAGGATGCAGCGCGCGTTGAACGCGCGCATGCGATCGACGAGCGCTTGGCTTGTCGCGACGACCAGGTCGGCCGCCGAAGCAAGCCGGGCTTCCGCTTCTTCGACCGCCCTGCGGGTGTCTTCGTGTGGCCAGAACTGGCTGTAGTCGTCCACGCACTCATAGACGCAGAGGCGGTGCGGGATGCTCCGACGGAGGCCTTCTTGAGAGGGGTGCGTCAACCAGAGGACATCGGTTTGCGCCGCCTTGCGCCCCAGGGCCGAGCGGGTGAGAAGATTGGAGAACTTCCAGTTGATAGGAACGAAGGAGTGGTGGGCGCGGTAGAAGGGGATCTGCGGAATCCCGAACAGCGCAACTTCCCGCTCTTGCTCCTTCGAGTAGGGGAGGAAGAGATGGAAAGGGGACTTCTCCTTCAGGATGCGCTTATGGGAGCGCGGGAAAAACACCGAGACCGCGTAAGACTCGGACAGCCCGTGGGCGATGTGGTGAAAACGTTGGCGTGTTTCCCACCAGTCCACAGGGCTGCAGAAGACGAGTTTCAACGGCTCGCGTGCAACCATCACTTATCCGATCAGGGCTTCGGTCGTGCTCCAACTGCCGTCGAGCCGCACCCCGCTCTCCAGACGATGAGCGAGGACGAAGAAGGATGCTTGCTGCAGAGGCGCGTAGACGTCTTGCTCTTCGTAGCCCAGTTCGAAGCGATAGCTGCCCGGCGCCAAGTTCAGGGCCGCGAAGGAAAAGCGCAGGGCGCCTTCGGAGGCTTGGAGGGATTGCGCGTGGCTCACCGCCAGCTCCTGACCCGTCGCGTCGTGGACTTTGACGAGCAGGCGAGGAGAGTCGAGCTTCTCGATGCAGCGGTAGGTGAACGAGACTTCCAGCGGCTCCCCGATGGTAAAGGTCGCTTCGTCAGCCGCGTCCTGCTGTGCGAAGCGGAAGTCGCTGATGAGGATGGGGTGATGCTTGGGGGCGCTGACGGGGGAATCGTCCGGGGCCGCGGCGTGCGCGGGCCGCACCCCGATCAGGTCCTGGTAGTAACGGTCGATCACCTCGCCGGCGGGACCGACCTCCATGAACTTCCCTTTCGAGATCCAGGCCACGCGATCGCAGAATCGCTTGAGCGAGCCGAGATCGTGGGAGACGATCAGGATGGTCTTCCCTTCGTTCTTGAAGCGCTCGATCTGCTTGAAGCACTTGTCCTGGAAGGCGCTATCGCCGACGGCGAGCACCTCGTCCACCACCAGGATGTCCGGGTTGACCTTGACCGCGATCGAGAAGGCCAGCCGCATGTACATGCCGGAAGAGTAGGTCTTGACGGGCTGATCGATGAACGGAGCGATCTCGGCGAATTCGACGATCTCGTCGAATTGCTCGCTGATCTCTCGCCTGGAAATGCCCAGGATCGAGGCGTTGAGGTAGATGTTCTCGCGACCGGTGAAGTCGGGATGGAAGCCGGCGCCGAGTTCGAGAAGGGCAGAGATCTTGCCGTTGACCGTTACCTTGCCTTTGTTCGGCTTGGAGATCCCCGTGATGAGCTTCAGCAGCGTGCTCTTGCCCGAGCCGTTGCTGCCGACCACGCCGAAGGTTTCCCCGCGGCGCACCGTGAAGCCGACGTCTCGTAGGGCCCAAAAGGGCTCCTGCTTGGGGGCGCCGCCTTTGGTCAGCGACAGCAGCGTTTCTTTGAAGGTACGAGCTCGCGTCTGGTGCCAGATGAACTTCTTCCAAACCCCTTCGATTTCAATTGCGTTCATGTCTAGATCGCCTCAGCAAACTCAAACTTGGTGAGTGAGAAGAGAATCAAACCGGATGCGACCAGGACCAGGCCCAAGAGCAGGGGGAAGGCGAAAGAATGCAGGCTCGGGAGCGTCCCATGGATGAAGATCTGGTGGTAGGAGTGGATGATCGCCGCCATCGGGTTGAGGTCATAAAACAGCCGGAACTTTTCCGGGACCATGTCCGGGGAGTAGAGAATGGGCGAGCCATACATCCAGACGAGGATGATGACCCCGATCAGCTGCTCGATATCGCGGAAGAAGACGTTCAGGACCGCCAGGAACATGGCGACCCCGAGCGTGAAGAGGAACTGCACGGCGATCACCAGCGGGACGGCAAGCAGCGCCCACGTCAAGGGAACGTGGTGAAAGGCGATGAACAGCAGGAGGATAGGGATGGTAAGCAGGAAGTTGATCAGGTTGGTCGTGACGGCGACGACGGGGAGCAGCTCCGTCGGCAGGTAAACCTTCTTCACCAGGCTCGAGTTGAAGATGATCGAGCCGGCCCCGTTCGACAGGGCGGTGCTGAACCAGGTCCAGGGCAGCAAGCCTGCAAACAGGTACAAGCTGTAGTTCTCGATCTTGATCCGCATGACGATGGAGAAAATGACGGAATACACGACCATCATCAGCAGCGGGTTGAGCAGCGACCACAGAAAGCCCAGATAGGACCCCTTGTAGCGAGACTGTAGCTCCCGTGAGACGAGATTGAAGAAGAGCTCGCGATACTGAAACATCTCTTTCAGGCTGGAAGAGACGATCGAGAAGGGGTTCATTCCGTTTGTTTCCCTTGAAGCATCAAGCGATGCGAGCCCGGCGTGAGGGTGAGCCGTCAACGTGGCGCCATGGCAAGCTCTGAAGTCACTCACTCCTAGCATACCTCAGCCAAGGAGGCTTTTCAATCTTGGGGCTCCGCACCCCGAAGGCGTCTCTGCCTTGGTTTAGGGGGCGGCGGATTCCCCCTGGCGCCGCGAGGATGCGGGGATTCCTGTGGGGGGCTTGGACCATCTCGATCGACGCGCGAGGGCCTCGTCGGTAAGCGTTCCGCTACGGTTTCGCGCGCGAGGCCAGGTAGCGCTCGAGGCTTGTTTCCCACTGCGTCATGGCCGGGAGAGCGGCCAGGCCGAGCGCCCGATGGGAGAGCATCGAATACCTCGGTCGGGGCGCCGGGCGATTCAGCTCCTCGGTCGTCTGGGGAAGGATCGGGGTCTGCAGGCCGCTGAGTTCGATGATTTTTTTGGCGAAGTCATGCCAGGTGCAGACGCCGCTGCCGGTGACGTGGTAGGTGCCGAAGCGTTCGGTCGTGAGCAAGGCGGTCATTGCCTGCGCGAGATCGGTCGTGCAGGTTGGGCTGCCCCATTGGTCATTGACCACCTTGAGCTCGGGTTTCTCGCTTGCTGCTTTCAGGATGGTTTCGACGAAGTTCTTGCCTCCGCGGCCGTAGAGCCAGGCGGTGCGAACGATGTAGTGCTTGGTGCAGAGGCGCTCGACATGGATCTCGCCGGCGCGCTTGCTGCGCCCGTAGACGCTTTGCGGGTTGGGGAGGTCGTATTCGTCGTAGGCGCTGCCCTTGGTGCCGTCAAAGACGTAGTCGGTGCTGACGTACATCAAGGGGATCTCGGCGGCTTGGCAGGCGAGAGCGAGGTTCCAGCTGCCGAGCGCGTTGATGCGATAGGCGTTGGCCTCATCGGTCTCGGCCGCGTCCACGTTGGTGTAGGCGGCGCAGTTGATCACGGCTTCGGGGCGTACCGCGGCAAAGGCCTCGCGCACCTGGGCGACGTCCGTGATGTCCATTCGGACGTAGTCGGGCTCGTCGGACGGCTGGAGGCCGCTGGATACCACGAGGTGGCCTGTATGCTTCAGGGCGGGGATGAGGTCGTGCCCCAACATTCCTTTTGCGCCTGCAACCAATACCTTCATGGCTTCGCCTCCTACTTCTACGCTAGGGGAGGGCGCGGATCGAAAGGGAGGATCCTTGGCTCTGCACGACCATGGCGTGGCCGGGGCCGGCGATGTAGTAGTCCACCCCCTGCCGCTGGCTGATGTCGGCGATGGGGATGTGGCTCGCGAAGACCGCGGTGACCTTGTGCTCCTTGAAGAGGGCCTGCAGGGCGCGGATCTCCTGGCGATCGTACATGGCGGCGTTCTTGCCCTTGCGCGGATCGACCATGGGCCAGTGCATGAAGACGAAGATGCGGCGGGCGTCTTCCGCGCGGTAGGCGCGCAGGCGCTCGGCGGCCCAGGCGCGCTGGGCGCTCGAGAATTTCTGGTCTTCGGCGTTGTCGAGGATGAGGAAGCGATCGCGCCCGATGGCGAACTCGCGCCGGACCTCGCCGGTGCGGGCCACGTAGTCCTGTCGGCGATCGCGATTGCCGGGCACCACGTAGGTGGGGAAGGGTAGCTGGGACAGGGTGTTCAGGGTCTGGTCGAGCGGCTTGAGGGCGTTGCCCAGGTGCAGGCCGAAGTCCACGGTGCCCGTGCGCTTGGCGAGTTCGAGGCCCTTCACGTCGCCGCCCGAGACCACGAAGGTGTAGTCGTTCTTGAGGTTGGGGTCGAGCTTCCAGCGTGCTTCGCTGTTGCCTGCCACCAGGATCCGGCTGGAGAGGGTGGTGCCTTCCCGGCTGGGGGCGTCCGCGACCCCTTCGGGGGAGACGAGGAAGGCGCCCTTGGGCACGTTGCGCCAGCGGACGGTGGCCCTCAGGAAGCCGCCCGCGGGGTTGCGCACCGAAACCTCGGTCTGCGGCGAGTTGGCCCAGATGCCGATTTCTTGCTCGCTGGTGCCGCGCTGCGCACCGTCACGCACCGAAACCTGGGGTTTGGGGGCGGCGAGGGCCGGTGAAATCGACGCTACCAAGGGAGCGATGAGACCGGCGCAGAGAAGGGTACAAACCAGGCGGGGAAAACGTCCCCTCGGCCGACGAATGGACGGCATCTGAGCCTCGAAAAAAGGTGGAAAGGGTGACGGCTTCATCATACCACGCCTTCGGCCCAGCAACCGCCTGCTCCCTTGCCCATGGTAGAATATGGGTTTGCCAAGCATCAACACTCAAGGGATATCCCTCGTGTGAGGGGAATCAAGGAGCCGCCCGTGTCAAAGCTCAGCATTGCCGTCGTCTGGCACATGCACCAACCCCTCTACAAGGACCGCCTGACGGGCCAGTACCTCATGCCTTGGGTGCGCTTGCATGCCATCAAGGACTACCTCGACATGGTGCAGCTCCTGGAGCAGTTCCCGACGCTGCACCAGACCTTCAACCTCGTGCCGTCCTTGCTGGAGCAGCTGATCGACTACGGTCACAACGGCGCCATCGACCGCGCGCTCGAGCTGACGCTGATGCCGGTGCGCGAGTACTGCCTCGACGACAAGTGCTACCTTTTCGAGCGCTTCTTCGATCTCAACTGGGATCGCATGCTCGTCCAGCATCCGCGCTACCACGAGCTTGCGCTCAAGCGTAACGCGCTGCTCGCCAAGTTCCCCCTCGAGAAGGCCGTTCGCCAGTTCGACGCCCAGGAGTGGGTGGACCTCACGGTCTGGTTTAACCTGGCGTGGTTCGATCCCCTCTGGCAGCAGACCGATCCGGACCTGCAAGCCCTGATCCAGCGGGGGCGCGACTTCACCCAGGCCGATCGCGAGCTGGTCATTCGCAAGCAGCGCGAGCTGATCCGTCGCATTATCCCCACCTACAAGCGCCTTGCCGAGGCGGGGCAGGTGGAGCTGACCACGACGCCCTTCTACCACCCCATCCTGCCGCTCTTGATCGATACCGAGTCGGCGCGCGTGGCGCGCCCGGGGCTCCCGCTGCCCAACGCGCGCTTCCAGTATCCGCAGGATGCGCAGGCGCAGGTGCGCAAGGGGCTCGACTTCTTCAAGCGCCATTTCGGCTACAAGCCTGCCGGCATGTGGCCTTCGGAGCAATCGGTCAGTCCGGCGGTCGTGCCTTTGCTCGCGAGCGAGGGCGTAAACTGGATGATCAGCGACGAGGGCGTGCTCGCTCGTACGCTCGATAAGAAGATGGTCCGCGATGCCCACGGACTGCTGCAGGATCCGCAGCTCCTCTACCAGCCTTACTGGGTGGAGATCGAGGGCAAGAAGGTCGCCATGGTCTTCCGGGACATCGTGCTCTCGGACCTCATCGGCTTCTCGTACAGCAAGGTGAGCGGGGTTCAGGCCGCCAACGATCTGATCGCCCGCCTCAAGGGCATCAAGGAGCGCGTCGGCGATGCGCCTCACCTGGTCACCATCGCCCTGGACGGGGAGAACTGCTGGGAGCACTACGCCCAGGACGGGGCGGAGTTCCTGCGCAGCTTCTACCAGCAGGTTACGGACGATCCGTCGCTCGAGATGGTGACGGTCGAGGAGTACCTCAAGGCCAATCCGCCCCGCGAAACCTTGACGAGCCTGTTCAGCGGCTCGTGGATCTCCTCGGACTTCACGACCTGGATCGGGGACCCGACCAAGAACCGCGCGTGGGAGCTCTTGACCCGCGCTCGCGAGGCCCTCGCCTCGAAGGAAGGCCGCGGCCTGGCGGGTTGGACGCAGGCGCGCGAGGAGATCTTCATCGCCCAGGGCAGCGATTGGTACTGGTGGTTTGGCGAGGGTCACAACTCCGGTCAGGACGAGCTCTTCGACTACCAGTTCCGCCTGCACTTGCAGAACGTGTATCGCCTGCTGGAGATGCCGGTGCCCGAGGCGCTGGAGTACCCGCTCAACAAGCCGCTGCCCAAGTTGCCTTCGCTGCCCTACCTCCCGGTGGATCCCCGTCTCGACGGTTCGGCGCAGTCCGAGATCGATTGGGAAGGGTCGGGCTCGTACGATCCCGCTGCGGGCCAGGGGGCGATGCATGCGGCGGCGAATGGCATCAGCCGCGTGCGCTTCGGTCACAACGAGCGCGAGTTGTTGATGCGGGTGGAGTTTGCGGACTCCTTCGTCCCGACCCCGGATGATGCCCTTGCGGTCTACATTTGCTATCCCGGTCAGCCGCGGATCAACTCGCCGATGAACTTCGGCCCCGGTGGTGCCACGGGTGCGACCAAGGGCTACGGCTTTGCGCACGAGATCCGGTATGCCTGGGGGGAGCCGACGGCGACCATCTCGTTCGCGGGTGATTCGCACCGCTGGATTCCCATCGACCTTGGCGCTCACTCGGCCTACAAGGATGCCCTCGATCTGGCGATTCCTTTCCGGGTCCTCTCGGTGGTACCAGGGCAAGAGATCTGGGTCGTCGTCGCCCTGGGTCGGAACGGCAAGCTGGAGCAGGTTGCGCCACAGGATCAGCCGCTCTCGCTGAAGCTCCCCGCGCGCCTTGCGACCTTCAGGGCGTTGACCCCGCAGAGCATCTAACAGAACCAGGCATGGGTCGGGTTTTGCCCGCTGGGAGCGGCTTGAAGGAACTGTCTTGTTCGCCGCTCTCAGTAGCTTGCCGGGGATGCGATCGCGCGTCTATAATGGATGTGCTGCCTCCGTAGTTCAGTTGGATAGAACGTCTCCGTCCTAAGGAGAATGTCGGGAGTTCGAGTCTCTCCGGGGGCGCTAGGAATGAAGCGGGTTTCGGCTACTTGGCCGGACCCGCTTTTTCGTTTGCCCAACAACATGGCGCTAGTCCAATGCTTTGATCTGTGCCAAATAATACTTATTGTCTTGCTCAACGTGTTCAATCGCTCACGAGCCTACTGGGTTTGAAGGTCGTCGCGAGCGAAGCAACTCTCACTTTTATCTTGCACAGCATCGCAGGCGGATCGCCGTGGGAAGCATCGCAGCCTTTCAGAAGCCCAAGCTCGCCGAAGACTTGACCATCCTCGTTGAGGAGTGCCTCCGGGATCTTGAGAGCCTGAATAGGAGCCCCCACATGATCAAGGGCTATGGGACCGACCTGGCGCTCTCCCTCAAATTCTACAAGGGTTCGCTCGAAGTTCTCACCGATGAGACGATCCGCGCCTACTTTGCTCGCGTTCGGGAGCAATCTCAGAGCCCTGCCACACAGGCTGGGCGGAGGGCTTCCCTGAAGGCGTTCCTGTAGCCAAAGCGGGGGCGAGCTCCAGAGGCCCACCAGCCCGCAAGCACACCGCTCACTTGCATCGAATAAGAAACTCGGCAACTGCGCGGCGTCTTTGCGGGCCCAAAATTTCTTTTCGAGCAGCGCCTTGAACATCTGTAGATCGAGGGCCTGGTGCTTGAGACGGCGGTTCTCGTCCGCCAGGTGACGCAAGCGCTGCGTCTCGGCGGCTTCCATCCCGCCGCACTTCGTCTTCCAGCGATAGACAGTCTGCTCGGTAATGCCTGCACGTGGCAAATATCCTGGGCCTTGATGCCCTGCTCAGTTTCCTTATACGGTTCAGGCTCTCTTCGCTCCTTGTCCTCGGAGAACTAACCTTTCAGGCGGGTGTCTTTTTCGGTCGAGCGTCGACTGTCAGTGGCATGCAAAAAACAAGAGTTTTGATGTTGTTAATGCTTTTAACTATTAATAGAAAGATCATTTAAGCGGAAGTATAAATGATGGTGCTAAGGTGGATAATAAGTTACAATCGATGAGGCGAGCGCCCCTCTGAATAACATCATCGCGCGCATTGAGAGTGAAATAACCCTTGTTCGAGAATACAAAGCTCGCCTCATCGTCGGTGTGCTGGCAGGCAAGCAGGATGGGCGCCAGACACCGTTATCTGCGGAACGATCTTAAGGACTTTGTGGCGTTTCCTGAACCCGATACTGACGACGCAGAAGAACTTCAATACGACACTTACGAGGCGGAATGATCATGAACTACAACGCTCAACGTGCGCTCGAACTGTTGCGTATCGGCTCCGGCAGGCCGGATGCCAGGTTCCGCGATGGACAGGAAGAGGCCATCCACCATATCGTGGAAAGGCGCGGACGCCTCCTCGTGGTGCAGAAGACAGGCTGGGGAAAGAGCTTCGTCTACTTCATCGCCACCAAGCTCTTGCGAGAGGCAGGTAGTGGACCGGCACTGCTGGTCTCTCCCTTGCTGGCGCTCATGCGCAACCAAATTGCCGCTGCCGAGCGCATGGGGGTGAGGGCGGCCACAATCAACTCCGAAAACCAGGGCGACTGGCCGAACGTCGAGGCGGCAATACAACGAAATGAGATCGACATCCTGCTCATCTCGCCCGAACGCCTGGCTAACGAACACTTTCGCACGGAAGTCCTCGCGGGAGTCGCTGGACAGATCTCCATGCTAGTCGTCGATGAGGCTCACTGCATTTCGGACTGGGGCCATGATTTCCGTCCGCAGTATCGCTTGCTAGAGCGCATCGTGCGTACTCTGCCGCAAAACCTGCGTCTGCTGGCCACCACGGCAACCGCCAACAATCGCGTGATGGACGATTTGGTTACCGTGCTTGGCCCGAACATCCTTGTCTCGCGAGGCGATCTGAACCGTCCTTCACTACAGTTGCAGACCATCCGTTTGCCCAGCCAAGCTGAACGTTTGGCCTGGCTGGCAGAGAAGATAGCTGTCCTGCAAGGTCATGGGATCATCTATACCCTCACAGTGCGTGATGCCGAGCTTGTGGCCAGCTGGTTGAAATCCAGGGGATTGAACGTCGAGTCCTACACCGGCGATACCGGTCGTGCCCGCCCCGAACTCGAGCTGGCCTTGCAAGAGAACCGAATCAAGGCCCTGGTGGCCACGATGGCGTTGGGGATGGGCTTCGACAAGCCGGACCTCGCCTTCGTCATTCATTACCAGACCCCCGGGTCCGTCGTGGCCTATTACCAGCAGGTCGGCAGGGCGGGACGTGCCCTCGAAGCGGCGTACGGAGTGTTACTCAGCGGCGAAGAAGAAACCGACATCAACGACTACTTCATCAACAGCGCTTTTCCTACCCACAGTGAAGTCTCCAGCGTGCTCGAAGCCCTCGATGAGGTGCCCCAAGGCCTCTCAGTCCCCGATTTACTGAGCAAAGTGAACCTCAGCAAGGGCCGGATCGACAAGACCATTGCGTTGCTTTCGGTGGAATCTCCTGCCCCCATCGCCAAGCAGGGCACGAAATGGCAATTGACCGCAGCACGTCTGAGCGATGCCTTCTGGGAACGTGCCGAACGCCTCACGGAGCTGCGACGCCGAGAGCAGAGCCAGATGCAGGACTACGCTGCACTTCAGACTGGCCACATGGAGTTCCTTATACGAGCATTGGATGGCGAACCGGGCACCGTCCGACCTTCTACCTTGCCACTGCTGCCAGAAACCGTTGACCCTGCGCTCGTCCGTGATGCAGTGGCTTTTCTGCGGCGCACGAGCTTGCCCATCGAGCCGCGCAAGAGGTGGCCAGACGGCGGGCTGCCGCTGTATAGCCTGCAGGGGGGTATTCCCGCCAAGTTGCAGGCACAGCCTGGTAAGGCTCTTTGCATGTGGGGCGACGCCGGGTGGGGGCACCTAGTCCGAAAAGGCAAATACCAAGATCGACGCTTCGCCGACGAATTGGTAGCGGCCTGCGTGTCGCTGTTGCGTGACTGGAACCCTCAGCCGGCTCCCACATGGGTGACTTGCATTCCGTCGCTGCGCCATCCTGACCTTGTGCCCGATCTCGCCTGGCGTCTTGCGAAGGCCTTAAGTCTTCCTTTCCACGTCGTAATCGCAAAGACGGACGAACGTCCCGAACAGAAAACCAGGGCTAATAAAACTCAGCAAGCGCGCAACGTCGATGGTTCCTTGGCGATCATTGTCGATCGATTACCTGCTGGCCCGGTTCTGCTGGTGGATGATATGGTGGACTCGGGCTGGACCCTGACCATCGGGGCCTGGCTGTTGAGCTCACAGGGCTCTGGCGAAGTTTTCCCTATAGCCCTTGCCCGAACGGGACATGATTCATGACCTCATCACTTTCACCCAACACGCAGGCAATCCTCCTCCTGACGGCGCCCTTGATCGCAGGACGTGGCGAGCCCTCTGCCGATCTGCTAACCCAGAGCCAATACCGAAAACTTGCGCGCCATCTATGGGAGCGGCAACGACAACCGTCGGACCTACTTGCTGATCGGGATGACGATCTTCTTGAAGCTTGTGAACCGGTTGTCGATGTGACGCGACTCAAGCGGCTACTCTCACGCGGCTTTCTATTGAGTCAGGCGATCGAGCGTTGGCAAGCGCGCGCCATCTGGGTGGTCAGTCGCGCAGATGCCGATTATCCACGGCGCTTGAAGGCACGCCTTAAGGAGGATGCGCCACCGATCCTCTACGGTTGCGGGGAGAAGTCGATCTTCGAGACGGGTGGTTTAGCGGTCGTGGGCTCCCGTCATGTTGACGATAAACTCGTCGTCTACACGGAGGATATTGGCCGCCTGGCAGCCAGGGCGAAGAAGACCTTGGTCTCGGGAGGCGCGCGCGGGATCGATCAGGCTGCAATGCGGGGCGCGCTTCAGGCGGGTGGCCTGGTGGGCGGAGTGATGGCGGATAGCCTAGAAAAAACAGTCATGAAGCGCGAGCACCGCAACATGCTGATGGACGGTCAACTCGCACTGATCTCACCGTACGATCCGAGCGCCGGCTTCAACGTTGGCCATGCCATGCAGCGAAACAAACTCATCTACGCCCTGGCCGATGCTGCGCTGGTTGTAAGCTCGGATTATCAGAAGGGCGGGACGTGGAGTGGAGCGGCCGAGCAACTGGACAAGCTCAGGTTCGTGCCGATCTATGTCCGATCGAGCGGGGAAACCAGCCAGGGGCTCGACGCCCTCCAGAAGAAAGGGGCGCGGCCTTGGCCGAACCCCGGCGATGCCGCAGCCTTCGCCGAGACACTCGCGGCCAAGGTCGAGTTGAGCAAGGAACCCGTCGAACAAACCAAATTTACGTTCCTGCCCCAGGAACCGCCCGTTCCGCTCCCCGAATCCCAGCTGAGCATTGACAAGCATCCACTTACCCAGGAGGCGCCCCCGGTCGAATTGGCTGCGAGTCCGGCAGAGGCGCTGTTTGCGAAAGTTCGGGAGCTCCTGCAGAGCATGCTTACTCCAAGGACGGATGCTGAAGTAGCCGCAGACTTGAACGTTTCCAAGAGCCAGGCCAAGGATTGGCTGCTGCGCCTGGTGGATGAGGGCGTACTAGAGAAGCGTACGAAGCCCGTTTGCTACGTCGCCTGCACGGTAAAGAAGAGGCCCCTATTCGACCAGGCGGAGCAGCCCATTGTGGCCGAGACCACTCCACGGCCCAAGTAGATGAGATCACGAACCAAAGAAGGCCTGGGTCATGCACTGCTCCTGACCTGCAACCAAAAGTAGAGGGCGTACGGTAAGCTCTCGCGAGAATCGCCCGAGCATCAGGTTGACCATGGCCAGGTAAATGAGGGCCTCTTCGTTGACGGGGAGGCCCTCATAGTCCTTGGATAGGCGCCGGTTTCTTCCCAACCACCCGAATGTTCGCTCAACGACCCATCGTCGATGCAAGATCTCGAAAGCCTGTTTCTGTGGCTTGGAACCAAGGTTGGCTGGGTCCATCCATACCCGCGATTGGTGATCTGTAGTTCACAACTAGGCAGGATCCCCCTTAACCAAGCTGCAAAGGGCGATCCAGCGTAGCCCTGAACAACCCAAAGCACCTGGAGTTCGGGCAGTTGCTTGGGTGCCCGCAGACAGTAGCATTCACGCCCCATCCCGATTGTTGAGGTTTGCGAGGTAGAGCAAGGCACGGATCAGCAATCCGAGCGTATCGACGATCAGATGGCGCTTTTGACCGGAGAGCCGCATAGCCCCGTCGTAGCCTCGGGCCCCCTTTTTCCGTCGTCTTCGCCGATTGGCTATCGACGATGGCGGCCGTTGGATTCGCTTGCCGACCGGGCATGACGCCTCAAGCGTTTGGAGAGAGCTGAGTTGCTCCGCTCCCTGAGGCCCTGATCGCGCCAGGCCCGGAAGTAGTCGTAGACCGTGGTGTAGGGCGGAAAATCGTGGGGCAACATCCGCCATGGGCAACCTGAACGCAGGATGTAGAGGATGGCGTTGACGATCTCACGCTTGGGCCATTCCTCAGGACGTCCCCCACGCTTGGCTTGGGGAATCAATGGTTCGAGCATCGCCCACTCGGCATCGGTGAAATCGCTTAGGTAAGCCTGCTCCCAGAACAGGATAGCGTCGTTTGCACTGACGGGGACGGGGCGCTTGCTTGGGTGCTGCTGGCTTTTGCGACTTGGCTCGAGGAACACGAATGCTCACAAGGCCAAGCCGCCGCAACTCGCGGTACAGCGTAGGACGGCTGATCGTGATTCCAGTTGCTTTGAGGAACTGCGGAGTGAGCTCTTCAGCCGTAGCGTTTGGGTTCTCGAGCCGTAATCGCCTGAGGAGTTTGCGCGTTCTCTCGTCCAGCAGAGGAGGCCACCCTGTCTAAAGCATTTCAGACGGACTTCTTAGTACTTACCGCAGAGCCCCTAGAAGCAGTCTCATAAATAGCGAAGCAGGATGAGGATGCAACCCAGGTGGGCGAAGGCGAGGTAGTTCTCGGGGTGCTACTCCCTGTGGATCACGATGTGCCGCTAATTCTGGAGCCAGGCGAAGAGATGCTCTACCCGCCAACGGCGCAGGTAGCGACGCCGCGAGCGGCCATCCTTGGTATTGCGACGGTTCGCTCGGTTCGGGGCAATCATCTCGATGCCGCTCGCGGCGAGGTCGGCGTTAAGATGGTCGCTGTCGTAGGCCTTGTCGCCGCTCAGATACTCGGGGGCTTCCACCGTGAAGCGGCTCGCGAGGTTGCCTCGATCAGGGTAATGTCAGGTGGGCTTGCAGAGGCCGCGTGGATGCCGTTGAGCACCTAGTGCATGTCTCGCCACGGCCGGCCCCGTTTCTCGGCGCGACGCCTGGGCGCTGGAAGGAGCGATGCGAGGATCGTCCACTGGTCTTCGGTGAGGGCTATGCCTGGATGAAATCGGATCTAGGGACGCTTCACAACCCTCAATTCGTTATGCTTACTGAATCAGAGTGGCAGGGCGGGCGGTTTGTGAGATTGTTTCTAGGTTCTAGATCTTGGATTATGGGTTTACGTGGTTATTTATGCTTAATAGGTCAGATGCGATCAAGTATTTGATCATATCTGACCTATTGCTGGGATTTTATATTTTTTAGTTCATTGTTCGGTCTTAGAGTTTGCGCGGTAGTTTTTTCTTGCCATTGATGATTTTACGTAGGCATCATCAAGAAGATGAAGGATGGCCCATTTGTTGGATTTATCAAAGACAATTTTTTCTTGGCCGCCATCCATTATGACTTCGACTACTAGCGAGTGTTCTTCAATGGTTCGCTTGATGTCGTCCATGTTGATGTGATTAATGTATGGCCTAAGTAAAATGTTTCGAAGTTTTTCTTGCTTTTGTGTGTGTCCGAGACAGCACGCTTTGAATTCTTCAAAATTTGCAAACGGAATAAGTGCGGAGATTGTATCTAAAGAATGTATAGCTGCTTGTCTAAGCATGATGTAGTATCTAAATATATACTGAAAATTTGCCTTGTTGAAGCTATATAGGTATCCGTTGTAGTATGCTGCATCAAATTTGTCATCAAACTGAAAAGTTGGCTCTACTAGTTTTTCATATCGATCTCCCATCATTCTGATGAGCATATTGTTCGATCTTGTTAGCTCTTTTGTTCTTCCGTAACGTCTGAAGAAATAAAATTTGTCATTTCCAATTTCAATGACGACCATGTAGTACCGCATGTGGTCAACAAAGTCGCTTTCAGGATCAACTAATGGAATATTATGTGGCTGGGGAATTGACTGTGTAATTCGATTAATCCACGGGTCTTGATCGGAAACCCATTCTATTTCATGGATATCAGGCTTGTATCCACCGTCAAAAGGAAGAAGATGGATATCATCTGAGCGGTACCCGCGAATAAAATGTTTGGCCATTAGGCCAAATTCTCTAGCTAGAGATGTGCTTAATTTTAGACTTCGGTAAATTGGATTTGGATCATCTTCTTCAAATGAAGCCAGAGCCACTGATATAGTTGCATTATTATTATCAATGTTGGGTATTCTGGTTAGTTTTCTGAATGGTTCTTTGTGACTCAATTATTGCTCTCCATTAGAATATTGTCGCCTATTGCGGAGGCTTTTATTCTGTCTCCTGCGTGTATTCTTTCTTTTTTGCATATTAGTGTGTGCTTTGATCCGCTTGTGTCTTCTATTTCAAATATATGAAAACCAATTAAATTAAGTGTTGGGTTGATGTGTATCATATTTGCGTTTACATATATAGTCATTAGTATTATAAAGAAAAACGCAAGGCTTAATATGTTTGCGATTTCTGAGAAGTCTATCCCCATATAGGGAAATATGTAGCTAACTATGTAACTCATTACTTCCGAATCTTTTGTTTGTACAGATGAGACGGTTATCTGATTTGATGATGATCCGCTATGCCAGCGAATAAAAAAAAGTAGGCCAGCGATACTTATCAGGCCAATAAGAAAGAAGGCCGCAGCATATTTCTTATGGCCTTGAAACAGTTGCATTGCAAATATAAAGAAAAGCGGGCAATAGGAACTTAAAAATAACAGTGAGCGAGCAACTCTACTTGGCATATAAAACCTCAGCAAAAAATGTACCCGATCTCCAACGTGCGGCGTGATAATAAATGTAAAGACGGAGGGCTGCATCATGTTTTTATATAGAACATTTGTTCTAAAATCAAGGAGCGCTCCTTTTCAAGGCGGCAAAGCCTCTATTCAAGGGACTTCAGAGTGATGTGAGAAACCTTAAATCAAGGACCACTCAGGTAGATGTTACGTTCGCCCGAAAAAGACATCCACCTGAAAGGTTAGTTCTCTGAGCACAAGGACCGAAGAGACCCTGAACCGTATAAGGAAACTGAGCAGGGCATCAAGACTCAGGACATTTGTCGCGTGCAGGCTATTCAGTACCTTCGAGAGGCAATGGCTTGCTATTTTTCCATGAGCCCTTGAGGCCACAGCTCGGTTTCGCTTCAAGCGCCGCCCAGGGCAGGGCAAAAACAAAAAACGGGTTCCGCGCATTGCGCGGAACCCGTCAAGTTCAGGGACGCTACATCGTTGCGCCCTGGTGCTCCTTGGTCGGCGCGTGAGCCATCAGCTCCGTTGCGAAGCGCCGCGCATACTCGTTAACCAGGGCCTCCACGCGGTCCGGATCATCCGAGCGGACGATGATACCGGCGTGCCACTCCTTCTTCTGGCGCCACACCACCTCGGGGGCGTCGAAGGAGCTGAGGTCCGGCCACTGCTCCTTGGCCAGGCACACGATGCCGCCGGCATAGCCTTCCCGGAAGGGCGCCAGCTGATACTCCGCACCTTGAGTTTCGATCTTGGCCCACTCGAACCATTGGCAGATGTCCGTGGCGCTCCACGCTACATCCGGGATCTTGGCGGCGCCGACGCGAGCGGCCGCTTCCAGGAAGAAGAACTCCCCGGTCTCCCGGTCCTTGATGTACTCGATGTGGGTGACGCCGCGGACCAGGCCGAGGCTGGTGATGACCTTGCGGTTGAGCTCCTGAAGGACCTTCCAGTCCGGGCTCTTGCGATCGATCAGGCGGGTCGTGAACACGCCGCCCTTGACGTTGAGGTCGAGCATCGGCGTGCCGTAAACGGAAACGGTGGCAAATTTCACATCCCGCTCCGAGACGACCGAATCGACGTGATAGACATCCCCGGGCGTGTACTTTTCGAGCAGGTAGCCGGATTGCTTGTCGCCCAGCTCCATGATCTTCTTCCAGACGTCCTGGTCGTTGTGCAGGACCTTGATGCCCATGGACGCTGCTGCCAGGCGCGGCTTAATCACCCAGGGCGCCGGCACGCGCTGCATGTAGTCGAAGACGTCGTCATGGTTGAGGATGTGCACGAATTCGGGGACCGGGATGCCGTCCTCTTGGGCCTTCATGCGCATGGCGAGCTTGTCGCGGAAGTAGCGCATGGTGCTCTCACCCATGCCGGGCACGCGCATGTGCTCGCGCAGGAAGCAGCTCATTTCCACTTCCCAGTCGCCCATCGGGACGATCCGGTCGATCTTGCGCCGCTGGGAGATGTAGCTGATGGTGTTCTTGACCTCGGTCTCGTCGTCGAAATTCTTGACGGCGATGACTTCTTCGAGGATCTCGCGCGGCCACTCCTGCTTGAGGCCTTTCTCGCTCGTCAGAACGATGACCTTGTGGCCCATCGCAGCCGCCTGCTTCATGAAGGGGCGACCGGAAACCATCCCCGCGATGCACAAGATGCGCAGCGGCTTTTCCACCTTGGGCGGCTCGATAGCCTGAGTCGACGGGGCTTGAGTGGGCTTTGTCTTTTCTTTTTTGGGCACTGCTTGTTTCCTCTCTGCCGCAGGGTAGCCGGTGGACCTGATACTCAGGTCGGATTCAGGGCTCGGATCTCATATGCCCAGGATATCCGATTTGAATTTGATTTGGGCTTTTTCGGATGGGTCTGGTCCATCAATTTCATCAAAAAACGATGATTCGACGAGTTGGAGGCAGCTAGCCTTGCCTTGTCGAGCGGGGGCTGGTGATGGCGCCGTAGGCATAGAGCTCCGCCCCTTCAAGAAGCGCATCGGCGGCATCTCGCATTGCCTGCGATACGACGCTATCACCGAGCGCTGCTGCTCGGTGAAGCAATCTATCTGACGTCCCCCAGGGATCGTTTGCGAACAACGAGAGGATATTCAACGCTTTCTCTGCAGCTGAGCGGGCGCTGGGGGGCAAATCTTGGCTGCGCGCAGCTTCTTGCAAGCTCGCGATCGCCTGGCCGAGATTCAGCGCTGCGAGTAGCCCACGGGGAGCCGATTCGCCTAGTTCGCTTGCGCGGCTGAGATGAAGCTGGAGCCGCAAGATCTGCCGCGCGGTTCGAGGGTGCCACGCTTCGGAAGAGAGCGATGCCTTGCGTGTCATCATCCGGCCGAGGTCTTGCCGGATGAGGCGGGCAGCCTCTTCGGCCTGTTTACTCGCGCGTCGGGGCAGGATCATGAACCATGCCGACACCACCCCTGCCCCCAGGACGAGGGCGAGCGCCCCGCTCAGGATTTCGCCTGCGCTGGCTGCGGGCATGCCGGCCCGGCTTGCGAGAAGAAAGCACATGTTCGCGTCCAGCGCGGGAATCGCGGTTCGTCGGCTTGCCCGTGCCAGGCCGCCGACAAGCAAGAAGGGCGCCACGGAGAGGATCAAGCCTGCCGTCGTTTCGATGTGCGGCTGCAGGGCGAAGCGGTAGAACGTGGCGACGAGGGCGCCCACAACGATGCCTGTGAAGAGCTTCGGAGCGATCGCTTGCGGCGTCGACATGGCGCCCAGAACCATCGAGAAGATGCAGACCCCGAGGGCCGCGAGCTCGGCGACGTGCGAGCCGGATGCCAGCCCGAGAAACGCTGCCAGAAACGTGCCGGCGCCGCAAACAAGCCCCGTGCTACGCGCAAGCATCCAGTCGCGATGAGGCGCCAGGTAGGCTGTTTCCTTGCCAAACGAGCGGGCGTTCGTCTCGCCCGGATCTGCGAACAAAGCGGCCTCGGCGTTGACGAGCGAATCGAGCGCGCTCGCCAGCCGTTCGAAGAGAGGGTCGGCTGCTCGAAGCGCCGCCATCTCGAGCGCCGGGGCGGCCGATAGGGCTTGCGAGCGTAGCTGATCTGCCAGGGCGTTCAATTGAACCGGTAAGGTCTCAGGCACCGTGCCGCCGCGTCGGCAGCGAGCGCGGATCGCCGCCCCGGCTGCCATGACGGCCAGGGAGGATGCCACCAACGCGTGGACGTGCTTGAGACGGCGAGAACCTTCGAGCGAGCCGGCCGAGACCATGTGGGCCGCGGCGTCGATTTCGCTCATCTCGCTCAGGATGCGCCGCTCCAGCTCATCCTGCTGCGAGCCGCCTATGGCATCGGCCGCGAATGCGACGGCATCACCCGCAAGCTGACGCGCACGCTGATAAAAGGCCTGGCGGCGTGCTTTAGGCGTGAAGAGGCCCGTTACCAAGGTGACGACCAGGACGCCGATGAGCGTGCAGGCGATACGCGAGAGAGCGAGCTCGAGCGATTGGTCTGGTGCCAGCACGGTGGGCAGCACGACGATCGCCGCCGTCATGCCGCCCAACAAGGCGCCGTAGGAGCGAACGCCTTGCAAGAGATGCGTGAGCGCACCGCAGACCCCTACCCAGATCCCGAGCAGCGCAAGTTGCAGCCAAGGAGCGGCAGGGACGTGCAGGATGCCGAGGCCGACGCCTGCGCCGATGAGGGTCCCGACCAAGCGGAACAGGCCTCGCTCCAGCAACAGGCCACGCGACGACTGGGCGACGACCCAGATCGGCATCGCGGCCCAGTAGGCATTCTGGACATGCAACAAGGCCGCGATGGAGAAGGCGAGCCAGGCCGCGAAGGCCAGCCTCAGGCCACCCTGCACGGCGGCTGCATCGAGCCCCAGCTTGCTGCCAAGCGATCGAATCATGGCGACTCCAAACGCAGGCGCTCAGCTTCAAGGGGGCAGAGGCCGCGTGGTAGCATGCTACTCCATCGAAAGGAGCCGCATCCATGCCGCAGTCGTCACGTCTTGCCACCCTACTCGAAGCCTCGCTCATTGCCGATTCGCTGGCCCTGCCCGCCCACTGGATCTACGATCCCGAGGCGATCACGCGCACCTTCGGGCGCGTCGACGAAGTGGTCGCGCCGCCTGCCACCAGCTACCACGCAGGACGGCCCGCCGGCGCTCAGACCCACTACGGCGACCAGGCGCTCACCTTGATGGACTCCCTGGTCCCCGGTCAGCCTTTCGATCCGAACGCCTTCGCCACGCGCTGGCGCGCCATGTGGGCCGACTACCCCGGCTACTGCGACGGGGCCACCAAGACCACCCTGGCCAACCTGGAAGCCGGCATGCCCGCCACCGAGGCTGGCTCGCCCTCTTCGGACCTGGGTGGCGCGACCCGGATCGCGCCCTTGCTCGTCGCGCTCGCGGACGCGCCGGACGAGGTCGTCGTGGAGGCGGCGCGGGCCCAGACCGCGCTGACCCATCGCGACGTGGCGGTCTCCGACGCGGCGGCTTTCCTGGTGCGTGCGACGCGCGCGGTGCTGCGGGGCGAAAGCGTGCCCGAGGCCCTCGCCAGCGCCGCGAAGGCGAGCTACTACCTCCTGCCTGTAGCCGAGCAACTGGAAGCTGCGCGCGCGGCCGTCTCGGCGGGCGATACCGAGGCCGTTCAGGCGCTCGGCCCCGCCTGCGGCGTCTCGGGCGCCTTCCCCTCCATGCTCGCCCTGGCGCTCGCGCATCCCAACGACCTCGAGGCTGCGCTGATCGCGAACGCGACGGCCGGCGGCGATTCGGCGGCGCGGGGCCTCGGGCTCGGCATGATCCTCGGTGCGGCCGAAGGGGCGGTGGTGCCCGAGCGCTGGCGCGCGGCATGGCTTGCGCGGCCCAGGGTCGAGGCCTTCCTGCGCGCCCAGGAGGCTCGCTCGCCTCAATAATTCTTCGCGGCGAGATTTGCCATGGCGGGGTATAGTGTCGCTTGATGATGTCAAGTGAGCCTTCAACGTCGCCAGACAGATCCGAGCGTCCCTCGCTGATTGCCGCAGCTTTGCGCCAGATGGCCCTGCGTGTCGGGGGCGTCGTGGTGTTGGTGAGCCTGTTCGGCTACACCCAGGTGGCCGACCTACGCGAGCGGAGCATCAAGCTGGAGCTCGAGCAGTTCGTCACCGAGCGATCGCGCAGCGAGAGCCAGTGGTTCCAGTTCATCGTCGCCAAGCAGCACCAGTGGCGAGACGACTTCCTGGCGCGCTATCGCCTCCAGGCGGAAAGCAAGCAGCCCCCCGACCTCGGACGCATCTTCGAGACGGCACCCGACGGTGCGCAGCGGGTGCGTGCGCCCTTCTTCAGCGGGACGCATGAGCTGGGCGGGATGTACGCGCGCCACCTGTCGGGCTTCGCCGAGGTGGATGCCGCCATGAGCTCGGACTTCGCTCACCGGCACCTGGCGGCCTTCGAACTGCTCGGTCAGTTCGGCCAGGTGCTCGCGGGAGGCCGGGAGGCCAGCCTCTCGGCCGGAGCGCCGCCCTTTCTCAACCTGTACTTTCTCGCGCCGGAGAAGAGCCTGCTCATCTACTGGCCTGGCTTGCGCTGGAGTCCGGGGGCGGATTATCGCTTTCAGGGGCACGAGTATTACGAGCTGGGCCTGCCGGAGGTGAACCCGACCCGCGAGACCCGCTGGACCCGCATCTACCTCGACGAGATCTCGCAGCTCTGGATGACGTCCTGCATCACCCCCATCGATCTGGACAAGCGCTACCTGGGGGCGATCGGGACGGACATCTCGCTGCAGCGCCTGATCGACGGGATCTACGAGCGCCACCTGCCCGGCACGACGGCCGTGCTCTTCAGGAAGGACGGGCGTCTCATTGCGCACCCCGGCCTGGCCGACGAGATCGCGCGCCTCAAGGGGGACTTCTACATCGCGCGGGACGGGGATGCCGCTTTGCAGGACCTCTATCGCCTGGTGACGACGGCGACGAAGCCGGGCGTGCTGAACGATACCCGCCACGACCGCCTCGTGGCTGCTGGGCGCATCGCCGGCCCCGACTGGTACTTGGCGGTCGTCTATCCCAAGCGGCTCATGTGGACGAGCGCTATCCAGGCCGCAGGGGCGGTCCTGCTCGCGGGGCTGCTCTCCTTGTGCGTCGAGGTCTTCCTGATGGGTGGGGTGCTGCGCCGCAAGGTCGCCCAGCCCCTCAAGCGCTTGCTGGAGGCCACGCGGAAGGTGAGCCGGGGCGACCTCTCGCCGCAGGCCTTGCAGGCGCTCCCAACCGAGACCCAGGATGAGATCGGGACGCTCGCCGAGGCTTTCGCCGGGATGACCCAGCGCCTGAGAGAGGCGCGGGACACCCTCGAGGCACGGGTCGAGCAGCGCACCGCCGAGCTCGAGGAGGCCAACGCGGAGCTGAGCCACCAGGAGCGCCAGTTACAGGTCCAGTACGAGCAGCTCAAGGAGCTGGACCGGCTCAAGAGCAACTTCGTGAACTCGGTCTCGCACGAGCTGCGGACCCCGCTCACCACCATTCGCGGCTACGCCGAGTTCCTTGAGGAAGGCATCGGCGGTCTTCTGAGCTCGGAACAAACGCGCTTCGTCTGGCAGATCCAGATGGCGAGCCAGCGTCTCGAAGGCCTGCTCAACGACTTGCTCGACTTCGCGCGGATCGAGGCGGGGACCTTCACCCTGCGCCATTCCGAGCAGGAGCTCGCCACGAGCGCCCAGGAGATCGTCGAGAGCTTCCGGCCGCTCGCCGAGGATGCCCGGGTGACGATTCGCCTGGAGGCCCCTGCGCACCCGCTCGTCGCCTGGGTGGATCCGCAGCGCGTCTGTCAGGTGCTGACGAACCTCATCAGCAACGCCGTCAAGTTCAGCCCGCCGGGCGGGGTCGTCCGTGTCCGCCTGATGGACGACGACGAGTTCGTCCGCTGCGAGGTCGAGGACGACGGCGAGGGGATCGCCGCGGTGGACATGCCTCGCCTCTTCCAGCGCTTCTCGCAGCTGGAGGCCGGTCTCAAGAAGGGCAAGGGCACGGGGCTCGGCCTGAACATCAGCAAGGTGCTGGTCGAGGCCCACGGTGGTACCATCGGGGTGCAGAGCGCGCCCGGTGAGGGCGCGCGCTTCTGGTTCACCCTTCCGAAATCGCCCGAGGCCATCAAAGAACTCGCATGACCGCGCCACAACTCGCTCACCCGCCCGCACGCCTCTTTCAAGGGGTGCGCCCCTTCCACTTGTTCGCCTTTCTCGCCTGCTGGCTTGGCGGCGTCTTCGACGGCCTGGACTCGACCGTGATGGCCATGGCCATGCCCCAGGCCCTGGGCGAGTTGCTCGGCGGAGCGGGGCCTGCCGTCGTGGGGCTGGTCGGCGGCTGGATCAGCTCTGCCTTCTTGCTCGGCTGGATGCTCGGGGGGCTCGGCTTCGGCTACCTGGGCGATCGCATCGGCCGGGTGAAGGCCATGGTGATCTCGGTGGGGCTGTACTCGGTCTTCACGGGCCTTGCAGGTTTCTCGCCCAACTGGCAGGTCTTGCTCGTCTGCCGCTTCCTGACCGGGATCGGGGTGGGGGGCGAGCTGGTCGCCATCACGACCTACCTCTCGGAGGTCTGGCCTGAGCGCAGCCGGGCGATCGCCGTGGGCGCCCTCATCACCTCTTACTCCACCGGCGTCTTCCTGGCCGGGGCCCTGCACTACCGGATTCATGACTGGCGTTTGCTCTTCATGGTGGGCGCGCTGCCGGCACTGCTCGCCGTCTTGCTACGCTGGGGCCTGCGTGAGCCCGAGCGCTGGCAGGCGCAGCGCGGAGCGCCTGGGCGTCTTCTGAAGCACTTGCTTGCCCCCGAGCATCGCAAGGGCCTGCTCGTGGGGGCTGTCGCCTATACCAGCTTGCTGGTGGGCTACTGGGGAACGCTCGCCTGGGTGCCGACCTGGGCGCAGGCGCTGCCCGGCAGTCCTGCCGAGGTGCGTAGCCTCGTCACCCTCTGGAACGGAGTGGGCTCGATTGTCGGCTGCTTGCTCGCCGGGGTGCTCGCCCAGGCCCTCGGGCGCAGGAAGGGGCTCATGCTCGGCTTCGCCGGGGCCTTCGGTGCGGCCTTCTGGCTCTTTGCGGGCCATGGGGCCTTCTCGCCCCGAGTCTACGCGGCGACCGCGATGCTCGGGCTGTGCCTGGGGCTGACCCAGGCGGGGCTTTCGGTCTACCTGCCGGAGCTGTTCCCCACGGCCATCCGTGGGAGCGCGGCGGGTTTCTGCCTGAACGTGGGGCGCCTGGTGACGGCAATTGCGGTGCTCGGCGTCGGGCCGCTGGTCGCCTTGTTTGGCGGCTTCGGGCCCATGGCCCTCGTCTTCGCCGGGATCTTCTGGGTTGGGCTCGTGGCCGCCTGGCTGGGGACCGAGACGAAGGGCGAGGCCTTGCCCGCCTGAGGCTCTGCTCAGGCCGAGCGACGGGGCGAAAACCAGCCGAGGATCTCCTGGCCGACCCAGATGACACCGACCAAGAGGTACAGCGGGTCTCCGAAGAAGGCGGGCTTGTTGCCCTCGATGCGGTGGCCGATGAACTGGAAGACCCAGCCGAGCACGAAGAGTGCGAGCCCCAGCTTCCAGCGGACGAAGAGCAGCGGCAGGCTCGCGACGATCAGCGGGATGCCGACGACGTGCGTCAGCCGGGTGGCGAACTTGGTGTGCTCCGCCTCGTAGCGGCGCAGGTACTCGTCGAGGGTGTCCTTGAAGGCCATGGGTCCCTCCTCTTCGCTGGTGATCAGGCGTCCTGTTCGTAGGCTTCCTTGAGCCAGCGGCTCACGGTCTCGTCGATGTCATCGAGTCTGGAAATGCCGACGCAGTGGGTGATGCGCGCGCTGCCCACGTTCTTCGCGATCGCAAGCCGTCCGCTCGCCTCTTGGTCGCCCAGCGCGAGCCCCAGGTCGATGCGGGTCCGGGTGGTCGGCTTGATCACCGCGAACTGGCGCCTGCGCATCAGCGGCACGTAGGTCGAGCACGGGGCGGCCTTCACGTCCTCGCCCAGCGCGAGGGCAAGCTCCATCAGGCGCTCGTAGATCGGGACGAGAGCCGCCTTGGGGCCGTCGTACATGGCCGCGACCATGGCTTCGGGGTCGTACTCCTGCTCGCCCTTGGCGAACTCCAGAATGGTCATGGCCGTGTCCCGCCCGAGCTGGTGTTCGGCCTTGAGCCAGGCCATGCGCTCCTTTTCCGTGGCCGGGGCCTCGGCCTCGACCAAGGCGATCCACTCGGCGAGCGATTTGCCGGTTTTCTTTTGGAGGTTGTCCGCGATCGCGCGCATGTGGGCGACGGCGGGGTGGGTGCCGTAGGGAAAGGCCTTGGGGGCAGTGGACATGGGGGTGGCTCCTCGACAAGGACGACTGCCCGGATCATACCGCATTCCGTCCGTCTGGTGACTCCCTTGCGGGGGGCTGGCACCATTGCCCTGTGAGCCTTGGAAGAGAAGGAAGGGGGCCCCCATGAAGAAGCCTTCAGGCAGGAGCACTTTGTGGTTGGCCGTAGCGGGCGCGGCCTACTTGGGGTGGCGACTCGCTCAGCGCCGGCCGGTGAGTCTCGATGGCCAGGTGGTGCTCATCACGGGCGGCTCGCGGGGGCTGGGGCTGCTGCTTGCCCGCGAGTTCGCGCGCCAGGGCTGCCGGTTGGCCATCTGCGCGCGGGACGAGGCCGAGCTCGAGCGTGCGCGCCTGGACCTGGAGGCGCACGGCGCCGAGGTCCTCGCCGTGCGCTGCGACGTCTCCGACCGAGATCAAGCCGAGAAGCTCGTCGCCGTCGTCGGGGCCCACTACGGCCAGATCGATGTGCTGGTCAACAACGCGGGGATCATCCAGGTCGGCCCCGCCGAGGTCATGACCTACCAGGACTTCGAGCACATCATGGCGGTCAACTTCTACGGGGCGCTCCACACGACCCTCGCGGTCCTGCCCCGGATGCGCGCGCGCGGCTACGGCCGGATCGTGAACATCGACTCCATCGGCGGCCGGGTTTCCTCGCCCCACCTGTTGCCCTACCACTGCGCCAAGTTCGCCCTGCGCGGCTTCTCGGAGGGCCTACGGGTCGAGGTCGCCAAGGACGGCATCGCCGTGACGACCATCCTGCCGGGCCTGATGCGGACGGGATCCCCGCTCAATGCCTGGTTCAAGGGGCAGCAGGCCAAGGAGTTCCTCTGGTTCGCCCTCGCCGACTCCTGGCCCGGCCTCTCCCAGAACGCCGAGCGCTCGGCGCGCAAGATCGTCGATGCGACGCGCCGGGGCGTCGGCGAGACCACCCTCAGCTGGCAGGCACTGGCCCTCGGCATCGCCCACGACCTGTTCCCCAACATCACCCTCGATGCTTTCGCCCTCGTCAATCGCTTGCTGCCGTCGGGGGACGGGGCGGGGAGCGCTGGGCGCCAGGGCAAGGACGTCGTGCTCAGGCGTGCCTGGCGGCCTTTCCTCAAGCCCTTGGCGCGTGAGGCGCACCTGACCAACCAGATATCCTTTTCGTCGACGCCGGAAGGCCAGGCCGCTACGACCGGCGAGATTGGCGAGCGGGAGGGCAGCCTTGGACCTTGACGATCGCTGGATTTAGAATTATTCTAAGAACATGCAGAAGAAGACGTCATGCCTCTCGCCCGATCAGATCGAGGCGGCCCTCAAGCAGGCGGGGATCAACCCGACCGCGCAGCGCATCGCGATTTGTCGCTTCGTGCTGTGTGAGGCCGACCATCCGACGGCCGAGACCATCAAGCTCTGGGTCGATCGTCACTTCCCCAAGATGAGCTTGGCGACCGTCTACAACACCCTGCGGATCCTGGTCGAGGCGGGCCTCTTGCGCGAGCTCAAGCTGCCGCATGTCGAGAGCTCCCTCTACGACAACAACCTCGCCGACCACTACCACTTCTACGACGAGACGACCGGCGAATTGCACGACATCCCGCGCGAGAGCGTCACCTTCGACACCATGCTCGACCCGACCTTCCAGGTCAGCTCGGTGGAGGTCCTGCTGCGCGGGACGCGCAGCGCCTAGCGCTCGCGCCCAGAAATTTCATCCCCCCACCCTCCACCCCGTCGCAGGGAGCAAGGGACCAGGAGCACCACCCAATGATCGAAAACGTCCTCATCATCGGCGCCGGCCCCGCTGGCTACACGGCAGGCATCTACGCCGCCCGCGCCAACCTCAACCCCATCCTGTTCGAGGGCACCCAGCCCGGCGGCCAGCTGATGACCACCACCGACGTCGAGAACTTCCCCGGCTTCCCCGATGGGGTCCAGGGGCCCGAGATGATGCAGCTCTTCCGCGCTCAGGCCGAGCGCTTCGGCACCCGCATCGTCACCGACTTCATCGACCGCGTCGACTTCTCGAACATGCCCTTCAAGGTCTGGGACAGCAAGGGCCAGCTCTTCGAAGCCCGCTCGATCATCATCGCGACCGGCGCGAGCGCCATGTGGCTCGGCCTGCCCTCCGAGGAGCGCCTCCAGGGCCGCGGCGTGTCGGCTTGCGCCACTTGTGACGGCTTCTTCTTCCGGGGCAAGGACGTCATGGTCGTCGGCGGCGGCGACACCGCCCTCGAAGAGGCCCTCTTCCTCAGCAACATGACCAACAAGGTCTACCTGGTCCACCGTCGCGACCAGCTGCGCGGCAGCAAGATCATGCAGCAGCGCGCCCTTGCCAACCCCAAGATCGAGTTCGTCTGGAACTCGGTGATCGACGAGGTCCTCGGCGAGGACAAGGTCACCTCCGTTCGCCTCAAGAACGTCCAGACGGGCGAGACCCGCGAGCAGCCGGTCGACGGCGTGTTCATCGCCATCGGCCACAAGCCCGCGACCGCGCTCTTCCAGGGTCAGCTCGACCTGGACGAGAAGGGCTACATCCTTACGCATGACGGCACCCGCACCAGCGTCGAGGGCGTCTTCGCCGCCGGCGACGTGCAGGACACGGTCTACCGTCAGGCGATCACGGCGGCGGGCAGCGGCTGCATGGCCGCGATCGACGCCGAGCGCTGGCTCGCTGGCATCGCCGAAGAGGCGCACGCCGGCGCGGCAAGCTAACCAACCCACGCACCACACTCACTAGGAGACACCATGCTTCAACCCACCATGCACGCTCCCGACTTCAAGGCCACCGCGGTCGTGAACGGCCAGTTCAAGACCGTCTCGCTGTCGGACTACAAGGGCAAGAACGTCGTCCTGTTCTTCTACCCCCTCGACTTCACCTTCGTGTGCCCCACCGAGATCCTCGCGTTCTCGGATCGCATCGCCGAGTTCAAGGCCCGCAACACCGAGGTGGTCGGCATTTCGACCGACTCGCACTTCTCGCACCTCGCCTGGGTCAACGCCAAGCGCACCGAGGGTGGCCTCGAGGGCCTCAACTACCCCCTCGTCGCGGACTTCACCAAGACCATCTCGACCGAGTACGGCGTGCTCAAGGCCGATGAGGGCGTGGCCTTCCGTGGCCTCTTCCTGATCGACAAGAACGGCGTCATCCAGCACATGGTCGTCAACAACCTGCCCCTGGGCCGCTCGGTCGACGAGACCCTGCGCATGGTCGATGCCCTCACCCACTTCGAGCAGCACGGCGAGGTTTGCCCCGCCGACTGGAAGCCCGGCAAGGACACGATCATCCCCGATCCCGAGAAGTCCAAGGAGTACTTCCAGAAGGCCGCAGCGGCCGTCTAGGCCGAGCATCCTTCGCTCGCACCCCCCCGGGAAGCCGGGGGGGTGTTCGCATGCGGGCAACGCGGTATAATCAGTGGATTGATCTTTTTTTGTGGTGAGGCGACGGCTTGGAACAAGCGACGATTTTTTCGAAACGGGATCTCGAGCGCTGGGCCGATGCGCTGACCTTCAAGAAGGGTTCGGCCTGCTTCGAACAAGGCGGGGTCGGAGCTCCGGCCGTCAGCGCGCCGGCGCCCGGGGTGCTGCGCGTGGCCGCGCGGGTCGACGACGGGACGATCTACCCCCAGACCACCAGCCTCGAATGGGACGGGCAGAGCCTGAAGGCCCGCTGCGACTGCCACGACGGCGAGCGGTGCCGCCATGCGATCGCGCTGGCGCTCGCGTTCCTCGACGCGCCGGTGGACCTGCCCCGGCCGGTGGCCGAGGTGGCCGGTAAGGTCTTCCTGCCGGGTCAAGAGGTGATCCTCTACGGCCTCTGGCCGGCGCCGCCCCCCAAGAAGCTCGAAAACATGTACCGCCGTCCCCAGTGTCTGTGGCTCGCGCTCGACACCACCCGCCTGCGCGAGGACGGCACCCCTGGGGCCCCTCGCCCCATGGCCCTCTGGGGGACGCCCACCGGCCGCCACCTGAGCGAGGCGGACAAGGCGATCCTCACCCTGGTGACCCCTTTCTTCCAGTCTCATGGCCGGCACTTCTCCTCGCCGCACGCCCGAGGCATTCCCCTGCTCGAAGAGCACGTGGACACGGTCCTGCGGCACCTTGCGGGCTACCCCTTCGTCTTCGGCGCCGGGCGCAAGTCGCTCATCGTGCGCCCGGACGTTTCGGTGCGCCACCGCCGCCTCTCGTCGTGGGCCGGCGACGAGGGCATCTGGGAGCTCGAAGGGGCGCACCACCCCGTCACCCCGGGCCGCGTGGTGGGGGACGACCCCGCCTGGGTGATGATCGAGGACGCCTTCTACCCCTTCGTGGAGATGACCCTGCCCTCGCTCGCGCAGGACGAGGAGGCCCTCCCGGACGAGCCTCAGCTGCCGGGTGATGCGACCCCCGTGACCCATCCGCAGCTGGCGCCGGTGCCGCGCCTGACCCTGCACGAGGAGGGCGAGTACCTCCTGGCGCGCCTCAGCTTCGTCTACGGAGCGGGGACGCCTGTGACCGCGCAGGATCCGCGCCGCGCGGTGCTCGCCGAGCGCGAGGGCCAGTGGGGCCACTACCTGCGCGACCCGCAGGCCGAGACGGCCCTGGTCAAGCGCCTCTCCGAGGCTGGCCTCGACGCGCGCGCGGACGGGGACTGGCTCGGCTGGGGGGATGCTGCCCTCGGTTTCTTGATGGACGAGGTGCCCGCCCTGCTCGATGCGGGCTGGGAGATCTACGGCGAGGAGCGCCTCTCGGCCTTCCGGGTGGACCGGCGTCGGGTTAGCGTGGGGGTGGGCATCTCCACCGGCACCGACTGGTTCGACCTGGAGACCATCCTCTCGCTCGATGACGAGCCTCTGCCCGGGGCCAGCCTGCGCGATGCGCTGCGCGCCAACTCGCGCTACATCCGCCTCGGCTCGGGGGCCTACGCGCGCCTGCCCGAGGACTGGCTTTCGCGCCAGCGGGGCCTCGCCGACGCCCTTGGGGTGGACGCCCTGGTCGATGGCCAGGTCCTGCGCCAGCGCCTCTTGCGGCATCAGGCCCTCTTGGCCGATGAGGTCTTGCAGGCGGCGGATGCGCGCCGCGCGGATCCCGACTGGAGCGCCTTCGTCGAGCTGCTGCGGGACTTCTCGCGGGTCGAAGAGGTGCCGGTGCCCGAGGCCTTCGAAGGCGAGCTGCGCGAGTACCAGCGCCGAGGGCTCGATTATCTGAGCTTCCTGGCGGACAACGGCCTCAACGGCATCCTCGCCGACGACATGGGTCTGGGTAAGACGATCCAGGCGATCGCCCTCTTGCTGCGCGAGAAGGCGGCGGGCCGCCAGGGGCCGACCCTCCTGGTCGCGCCCACCTCGGTCGTCTTCAACTGGGAGCAGGAGCTTTCGCGCTTCGCTCCCGGTCTCAAGCGCCTGGTCCTGCACGGCTCGGGCCGCCGCGACCTGTTCGAGGAGATCGCCTCGGCCGACGTGGTGGTGACGAGCTACTCGCTGTTGCGGCGCGACTTCGACGTGCTCTCGCAGCAGGCCTTCCACTACGTGATCCTGGACGAGGCCCAGAACATCAAGAACCCGCGATCGCAGGCCGCGAAGTTCGCCTGCCGCCTCTCGGCGCGGCACCGCCTCTGCCTGACGGGTACGCCCATCGAGAACAACCTGCTCGAGCTGTGGAGCCTCTTCCAGTTCCTGATGCCGGGGTATCTGGGGTCCGAGAAGCGCTTCCGGCGCCTCTACCTCTCCACCGAGCCGGGCGAGAAGGATCAGCGCACGGATTCCCTGCGCCGCCTCACCCGTCCCTTTATCCTGCGCCGCCTCAAGCAGGAGGTGGCGACCGATCTGCCGCCGCGCTCCGAGATGGTCACCTACTGCGAGCTGGGCGCCGATCAACGCCGGTTCTACGACTCGCTGCTCGCCTCGATCCGGCAGGAGGTCCTGGGCGCGGTCGATCGGGTCGGGCTCGCCAAGTCGCGCTTCAACGTCCTGGAAGGGCTGTTGCGCCTGCGCCAGGCCTGCTGCGATCCGCAGATGGTCAGCACCCGCGCCGCCGAGATCCCCTCGGCCAAGGTGGAGCTGTTCGTCGAGCTGGTGAAGCAGGTGGTCGAGGAAGGGCACCGGGTGCTCGTCTTCAGCCAGTTCGTGAAGGTGCTCAAGATCCTCGAGAAGCGCCTCTTGGCCGAGGGGATCACCTACGAGTACCTGGACGGCCAGACCAAGGATCGCCTGGAGCGGGTCGAGCGGTTCAACGCGAGCGACACGCCGGTCTTCCTGATCAGCCTCAAGGCGGGCGGCACCGGTCTGAACCTGACGGGTGCGGACTACGTGATCCACTTCGACCCCTGGTGGAACCCGGCGGTCGAGGACCAGGCCACGGACCGAGCCCACCGTATCGGCCAGACCCGCCACGTCTTCGCTTACAAGCTGATCGCCAAGGACACCGTCGAGGAGAAGGTCCTGGCCCTGCAGCAGCGCAAGCGGCAGATGGTGCGGGACATCCTGGGCGGCGAGGAGATGGTGCGATCGCTCTCCCGCGAGGATCTGGAGTACCTGTTCTCATAGCCTGGAGTTCACCTGGAGATGGCCTACCGCTACTGCCCCCACTGCCGCGCCGAGCTTGCGGTGCGCGTGATCGAAGGGCGCGATCGCACCCACTGCCCCGCTTGCGGCACGGTCTTCTACGAGAACTCCAAGCCCTGTGCCGGTGCTCTCGTCTCGGACGCCGAGGGACGGCTCTTGCTCGCCCGGCGTGCCATCCAGCCCTTCTTCGGTCTGTGGGACATCCCCGGCGGCTACCTGGAGGACGGTGAGCACCCCGCCGAAGGCGCCGTGCGCGAGATTCGCGAGGAGACGGGGCTCGAGGTGCGCCTCACCGGCTTCGGCGGCATCTACATGGACACCTACGGCGAAAGCGGGGTGTCGACCCTCAACGTCTTCTACGAGGCCGAGGTCGTCGGTGGCGCGCTCAGCGCCCTGGACGACGTGAGCGAGCTCGCTTGGTTCGCCCCCACGGAGCTGCCGCTCGACGCCTTCTCGTTCGAGAACGGAAAGCAAGCGATCAAGGACTGGCTCGCGCGTCGCGGCCACGCCCCGAGGTAACGCCCATGAACCCTTATCACGTCGAATCCTTCGGTCCCATCACGCCCTTCGGCGACGCCGCGCCGCCCTTGGCCGGCTCGCGCGAGGGCTGGGTGATGCTCAGCAAGCATGGCCCCTGCTTCGTCTGCGACCCTGACAACGCGGCCGGGATGCGCGCCGACTTCTATCGCGACCAGGACGTGATCCGCTGCCCGTTCGTCTTCGGCGACGCGCAGATGGGCCCGCCCGGCCACGCCCACGGGGGGAGCCTCGCGGCCCTGCTCGACGAGATCATGGGGGCGGCCGCCTGGAATCGCCGGACCAACCTGCTCGCGGTCCACCTGGAGTACGACCTGCGCCGCCCGACGCCCGTCGGTGTCGAGGTGATGGCCTCGGCCTGGGTGAAGGCGGACGGGAATCGCTCGATCCGGGTCGCCTCGGAGATTCGCTTGCCGGACGGCACCGTGGCGGTCGAGGCCTCGGGGGTCTTCGCGCAGGCGCCGAAGCTGTTCGAGCGCGCCTTCCACGGCTAGCATCCGAGGGTTTCACGAACCTGTAACGAAAGCTTGATGAAAATCGATCCTGCGCTTTAGCGAGCAGTCATCTTTCCTGGGCATAATCCTCTCAGAAGCCGAGAGATGAGAGCTGACGCAAGATTTGGGGCAACCCGAAGCCGGTTGGCCAAGTAGTTCAGGAAAGCTCAAAACTCACTCGCATCCGAAGCCCGCCGGGATTCCCGGCGGGCTTCGCGCATGTACTTCGAACCCGTGCGAAGGGGCAGGGCCAGCCGATGGGGCGCTTGACAGCTGCTCTCATGTCCGTAATTATATAGACCGGTCTAGTTAAATCAACGGAGCTTGAACGAATGAAGTCCTCCCATCGCCAGCGGTTGATCGAAACGACCTCGCGACTGCTCCAGGCCCAGGGCTACCGCAACACCGGTCTGAAGCAGATCCTCGACGAGAGCGAGACGCCGAGAGGCTCCCTGTATCACTACTTTCCGGGCGGCAAGGACGAGCTGGTGGTCGCAGCGCTGGGGCATGCGAGCGAGACGGTCGCCACGACCATCGCGGAGCTGTGCGGCGCTCATGCTGCGCCCGGCGAGGCCCTCTGGGCCGTGGTCGAGCACTTCATCGCGGAGCTCGAAACCTCCAGCTTCGAAAAAGGGTGCCCGGTCGCGACGGTCGCGCTCGAGCAGGCCGCCCAGAACCCCGTCATCCAGCAGGCCTGCGCTCAGGCTTACGCGCTTTGGCAGGGCGGGCTTGAGACTTACTTGCAAGCTCATGGTTACCGCCAGCCCGCAATCCTAGCAGAGCGCCTGTTGGTGGCGCTCGAAGGGGCCCTTTTGCTCAGTCGGGCACGCCTGAGCGCCGAGCCCCTTCGCCAGCTGAGGGGGATGCTCACGCCGATGCTTCAACAAGAGGATTAAATTCATGAAACGCTTCATCACGCTCGTCTCTCTCTTGGCTTGTGGCCTGCTCACCTGGTCTGGCCCGGCGGCAGGCTCCGCGCAGCCCGTCGTCGCCGACAAGGCGCCGCTGACGGCGTCACAGGCGCCTGCCCAGGGATCGATCCGCTTCTCGATCATCAAGACGGCGCAGGTCAAGACCCGTGAAGGCCTCGCCTACTCTGGCGGCAGCTTGTTCAAGGAGGCGACCATGAACCATACGGCGGTGCTCGTCAGCCACCCCAAAGGCTCCTTTTTGTTCGATACCGGCCTGGGCGAGCACATCGACGCCCAGTTCGGCCAGGACATGCCGTGGTGGGCGAAGCCCTTCTTCACCTACGGCAAGGTTACGCCGGCCAGGCGCCAGCTCGACGCGGCAGGGCTTCCAGCGATCACGCGGATCATCCTGTCGCACGGGCACTGGGACCATGCGAGCGGTCTCGAGGACTTCCCCGAGGCGGAGGTGTGGCTGCCTTCGGCCGAGCGCGAGTTCCTCGACCACGAGCACCCCGGGGCGGTCCTGCCCTCGCAAATCACGCCGCCCTCCATCCGCTGGAAGGCCTACGACCTGACGGATCGGCCCTATGCCACCTACCCGCGAAGCCACGATCTCTTCGGGGACGGTCGGGCGGTACTGGTCTCCATGCCCGGCCACACGCCAGGATCCGTCGGCTTGTTCCTCACCGTCTCGTCCGGCAAGCAGTATTTCTTCGTCGGCGACACGGTGTGGCGGCTCGAAGCGGCGAAACAGGTGCGCCCCAAGTTCTGGGTAGCGAGCCGGATCGTCGACCACGACCGTCCGGAGACGCTAGCGGGCGTGCAGAAGCTGCACGCGGTCATGAGCGCGCAGCCGGCGCTCGTCGTCGTGCCGGCGCATGACGCCTCCGTTCACGACGAGCTCGGGTACTTTCCCCAGTGGGTCGAGTGAGCATCCGAGGGTTTCACGAACCCGTAACGAAAGCTTGATGAAATTCGATCCTACGCTTCAGCGAGCAGTCATATTTCCTGGGCATAATCCTCTCAGAAGCCGAGAGATGAGAGCCGAAGCAAGACCAGGGGCAACCCGCAGCCGGTTGGCCAGGAAAGTTTGAAAGGCTCAAAACTCACTCGCATATCCGAAGCCCGCCGGGATCCCCCGGCGGGCTTCGTGCGATCGGGCGCGCAAGTTTTGCTGACGATCTCCCATAAGTAAATCAGTCCTTAGCGTCGACTTAATCGCTTATGAGGAGATTTGCCGTGAAGAAATTCGTCCTTTCCGCCCTCGCGCTCACCATGCTCGCCGGCTGCGGCGTCGGGGGCGTCGGGCCGATGACGGCGAACAAGTCTTCCGCGATTGGTGCCCTGTCCAAGGAGAGCTTCGCCAAGCTCGTGGATTCGACGCGCGCCTTCGTGAAGGTCAAGTTCGACGAGGCGGATCTGGACAAGTCTGGGTTCCTCTCGAAGGATGAGGCGATGCCCGTCGGCACCGCCTACGTGCTCGGTCAATCGCGCCTCGGGGCCTTCGAGGTGCTCGACGCGGACAAGGATGGCCAGCTGGCCTTCGGCGAAATTGCGACCGACGTCGTGGTCAAGGACATCGCCCAGAACCTTCACGTCCAGCTGGTCAACCTCTTCGTCGGCCTGGATCGTGACAGCGACATGGTGCTGAAGGGCGACGAGATCCCGCCCGCCTACGACCTCAACGGCAACGGCCAGGTGCCCTTCGGCGAGTACGAAGAGGCCTACGTGACCTTCTCGATGGCGGGCACCGCCGGCCAGGTGCGCTACCTCATCGCCCTCTACGACACCAACCGTGACGGCCTGCTCACCCTCACCGACCTGCGTAAGGCTCCCTTGAGCGAGCCGGTCGGCGGCTGGGCCGCCGGTCAGAAGGACGCCCAGCTTCGCGAGTTCTTCAAGCAGGCGGATACCAACCACGACAACCGCCTCAGCTTCGACGAGCTCAAGGCGGTCCTGCCGGGGCCGCTCGCCCTCCCGGCGGCCAAGTAACTTCCATACAAGCCGAAGGGCGACCCGCAATTCGCGGGTCGCCCTTTCGTTTATCCGCGGGTGATGGGCAGGCGCTCGGCGACCGTTACCCCCTCGGGCGTCACCGTGCAGCGGTAGCAGAGGGCCTCGACCCCCGTGGCGGTGGCTGTTTCGAAGGCCGCGGCGTAGACGGGGTCGATGGCCTCGGCGGGCCAGAAGCGATCGCAGTCTTCGCGCTGGACCAGATAGACCATCACCGCCCGGTGCCCCTCGGCCACCATGTCGCTCAGCTCCCGCAGGTGCTTGGCGCCGCGCTCGGTCACCGCATCGGGGAAGAGGGCCTGCGCCCCCTCGGCGAGGGTCACGTTCTTGACCTCCACATAGCAGCGCCCCTTCTCGGGATCGCTCAGCAGTAGGTCGATCCGGCTGTTCTGGCCGTACTTCTGCTCGGGCTTGAGGGTCGAATAGCCCGCAAGCTCGGGGATAGCGCCCGCCGTGATCGCCTCGGCCACGATCCGGTTGGGCAGGGCGGTGTTGATCCCCACCCAGGTCGGACCCACCTTCACCAGCTCCCAGGTGTACTTGAGCTTGCGCGCCGGATCGTCGCGGAAGCTGAGCAGGACGGGGCTCTCGGGCGCGTCGCAGCCGCGCATGGAGCCCGAGTTGGCGCAGTGGGCGGTCACGACCTCGCCGGTTTCGAGGCGCACGTCGGCCAAGAAGCGCTTGTAGCGCTTGAGGAGGGTGCCGGGGATGAGCGGAGCGGGGTATTCCATCGGGTCGGACCTCAAGGCGAAGGGGGAAAGAACGTCCATTGTACGTCAGAGGGCCATGCGTCTTGACGCGAAGGGCACGGAAACTCTAGATTGGAAGGATGGGTAAGTACTTACTTACAGAGCTGGACCCCATCGCCGAGCGCATCCTGGAAGCGGCCCTGCAACTGCTGACCGAGCGCGGCTACAAGGGGGCCACCACGGCGGCGATCGCCCAGCAGGCGGGGGTTGCCGAGCTCACCCTCTTTCGCCACTTCGGCAACAAGGCGGCGCTCGTCAAGGCGGCCTGCCACCGCTCGCTTGCGGCCCTGGAGGATCTGGTCCCGGAGCCCACGGGCGACGTGGAGGTGGATCTGCTCACCTTCGCCACGCGCTACCTGATGCACTTCAAGGGTGCGCGGGACCGCAAGATCTTCGTCCTGCCCGAGATCATCCGGCACCCGGAGCTCAGAGGCGACGCGGCCCCGCCGCAGATCGCGGCCTTCCGCCAGCGGCAGAACGCCCTCATCGCGCATTACCAGGCCCTGGGCCAGCTGAAGCCCGGGGATCCGAGCGAGATCGGCATGGACTTCCTCGGCCCCCTCTTGAGCCGCGTGCTGATGGCGGACCTGTGGGGCGACCCGACGCGCATGGACGTTCCACGCTACGTTCGCCACTTCCTCACGGGGTGGCATGTCCCTGTTTCTTCCCCCTCTTCACAAGAAGGACGCGTATGACCCGAGAGCAAAAACTCACGCTTATCGGCATCTTCATGGCCATGTTCCTGGCCGCCCTGGATCAGACCATCGTCTCGACCGCCATGCCCCGGATCGTCACCGAGCTGGGCGGCACCAGCCTCTACGCCTGGGTCGCGACCACCTACCTGCTCACCTCGACCGTGTCGGGCCCCGTCTTCGGGCGCCTGACCGAGACGGTGGTGAGCAAATGGGCGCTCTTGGCGGCGGTTGTCGTCTTCCTCTTCGGCTCGGCCCTCTGCGGCGCGGCCCCCAACATGGAGGCTTTGGTCGCCTTCCGCGGCATCCAGGGCCTGGGCGGCGGCGCGCTGTTCGCCGTGGTCCTCACCGTCTTCGCCCTGATGTTCCCCCCGCGCGAGCGCGGCAAGCTCCAGGGCCTCTTCGGCGCCATCTTCGGGATTTCGAGCATCCTCGGTCCGTGGCTCGGCGGCTTCATTACCGACCACATCAGCTGGCGCTGGGTGTTCTACATCAACATGCCGGTGGGCGCGATCGCCCTCTACTTCATCATCCGCCACATGCCGGCCATCGAGCCTCCCTCGCGCCAGCGCTTCGACGTGCTGGGCGCCGTCAGCCTCGCGGTCTGGACCGTGCCCCTCATGCTCATCATCAGCTGGGGCGGCCACACCTACGCCTGGACCTCGGTGCAGATCCTCGGCCTGGCCGCCCTCACCCTGGCGGGGCTCGGCCTGTTCATCTGGGCGGAGCGCCGCAGTGATGCGCCCCTCTTCGACCTGGGCCTGTTCAAGCTGCCTACCTTCACCTGGGCGAGCGCGGCGGCCTTCTTCTTCGGCGGCGCCTTCATGGGGGCCATCATCTTCCTGCCCCTCTACCTGGTCCAGGTCAAGGGCATCTCGAGCACCTACTCGGGCCTCAGCATGACCCCGCTCTCCTTCGGGATGATGGCGGGCAGCATCACCGCGGGGCGTCTTGCGAGCAAGACCGGGCGCTACAAGTACCTGATGATCATCAGCGCGGTGTGGCTGCTCGGCTGCGTGACGGCGCTCCACTTCATCATGACGGCCGATACGCCCTTGTGGCAGATCGTCACCCTGATGGTGCTCATTGGCCTGGGCTTCGGGCCCTCCATGCCCCTCTACCCCCTGGCCGTCCAGAACGCGGTCGAGCGCGAGCGCATCGGCACCGCGTCGAGCGCCAACATGTTCTTCCGCCAGGTCGGCTCGACCATGGGCGTGGCGCTGCTGGGCTCGGTGCTCGTCACCACTCTCCAGACCGAGATCCCCAAGCACCTGCCGGCGGGAGGCGCGAACCCTGCGGCCTTCAAGATGCAGGGCGAAGGCCAGATGCAGGACGCAGGCGCCCTCGAAGCCAAGATCAAGACGCAGTTCGACGGCCTCTACGCCGACATGGCCGGCGCCATCAAGGGCGACAAGGCCGCCTACGAGAAGGTCATGGCGAACCCCATGGTCCCTGCCGAGCGCAAGGCCATGATGCAGCCGGGCGGCATCCCCGCCGCCCTCAAGGCCCAGTTCGGCGAGCCCAAGACGCCCGCTGAGCAGGCCCGCCTCGACGGCGCCATCGCCCAGGCCGAAGGCCAGGCCCTCGCGGGGCTGCGCAAGGGCCTCGACGAGGCGGCCGCCCAGCTCGTCGCCAAGCTCAAGGAAGGCTTCAACGCCGGCATCACCGAGGCCATGCGTCAGATTTACCTGTACGTGGCCATCCTGGTGCTGCTGTCGCTGTTCGCCATCTTCTTGCTGCCGAACGCGGAGCTCAAGCACCACGGCGCGCCGGGCGGCAAGCCCGGTGAGGCTCCGACGGGCATGCCCGCGGCGCACTAAGCCTGATAAAGGGCCGCCTCGCCTGAGGCGGCCCCTTTTTTTCCGCGTGGCCTTCGAGAAGGCCCGCGATCCGGGTACAGAACGAGCAGCCCTTTCTTACGCGTCAAAGGAGTCCTCATGCCCTCTCGCCTGCGTCCCATTGCCGCCGCGGCGCTCTTCGTCGCCTTGTTCGCCCTCCCTGCTTCCGCCGAGACCCTGCGCGGCAAGGTCATCAAGGTCGCCGACGGCGATACCATCACGATCCTGGTCGATGGCGCCAAGGAGCGCATCCGCCTGGTCGGCATCGATACCCCCGAGAAGAAGCAGGTCCCCTGGGGGCCGCGCGCCTCTGCCTTCACCCAGAAGCTGGTGATGGGCAAGGAGGTGCGGGTCGAGACGGACGTGGAGCCGCGCGATCGCTACGGCCGGGTGCTCGGCTACGTCTACGTGGGCAAGACCTTCGTGAACCTCGAACTGGTCCGCCAGGGCTACGCCATGCTCTACACCTCGCCGCCCAACGTGGCGCACACCGACGAGTTCGTGGCCGCCCAGCGCGAGGCCCGCGAGGCCGGGCGCAACATCTGGTCGCCCCGGGACGGCTTGACGGAAACCCCTTACGAGTACCGCCACAAGGGCAAGAAGCCTCCCAAGAAGATCGGTCAGGAAGGCTTGCCCGCCGCCCAGTGATGCTTCGCTACGTTCCTTGACTGTTGTGAGGAGAGGGCGTAGTCTCCGAGCGGCATGGGGCCCGGCCGTGAAAGGATCGTTGGGGCATGGACACGACGCAGGAGATTCCTCCGGCCTACCTCGCCAAGTGGCAGAAGACCCTGGACATCCTGGCCGAGCTCTTCGAGGTCCCGGCCGCGCTGATCATGCGCGTCTGGCCGGAGCAGATCGAGGTGCTGCTCGCGAGCCTGGGCGAGAGCAACCCCTACGAGGAGCATGAGAAGGCCGAGCTCGGTACCGGGCTTTACTGCGAGACCGTGATGGCCACGCGCTCACCGCTCCTGGTGCCCAACGCCCTCGCGGATCCGGCATGGGATCACAACCCGGACCTCAAGCTGAACATGGTCAATTACCTGGGGGTTCCCCTGATCTGGCCCGACGACGAGATCTTCGGGACCATCTGCGTGCTCGATGCGAAGACGCGGACCTACTCCGAGCAGTATCAGATGCTCCTCTGGCACTTCAAGGAAGTCATCGAGGCCGATTTTCGGAAGATCCTGCACCCGGCGGATGCCGGTGGCATCGACGAACAGCGAATCAAACTGCTCGAGGGAAAGATCGAGGCCATGCTCGGTGAACTGGGGCGAGCGCTTCGCGATGGTGATAGGACGGAGGCCCTTGTCCCCCGTGTTCCCAGGGAGGCGGTGGAGGCTTGGCCGATCAAGTGACCATGGGCGCTTCGCGGGCGCTCGGTGAAGGCTACCACAAACACGAGGTCCCGGCGCTCTACCTGAAGAAGTGGCAGAAGACCGTCGACGTGGCGGCGCAGGCGTGCGGGGCCTCCGCTGCGCTAATCCGGCGCGTCTGGTCGGATCGCCTCGAAGTCCTGGTCTCGAGCAGCGGCGAGGCCCTTCCCTGTTGTCCCCCTGGGAAGACGACAGCCCTCGGGGCTGGGCTTTTCTGCGAGCGTGTGCTGGCCACGCGCTCGCCGCTCATGGTCGCCGATGCCCTGGAAGCGCCGGAGTGGCGAGAGGGGCCGGACGCCAACCAGGGCATGCTCAGCTACCTGGGTGTGCCGCTGCTTTGGCCTGACAAGACGGTCTTCGGGACCCTGTGCCTCCTCTCCACGCAGCCGCTGGCCTTTACCACCGCGAACCAGGACCTGCTCGACCAGCTTAAGGAGGTCATCGAAGGGGACTTCCGGATCCTCCACTACTCGCGGGAGCTGGACCGGCGAAAGGCGATCCTGGAAGAGCAGGTCGCAGAGCGCACAGCGAGCCTCAGGCTCATCCTCGACTCCGCGGCCGAGGCCATCTACGGCATCGACCTCGACGGGCGCTGCACCTTCTGCAACCAGGCCAGCCTTCGCATCCTGGGATACGCGGATGCGCAGGAGCTGCTGGGCAAGGACATGCACGCGCTGGTCCACCACTCGCGCGCCGACGGCCAGCCCATTCCGCTGGAAGAGTGCCGGATCATCCGGGCCGTCAGGCGAGGCGATGAGATCCATGTCGATGACGAGGTGCTCTGGCGCAAGGACGGCACGAGTTTTCCCGCGGAGTACTGGTCGTACCCCCAGCGCAAGGGGGATCGGCTCGTCGGGGCCGTCATCACCTGCTTGGACATCACGGAGCGCAAGCGGGCCGAGCAAGAGATCAGACGTCTCAACGCCGGCCTGGAGGAGCGCGTCCGGGAGCGAACCGCCCAGTTGAGCGCCCTCAACCAGGTTCTGAACGAGAGCGAGCTGCGCCTGAAGCAGGCGCAGCAGATCGGCCGGGTCGGAAGCTGGGAGTGGGTCCTGGCCGACGAGACGATCTGCTGGAGCGACGAGCTGTACGAGCTCCTGGGGCTCTCGCCCGAGGCCGCCAAGCCGAGCCTATCGCTGTTCCTCGAACGGGTCCATCCCGAGGATCGGGAGCGGCTGCGGCAGCGCATGGAGGACCTCAGGCTTGGCAAGGCGGCTTTTGACGAGCATTACCGCTTGTTGCTCCCTGATGGCTCCATCCGCCTGATGCATGGGGTCTCGGAGCGCGTGTTCGAGCAAGGCGATCGCCCGGTTCGGGTCATCGGGATCGCCCAGGACATCACCGAGCAGAAGCGCCTGGAGCAGCAACTGCGAGAGCAGTTCGAGCAGTTGATGGAGCTCGATCGCTTGAAGAGCAACTTCGTCAACTCCGTCACGCACGAGCTGAGGACCCCGCTGACCTCGATCCGGGGGTACAGCGAGTTTCTTGCCGACGAGCTCGGCGGCTCCTTGACGCCGCTGCAGCGGAGCTACGTGACGGAGATCGAGCGCGGCGCCTTGCGCCTGGAGCTTTTGCTGGACGATCTCCTGGACTTTGCCCGGATCGAGGCGGGCACCTTCCGGCTGATGTGTCAGGAGGCCGATTTCTACTCCAAGGTCGACGAGATCGTCGAGAGCCTGCAACCGCTGGCCCTTCAGGCACAGGTGCGCCTTGAGCGCATCCTTCCCCCGGAGCCCCTCCTGTTCTCGATGGACGCGCGCCGGATCGGCCAGGTCCTTCTCAACCTGATCAACAACGCCCTCAAGTTCACCCCGCCGGGCGGCAGGGTCCAGGTGCGGACGCGCATCGAGGGCGAGGCGGTCCGGTGCGAGGTCGAGGACACGGGCGAAGGCATCGCGCCCGAGGACTTCCCGAAGTTGTTCACCCGCTTCGGCCAGTTGCCGGCAGGCCTCAAGAAGGGGAGCGGGACCGGGCTGGGGCTGAGTATCAGCAAGGCCCTGATCGAGGCTCACGGGGGGAGCATCGGGGTGGAGAGCACGTTCGGCCAGGGCAGCGTCTTCTGGTTCACCTTGCCGCTCACGCGCGCCGCTGATGACCCGGGAGTGCAGCTCGGCTGATCAGAAGCGGAGCTGGTAGCCGATGTAGGGAATCGCGGGGATGCCGTAGTTGTAGGTGGGGTTCGCGTAGTTCGCGTAATCCTTGCCGTAGTCGATGGCGAGGGCTTCGCGCTGCTGGGTCACCTCGAAGTAGAACAGCCCCTCGCGACCGAACATCCCGGCGGGTCGCTCCACGCGTGCCGACCAGGTGAGGCCGTCCGGGTAGCGGGCTGAGTTGTTCGTTCCGTTGACGGGCGCCCAGGTGCCGTCCGGTTTCTGGATGCGGCCCGTGACCGGGGTGTAGGGTCTACCGCTCGAATAGCGCAGGCGCAGCGAGGGCGACCAGTCCCAGGCCTTGGGAGCGACCATGTTCAGGTTGGCGATGAGGGGCTGGTCGTAGTCGTAGGGGATGTGACCGACCCGCGGGTTCTGCCGGAAAGTGCGCGAGTAGGTGAGGGCGAGCGAGCCCGACCACCCGGCCGTTTCGGCGAGTTCGAGGGTCGCCTCGGCGCCGTTGGAGTAGCCCGAACCCTCGTTGCTGAAGTTGCTGAACGGATCGTTCGTCACCAGGAACAAGAGGTCTCGGTGATAGAGCTCGAACTTGCCGAGCAGGTTGTCCGTGAGCTGGCGATCCAGCCCGACCACGTAGTCCCGCGAGAAGGGGGCCGTCAGCTTGGGGTTGCCGACGCCGGGCAGCAGCTGGCTGACCTCGGGGAACTGGAACTGCTGGCCATAGCCGAGGCGCCAGGTGGTGTCCTCGTCCATGCGCCAGGTCGCCCCCAGGCGCGGCCCCACCTTGTCCTCGCCCGTGCTCTGCAAGCGGTCGTAGCGCAGGCCCAGGTTGAGGGTGAGGGGTTGCGCCACCTTCCAGGCGTCTTCGACGTAGGCCCCGTAGACCTTCTGGTTGCCCGTGGTGTCGGTCGAGAGCTTGGGCAGGCTATCGATGTCCTCGGGCCGGATGGTCGAGGGGTTGGTGCCGGGCGGGAGCTTGGGCTGCAGCCGGCGCTCCAGGTAGTTGATGGTGTCGTAGCGTACGCCCGTGCGGAGCTGGTGGGCGTCGTTGAGCTGGGCGACCACGTCGTCCGCGATCGTCCACTGGAACTGGTTGGAGCTGATGTCCAGGAAGGTGCCGACCTTCACGTTCTGGAAGGGTTCCTGGTAGTTGATCGTCAGGCGATTGGAGGCGCCGTCGCCGATGGGCTGGCGCCAGGTCGCCCCGGTGCTGCGGTAGCCGTCGTCCTGCGAGATGCTGCCCACCCCGCGCCCGATGGTGCCGTCGGGCAAGACCAGCGCGAGCGCATCGGACGAGCCGATGGCCAAGAAATCCAGCCGCCCGTCGCCCGGCGTTTGCTGGGAGACCTTGGCCTGGTAGTCCGAGAAGCGCGGAAAGACGGTAAAGCTGGGCACGAGCTTCGCGACCAGGAAGTCCATGTAGCTGCGCCGGCCCGAGAGCGAGAACGAGAGACCCGGCACGACGGGGCCTTCGACGAGACCCTCGGCGTAGAGGAGGTTCGCGTCCAGGACGCCGTGCAGGGCGTCGGTCTTGGGTGCTCGGCTCTCCACGTCGATGACGGCCGACTTGACGTTGCCGAAGCGCGCGGGCAGGGCCCCGGTGTAGAGGTCCACCTTGGAGATGGTGTTGGCGTTGAAGACGCTGACCAGGCCGCCGAAGTGGAAGGGGTTGCCGATCTGGATGTTGTCCAGGTAGTAGCGGTTGTCGTTGGGCCCGCCGCCGCGCACCACCGGCGCCCCCGAGAAGCCGCCCGCGTTGACGCCCGCGGTGTTGGTGACCGCGAGGATGGGATCGTTGCGCGCGCCTGCGACCTTGCGGACCTCTTCGGCGGTGAAAGAGCGGCGGCTGGTTTCGGTCTGCGCGAGGCGTGCCGGGCGATCGCCCGAGACCACCTGGGTGGGCGCCGAGAGGGTGCCGACCTTGAGCGAGGCGTTCAGCTGGACGGGGCGCGCGTCCGAGAAGGAGACCTTGCCGATGACCAGAGGCAGGTAGCCCGGAGCCTCGACCTTGACCGGGTAGGTGCCGGGCTTGAGGCCGTCGAGCGAGAAGCTGCCGTCGGCTTTGACCTCGGCGCGGCGGTCGGGACCCACGACGGTGACGCGGGCGTTGGCGACGGGGCGGCCGGTCTGCTTGTCCTTGACGGTGCCCGAGAGGGTGGCCGCGAGGGCGGGAGCCGCGACGAGGACGGTCGTGGCGAGGGCGATCGCCGTGGGGGCGAGGGTGCGTGCGTTCATCAGGGCGTCGCTCCGGTGGTCGCAGGGGAGGCGGTGGCGTCGGGGCTCGCGTCGGCTGGCGCGGCGGGGGCGTCGTCGGCCTCGATGGTGGCGTCGACCTTGGCCTCGGCGAGCTGGAACCGGACGGGAACCCGGATGCTCGCCGCGACCTTGATCCCTTCGCGCTCGGCGGGCTTGAACCGGGTGCCGCGCACCGCTTCGATAGCGGCCTTGGCGAAGATGCGGTTCGAACTCGACACCACCTCGGCGCTCGTCACGCGGCCGTCGGCCTCGACGTAGGCCACGACCACGGCGCTGCCGCTCTGGCCCGAAAGGCGCGCCACTTCGGGATAGGCCACGCGCAGGCTGCCGATCGGGGCCGGGAGCTTGTCGAGGGCCCTCGCCAGTGGCGTGTCGTCCGAGACGTCGAGCACCAGGGGCGCGGGGGGCGCGGCAGAGGCCGTCGCGGTGCTCTCGGCTTCGAGGGTCTCGCCGATTGGCACGGCGAGGGTACCGCCTTCGCCTGCGTCCGCGCTCAGGCCGAAGCCTGCCCCACCGGTGCCGGGCTGGGTATTCGCAGGGGCGAGACGGCTTGCGGCAGGGCGAGCCTTGGCGGCTTGCGGCCTCGCGCCCTTGACCTTGGCCTTCGGGGGCTCCGGCTTGGGCTCGGGTGGCTTGGGTTTGGGGGCTTCGGTCCGGACCATCTGGATGGGGATGACCTTGCGGACGAGCTCCTGGCCCACGGGGACGCGCATGAGGAAGAAGGCCAGCAGGAGGTGGCCGCCGACCGAGACGGCGACCACCATGGGCATCCGCGTGCGGGGAGGGGCGGCCATCTCAGGGGCGCTCGACGGCGAAGGCCAGGTCGGTGATGCCCGCCTGACGCACGGCGTCCATGACCTCGACCACGCGTCCGTGGATGACGTTGCGGTCGGCGCCGACCACCACCTGGAGGTTGCCCTTGGCGGGCTTCTTGGCTTCGAGGGCCGAAACCAGCGCCTTGGGCTCGATGCTTTGGCCGTCCAGGACGATCTCTCCCGAGTCCTTGACGACCACCGCGATGGTCCGGGCTTCGGTCGCGACCGTCTGGCTGGCCTTGGGCAGCTGCACCTTGAGGCTCTGCTGGGCGATCATGTAGCTGGTGGCCAGGAAGATGATGAGCAACACCAGCGTGACGTCGACCAGGGGGGTGACGTTGATGTCGACGATGGCGTCCTGGTCGCTACCGGCGTGCATGCTGCCCCCCTGCCATCAGGGCGGGGTCCGCCGCGAGTGCGCGGATGGCCTCGGCGGCCTCTTCGAGGCGGTAGTCCTGGACGCGGATCTTGCGCTGGAAGAGGTTGAAGGCCATGACCGCGGGGATGGCGACCATGATGCCGACGGCGGTGGCGATCAGCGCTTCCGAGATGCCCGCCATGACGACCGAGGGGCCCTGGCTGCTCGCGGTCGCGAGGTCCTTGAAGGCCTTGATGATGCCGAGGACCGTCCCGAAGAGGCCCACGAAGGGACTGTTGTTGCCGAGGGTACCCAGGTAGACGAGGCCACGCTCGGCGGCGGCCTTCTCCTGCAGGCGGTGCGCCAAGAGGGCGGCCTGCAGGCGATGGGGGCCGAGGTTCCAGGCTTCGCTCGCGGTCTGGAACATGCGACCGACGGGCCCCTTGGCCTTCTTGGCGGCCAGGCCGAGGTCACCGTTCGAGAGGGCCGCGATGCCCTCGGCGAGCACCTCGTCCGTGCGCTCGCGGTTGCCGAAGAAGTAGGCGATGCGCTCGATGATCAGGGTGAAGGAGAACATGGAGAAGGCGATGAGCAGGTACAGGACCCATTCGCCCCCCGAAGCGCCGAGGACCTTCATCAGGTGGGTGATTTCCAAAGCGGTGGCCTCCTTGAAGCGAGCATTTAATGCCGAATCTATTTTTATACCTCAGTCTATTGTCCCGGGGCGCGCCCAAGGAGTCAATCGGCCTTCGGGCTGATCGGGGCTCAGCCTCGCTCGCGGCTTGCGCTCATTTGTTCGAACGCTTACCATGGAGGGCATGTCCACGTCGATCGCCAAGCTGCAACAGGCGCTTACCGTCGAGGCGCGCCGCCAGTACCCCAACCTGCAGGGGCAGACGGCGCGCTTCTCGGATTTCGTCTGCGAGCAACTCGCGATCCTGCGCCTCACCCTGATGCCGAATCCCTCGGTGCGTGCGCGGCTCTCTCAGCTGGGCGACGGCTTTGCCCGCTATGACGCCCTGACGCCGCCCGAGCGGGCCACCTTGGTCGACGGGATGCTCGCCCTCTTGCCCTACCTCTCGGGGCCTCGCGCCGAGGTCGCGCTTCATGCGCCGACCGGCATGCTCAACCCCGCCGACGCGTCGCGCCTGGCGCAGCGCGTGCGCGAGCAGCCGCCCGAGTATGGGATGCAGCAGACCCCGCGGCCCGCGGCCGCCGCTGCTAAGGTTCAGCAGCCCGCAGCGCCCACCCCACAAGCTGCCGTGCCCGTGCAGCAGGCGCCCGGCCGCACCGCGGCCCCCAGAGCGGCCAAGCCCGTTTCGGGCGAGGGGCTCGACCAGGCGGTCCAATGGGTCAAGGGTGTCGGGCCGCGCATGGGCGAGACGCTCGCGAAGCTTGGGATCCTCACGGTGCGCGACCTGATCGGGCACTACCCCCGCACGCATCTGGACTACCAGAGCCGGACCAAGATCCGCGATCTCAAGGTCGGCGAGAAGGTGACGGTCTGGGGGACCGTCCGCAAGGTCGAGGCCTTCAGCCCGCCCCGCAAGCCCAACATGAGCATCATGTCCGTCACCATCACCGACGGCAGCGGCTCGGTCACGGCGCGCTGGTTCATGGGCAAGGCCAATCGCTTCCAGCTCGAACAGTTCAAGAAGCGCTTCCCCATCGGCGGCCAGGTGCTCATGTCCGGCGAGGCTCGCCACGACGAGTACCAGGGCCGGCTGTTCTTCGATCGCCCCGAGCTCGAGCTCTTGGGAGAAGGCGGCGAGGAGGACTCGGACTCCCTGCACGTGGGCCGCATCGTCCCGGTCTATCCGCTGACCGAGGGCCTGCACCTCAAGGGCCTGCGCAAGTCGATGCACGTGGCGCTCGAAACCTTCGGGCCGCTGATCAAGGAGACGCTGCCTGCTGAGGTGGTCTCGCGCTGCGACCTCTTGGGTCGCCGGGAGGCCCTCCAGGCCATCCACTTCCCGAAAACCATGCAGGAGAAGGAGCTGGCGCACCGGCGCCTGGCCTTCGAGGAGTTCTTCTGGCTCCAGCTGGGCCTCGGCTTCAGGCGCGCGCAGCTTCGCAAGACCACCGAGGCGATCGCGCTGCCCGCCAACGGCGAATTGACGAACAAGCTGCTCGAAAACCTGCCCTTCAAACTCACGGGCGCTCAGCAGCGGGTCTTCGACGAGGTCCGCGCGGACCTCGCCTCGGCGGAGCCCATGAACCGCCTGGTGCAGGGGGACGTGGGCTCAGGTAAGACCGTGGTCGCGCTCTTGAGCCTGTTGGTGGCGGTCGAGAACGGCTACCAGGGGGCACTCATGGCCCCCACCGAGATCCTGGCCGAGCAGCACTACAAGAAGTTCGTCGAATGGCTGACCCCCATGGGGATCCCGTGCGCGCTGCTGCTGGGCAAGCAGGGCAAGCGCGAGCGCAACCAGTACCTCAAGGCGATCGCCAGTGGCTACACCCCCATCGTGGTGGGCACCCACGCCCTGATCCAAGAGAGCGTCGAGTTCCAGAACCTGGGGCTGGTCGTGATCGACGAGCAGCACCGCTTCGGGGTCAAGCAGCGGGCCACCCTGCGCACCAAGGGCCGCCACCCCGAGGTCCTGACCATGACGGCGACCCCCATCCCGCGCACCCTGGCGCTGACCATGCACGGGGATCTGGACGTGTCGGTCATCGACGAATTGCCGCCCGGTCGTAAGCCCATCCAGACCTCGTGGGTCACGGGCAAGGGCCGCAAGGGCGCATGGGCGCTGGTGCGCCGGGAGCTCGAAATCGGGCGTCAGGCCTACATCGTCTTCCCGCTCATCGAGCAGTCGGAAGAGATGGAGAACGTCCGGGCTGCGACCGAGGAGGCCCAGAACCTCCAGAACGAGGTCTTCCCCGACTACCGGGTGGGTCTCTTGCACGGCCAGATGCCCTCCGACGAGAAGGACGCGGTCATGCGTGCCTTCCGCGACCACGAGCTGGACATCCTGGTGGCGACCACCGTTATCGAGGTGGGGGTGGACGTGCCCAACGCCTCGGTCATGGTGATCGAGAACGCGGAGCGGTTCGGCCTCAGCCAGCTCCACCAGCTGCGCGGCCGGGTGGGCCGCGGTGCCGAGCAGTCGTATTGTATCCTGGTCACCAGCGGGAGCAGCGAGGCCACCAAGCAGCGCATGCAGGTCATGGTGGCGACCAACGACGGCTTCGTCATCGCCGAGCAGGACCTCAAGCTCAGAGGGCCGGGCGAGTTCCTGGGCACCCGCCAGAGTGGGCTGCCCGACTTCATGCTCGCCGACCTCGCGCAGGACACGGCCCTGCTGGAAGCCGCGCGCAAGGCGTCCTTCGAGCTGCTCGCGGCCGACCCTGATCTTTCGCGCCATCCTCACGCCAAGGCGGAGCTGTACCGCCACTTCCGTAGCAACCTCGGTTTTCTTGGGATCGGTTAATGCAGATCATCGCAGGCGCCCTCAGGGGGCGCAAAATCAAGACCCTCACCGGCGAGCTGACCCGCCCGACCACCGGCATGGTGCGCGGGGCTATGTTCAACATCCTGGGGCCGCGCATCCACGACGCCCGGGTGCTCGACCTGTACGCGGGCAGCGGGGCGATCGCGCTGGAGGCCCTCTCGCGCGGCGCGAGCGACGTGGTGATGGTCGAACGGGCGTCTGAGGCCCTCTTGGTCATCGCCGACAACCTCAAGGCGCTGGGAGTGGGCGATCGCGTCCAGGTCCAGCGCGGCGAGGTCCACGCCAAGCTGGCGTCGCTCGAAGGCCCCTTCGACGTGGTGATCGCGGATCCCCCCTACCGCACCGAGGACTGGGAGAAGCTTCTCACAGCCTTGCAGCGCCCCGGGCTGCTCGCTCCCGACGCGGTCGTCCTGCTCGAGCATGCCAAGGGCGAGACGCTGCCCGAAGTGGTGGGCGAGGCTGTCTGTCGGCGCGTCTATCGCTACGGCCTCGCGCAGCTCGCCCTGTACGGCCTCGGCGAGGCGAAGTAGCCCGAGAACCTCGTCGCCGCTGATCTCGACGGGGCCTCGGCCCTTGCCTAGACTGGCGGCATGACCGAGCCGTTCTGGTTGCAGCCCTTGACGGGGCTGCTCGCCTCGCTCGACGCGGGGCCCGACGGCCTCACGGAGCAAGAGGCCCGCTCGCGGCTTTCGCGCGTGGGGCCCAACCTGCCGGCCCGCGCGGAGCGGGCGGGGGTGCTCCGGCAGTTCTTCGATCGCTTCGCGAACCCCCTGGTCTGGATCCTGCTCGCGGCGGCCATCATCTCCGGGGCCTTCGGCGAGGCGCTCGACGCCGCCATCATCGTGACGATCGTGCTTGCGAGCGTGCTAGTGGACTTCTTCCAGTCCTACCGCTCGCAGCGCGCGGCTGAGGCCCTGCGCCACCAGGTCGGCATTCGCGTCGAGGTGCTGCGCGACGGCCGGTGTCGAACGATACCGGCAACAGAGGTCGTGCCGGGTGACGTCTTCTTGCTCTCGGCGGGCAACATGCTCGTCGCCGATGCGCGCCTCATCGAGGCCAAGGACCTCTTCGTCGATCAGGCGGCTCTGACCGGCGAGTCCCTGCCCGCCGAGAAGCGGGCCGTCGATCTTTCTGGCGAGGCTGTGGGCCTGGACGAGGCCGTGAACGCGGTCTTTGCGGGGACCTCGGTGGTGAGTGGCACCGCCCGTGCGATCGCCGTGAAAACGGGGACAGCCACCGCTTTTGGCGACATTGCCGCGCACCTTGCCGCTCAGCCGCCACAGACCGAGTTCGAGCGGGGGCTTGCGGGCTTTTCCGCGATGATCCTGAGGGTCGTCATCGCCCTGGTGCTCTTCGTCTTCTTCGTGCTGGCCTTGCTCAAGCGCGAGCCGGCCGAAGCCTTCATGTTCTCGCTGGCGCTCGCGGTGGGCCTGACGCCCGAGTTCCTGCCCATGATCATCGCCGTCACGCTCTCCCGGGGCGCCATGCGAATGGCTCAGAAGCACGTGATCGTCAAGCAGCTCCAGGCCATCGAGAACTTCGGCAGCATCGACGTGCTGTGCAGCGACAAGACCGGTACCCTGACCCAGGGTGTCCTGGCGCTTACCGCGAGCGTGGATCCTCTCGGTCGCGAGGCCCCCGAGGTCCTGGCCGCGGCGGTGCTCAACAGCACCTACGAGACGGGGATCCGCAGCCCCTTGGACGAGGCGATCCTGCGCGCGCCCCACCCCGAGCCGGCCGCATGCCAGAAGCGCGACGAGATCCCCTTCGACTTCCACCGGCGCCGCGTGTCGGTGGTGCTGGACCGCGCCGGAGAAACGGTGCTCATCACGAAGGGGGCTCCCGAGGCCGTCCTTGCGGTCTCGGCCTCTTATCGTGAGGAGGGGCGAGAGCGGGCGCTGGATGAGTCGGCGCGTGAGGCGGCTCTTGCGACCTTTAAGCGTCTCAGCGAGCAGGGGCTACGCTTGCTTGCGATCGCGGAGCGCTCGATCGAAGCCAAACCCGTCTACGGGGTCGAGGACGAGCGGGATCTTTGCCTGCTCGGCTTTGTGGCCTTCCACGATCCCCCGCGCGCGGACGCCCAGGCGGCCCTGAAGGCCCTCGCCGCGGACGGGATCCGGGTGGTGATCCTCACTGGGGACAACGAGTGGGTGACGCGGCACGTCTGCGAGGCCGTGGGGCTGGATGCACGGCGGTTAATGCTCGGTCGGGACCTGGAGCGGGTCCGGGAGAGCGCCCTTCCGTGGGTCGTCGAGCGGGTAGGCGTCTTTGCGCGGGTGACGCCCGAGCAGAAGATCAGGGTGCTGCGCGCCCTCAAGGTGCGCGGGCACGTGGTGGGCTACCTGGGGGATGGGATCAACGACGCGCCTTGCTTGCGCGACGCGGACGTGGGGATCTCGGTCGATTCGGCGGTCGACGTGGCTCGGGCGGCGGCGAGCATCATCCTCTTGGAGCGGAGCCTCGCGGTCTTGCACCAGGGGGTGCTCGAGGGGCGTCGCAGCTTCGCGAACGTCATCAAGTACATCCTGATGGCCATCAGCTCCAACTTCGGCAACATGTTCAGCATGGCGGGCGCGGCCTTGCTGTTGCCCTTCCTGCCGATGCTGCCCATGCAGATCCTGCTGAACAACTTGCTCTACGCCCTCTCGCAGCTCGCGATCCCGGGGGATCGGGTGGAGCCGGAGGCTCTTCTCAAGCCGAGGCGCTGGGACGTTCGCTTCATCCAGCGCTTCATGGTCGTGCTCGGACCGATCAGCTCGATCTTCGACTTTCTGACCTTCTGGCTGCTGCTCTGGGCCTTCCGGGCGACGGCGCCGCTCTTTCACACCGCCTGGTTCGTCGAGTCGCTGCTCACTCAGACCCTGGTGGTCTTCGTGATCCGGACGAGTCGCTCGCCGTTTCGCCATCCGGCGGGGCGCGGGTTGCGCCTGAGCGTGTTCGGCATCTGCGCGATCGCCGTGTTGCTGCCCTACTCGCCGCTTGCCCGCGCGCTGGGCTTCACCCCGCTGCCGCTGAGCCTGCTCTTGAGCATCCTGGGGATCACGGCGGCATACCTGCTGCTCGCGGAGCTTGCGAAGCGGCAGTTCTATCGCTCGGCAGGGGGCAGGGGGAATTCAGGAGGCGTTTGATTGGCGCTTAGCGCGAGGTGCCCTTGGTCGTGACCAGGGCGAAGGCGTTCTCGAACTCGCTGGCGGTGACCTTGCCGTCGCGGTTGGCGTCACACATGGCGAAGGGGAGGGCGACGGCCTGAGCCATCTCTTCGGCCGAGAGGGCGCGATCGCCGTTCACGTCCATCCGCTTGAACTCGGCAGCGGCCGTCTGGCGGATGGTGGTGACGATGGCCTCGATTGCATGCGGGGGAGCGAACTCGCCCAGGGTCAGGGTGCCGTTGCCGTCCGCGTCGTAGGCGTCGAAGCCCTCGGGATCGAGGCCGACCGAGATGGCCTCGGCCTTGGTCACGAGCCCCGAGTGGTCCACGTCGAGCATGTCGAACTTGGCCTGGAAGTAGGCCTTCACCGCCTTGGTGACGGTCGCGACGGACTGGGCGGTCGTGCGGGCATCATCCGCGCCCTTCGGGGCGGTGGGGGCGGCGCCGCAGCCGGAAAGCAGCAAGACCAGGAGGGCAACGGAGAGGGAGGCGCGTTTCAAAAGAGGCTCCTTAGTTCGTTCTTAACCTCTTCTGTTATCGCTCCCTCAGCCGGGATCTTGCTAGACGTGCTCCTTATCGGCCCACTTCCGGCCGAGATCGGGCACCTGGTAGGCTTCGAGCTGGTCGAGCAGCCCCTCGGGGGTCGTGTCCACCAGGATGAGCCCGCGGTGGCTCGGCGGGATGAAGCCTTCGGCCACCGCGTGGTCCACCAGCGCCATGAAGGCGTCGTAGTAGCCCGCCACGTTCAGCAGGCCCACCGGCTTGCGATGGATGCCCAGCTGGCCCCAGGTGATGACCTCGAACAGCTCCTCGAAGGTGCCGTAACCGCCGGGCAACCCGATGAACGCGTCGGAGCGCGAGGCCATCAGGGCCTTGCGCTCGTGCATGGTCTGGACCACGTGCAGCTCGGTGAGGCCGCGGTGGCCCACCTCGCGCTGGAGCAGAGTCTCGGGGATGACGCCGATCACTTCGCCACCGGCTTCGAGCACCGTGTCGGCGACCTCGGTCATCACCCCCACGCTCGCGCCGCCGTAGACCAGGCCGCAGCCGCGCGCGACCAGGGCCCGGCCCAGGGCGCGGGCCGATTCGACGTAGGCGGGACGGTTACCAGGCTTCGAGCCGCAGAACACACAGATTCGATTCATCGAGGGGCTGCTTTCATTCACGAAGGGGGCGCCGAAACCCCCATTGTAGCGCGCAGCCCCCCGTCCCGCCCAGGGCCTCAGTCAGCCTGGAGCATCGCCTTGAATTGAGCGAGTATCCGCTCCGTGTATCGCTTCGCGTTCGCGACCATCTTCTTGCGCTGCGCCTGGTCCAGGGTCGTGGCCCATGCGATCGCCTCGCGGCCTGCATTGACCCCCACCGCATCCTGGAAGGCTGCCGTGAGCGCCAGCTTGTCCATGTCGCGGTAGTAGCGGCTGTCCGCCTGGATGACGGCATTGAGCCGCGCGGTGCCCTTCGCCTGGTCTTGCTGCTGGAGCTGCTGGAGGCCTGCTTGCTGCTGCGGCGTCAGGGTCACGCCCTCGAGCATCGCCGCGTAGGCTTCTGCTCGCCACTTCTGCACCAGCGGATCGAGGCGAGACGGAGCATCGGCGAGCACGCCGAGCGCCTTCTTGCGTTGCTCGTCGCTCAGCATGCCATGGACCTTGGCCTCCACGTCGGCCATCTTGGCGGCGAGGTCGCGATAGCGCCCCTCGATCGTCCCAAGCAGGGCATTGCTCGCTTGCACATCGACCGTCGGTGCTTCCATCAGCGTGGCGAACTTCTGGTAGTCGGCCTTGAGGGCGCTGAGATCGAGGCCCTTGAACTCTTGGCGCACCAGCGCCTTGAGCTTGGCCTGCTGCGCTTGGTCGATGCCCATCTGGCGGTAGGCTTCTTGCTTGTACGCCTTGAGCTCATCGAGCGGGGTGGCGGCCGCGACCTCGAGGGAGGGCGATCGCGAGGGGACGGGGACGGGCCGAGAGGCCGTGCCACAGCCGCTCAGCGAGGCAGAGAGCGCCAGTCCGGCCAAGACGGCCAGGCGGGTGACGCGAGTCATGGGGAACGCCTCCTTGTCTTGTGCTTGAGCTTCACCCCCCGAGCTTAGGCGCTGCGGCGCCAGGGCGAAAGGCGGCCGGTTCCGAACTTGGGGCAGCCCATTCCTCGCTCGTGGCCTGGCCTTGGCTGCGATACAATCGGAAACAATGCGTCACACTTTCCTTGACCACGCCAGGAGCGAGGCGTACATTTAAGCAAGGGATAACCGAACTTTTAGGAGGACTTCTCAATGGCCACTAAAGTGGGGATTAACGGTTTCGGTCGTATCGGTCGCCAGGTGCTGCGCATCGGCCTCAAGAACCCCGAGCTGGAGTTCGTCGGCATCAACGATCTGACCGACGCCAAGACGCTCGCTCACCTCTTCAAGTACGACTCGGTGCACGGCGTCTACCCCGGCACGGTCGATCACACCGACAGCGCCATCATCATCGATGGCCGCAAGATCGAGATCTCGGCCCAGCGTGACCCGGCCACCATCCCCTGGAAGAAGCTCGGCGCTGAGCTCGTCATCGAGTCGACCGGCATCTTCACCGACGCCGAGAAGGCCAAGGCCCACCTCGCCGCCGGCGCCAAGAAGGTCATCATCTCGGCTCCCGCCAAGGGCGAGGACATCACCATCGTCCTCGGCGTCAACGAGAAGAGCTACGATCCCGCCAAGCACCACATCATCTCGAACGCTTCCTGCACCACCAACTGCCTCGCGCCGGTGGCCAAGGTCCTGCACGAGAACTTCGGCATCGTCAACGCGATGATGACCACGGTGCACGCCTACACCAACGACCAGCAGCTGCTCGACATGCCCCACAAGGACCTGCGCCGCGCCCGCGCCGGCGCCATGTCGATCATCCCCACCACCACCGGCGCCGCCAAGGCCGTCGCGCTGGTGCTCCCCGAGCTCAAGGGCAAGATCAACGGCATGGCCATGCGCGTGCCCACCCCCGACGTCTCGGTCGTCGACCTGGTCGCCACCGTCGAGAAGCCCATCACCGTCGAAGCCATCAACAACCTCCTCAAGGAGGCCGCGGGCAACGGCATGAAGGGCATCATGCAGTACACCGACGAGCCCCTCGTCTCGATCGACTTCACCGGCAACCCGCACTCGACCATCGTCGACGCCGACTCGACCATGACCATGGGCGACAAGATGGTCAAGATCGTCGCTTGGTACGACAACGAGTGGGGCTACTCGAACCGCGTCGTCGACCTGGCCGCCATGGTCGGTAAGACCCTCGCGACTGCCGTCGGTTAAGCCTCATGTCGAAGCTGAGCCTGTCTGATCTCAAGGACCTCCAGGGCAAGCGCGTCCTGGTGCGGGCCGACTTCAACGTGCCGCTCGACGGCAACAAGGCGATCACCGACGACACCCGGATCCGGGCGACCCTGCCCACGATCAAGTACCTCATGGACAAGGGGGCCAAGGTTATCTTGGCCTCCCACCTGGGGCGCCCCAAGGGCAACACCCCCGACCTGAGCCTTTCGCCCGTGGCCAAGCGCCTGGGCGAGCTCTTGGGCACCGACGTGCGGATGGCTCCCGACGCCATCGGCCCCGAGGTCAAGCAGATGGTCGAGGCCCTCAAGCCCGGCCAGCCCCTCTTGCTCGAGAACATCCGCTTCCACCCGGAAGAGGAGAAGAACGACCCCGCCTTCGCCAAGCAGCTCTCGGAGCTCGCTGACGTCTACGTCAACGACGCCTTCGGGACTGCTCACCGGGCGCATGCCTCGACGGCGGGCGTTGCGAGCTACCTGCCGGCAGCGGCGGGCTTCTTGCTCAACAAGGAGATCTCGGTGATGGGCAAGGCCCTCGCCAACCCCGAGCGGCCCTTCGTGGCCATCATCGGCGGGTCCAAGGTCTCGAGCAAGATCGGCGTGCTGGACAACCTGATCGGCAAGGTCGATACCCTCATCATCGGCGGCGGGATGATCTTCACCTTCCTCAAGGCTCAGGGCCTCGAGGTGGGCCGTTCGCTCGTCGAGATGGACAAGCTGGAGCTCGCTCGCGAGCTGATGGCCAAGGCCGAGCGCTGCGGCACCTCGATCCTCCTGCCGGAGGACGTGCTGGTCGCGGGTGACATCAAGGCCCCCACGGCGAGCGCCACGGTCGCCATCGACCACATCCCCCCGACCGAGATGGGCGTGGACATCGGGCCGCGCACGGTGGATGCGATCCGCCGCGTGCTCGATTCGGCCATGACTGTGGTCTGGAACGGCCCCATGGGCGTGTTCGAGAACCCGGCCTTCGCCGAGGGCACCCGCGCGGTGGCCCAGTTCCTCGCCGATCGCACCGCCCACGGCGCCATCACCATCGTGGGCGGCGGCGACTCGGTGGCGGCGGTCGAGCAGATGAACCTGGCCGATCGCTTCACCCACGTCTCGACCGGCGGCGGCGCGAGCCTCGAGTTCCTCGAAGGCCTCGAACTGCCCGGCATCAGCGCCCTCAACGACAAGTAAGGGCATCCCCGCTTCTTCCTGCCCCTCGCATTCGCGGGGGGCAGGGCATTACGGAGAAACACATGTCGCAACGTACCCCCGTCATCGCCGGCAACTGGAAGATGTTCAAGACCATCGAGGACGCCCGCGCCTTCGCGGCGGCCTTCGACGCCGACGCCAAGAACAGCGTCGATCCCGAGGTCGTCATCTGCCCGCCCTTCACGGCCCTCAACGCTCTCAAGGAAGCCTTCGCCGGAACCCGCGTCCAGCTGGGCGGCCAGAACATGCACTGGATGGACGAAGGCGCCTACACCGGCGAGATCTCGCCCGTCATGCTGCGCGATGCCGGCGCCACCCATGTGATTATTGGTCACTCGGAGCGTCGTGAATACTTCCACGAAACCGACGGCACCGTCAACCGCAAGGTGGCCGCCGCCCTCCAGTGGCAGCTCACTCCCATCGTCTGCGTGGGCGAAACCCTCGAGGATCGCGAGGTTCAATTGACGGATAATGTCATTATCGTTCAGACCCAGCGCGCCCTCCTGAACATCGCTCCCGAGCTGGTCGCGACCTGCCTTTTCGCCTATGAGCCCGTCTGGGCCATCGGCACGGGCAAGACCTGCGCCCCCGAGGAGGCCAACCGGGTCGCCGGTGTCATCCGCGACACCATCGCCCGGATGATGGGCCAGGACGTCGCCGACCAGGTTCGGATCCTGTACGGCGGCTCGGTCAAGCCCGAGACGATCGCAAGCCAGATGGCGCAGCCCCACATCGACGGCGCCCTGGTCGGCGGCGCGAGCCTCGATCCCAAGAGCTTCGCGGCCATCGTCAACTACAAGGCCGCGGCCGCGCGCTAACGGCCATCAGGCGGGGCTGCTAGTCCCGCCTGTTCTTTTCTCCAAGGCGAGAGGCGGAAGCTCCGAACGGGAGGCGTCGTGTCCGAGATCAAGCGTTACGAGGATTTCTGGCCCTTCTACGTCTCGCAGCATCGGGATCCCGTGTGCCGGGCCCTGCACTTCGTCGGGACCACCGGCGTCCTGGTCGCCCTGGGCCTTGCGCTCATCCGTTCGCCCTGGTGGCTGCTGCTTGCGCCGCTCGTCGGTTACGGCTTCGCCTGGGTCGGTCACTTCGTCTTCGAGAAGAACAAGCCCGCCACGTTTACCTACCCGCTCTGGTCGCTGAGAGCCGACTTTCGCCTGTACCGGTACATGCTGACCGGCCGGATGGATAAAGAGCTCGAACGCCTGGACCTCGAGAATCTGCCAAAGGAACATCGATGAAAAACGGACCGCTCGCCCTCATCGTCCTCGACGGCTGGGGTATCAACCCCAACCGCGAGGGCAACGCGATCGCCATGGCCCACAAGCCCAACTGGGATCGCTTCATGCAGCAATACCCCTCGGTGGCCATCCCCACCTCGGGCGAGGCGGTCGGCCTGCCTCCCGGCCAGATGGGCAACTCGGAGGTCGGTCACACCAACATGGGCGCGGGCCGCGTGGTCTACCAGGACTTGGTCCGGATCAACAAGTCCATCTACGACGGGGACTTCTTCACCAACCCGGTGCTGGTCGAGGCCATGGAAGGCGCCAAGCGCCGCGGCGGTCGCCTGCACCTTATGGGCCTGGTCTCGGACGGCGGCGTCCACAGCTCGCAGGAGCACCTCTACGCCCTGTTGGAGATGGCCGCGCGCCTCGGCGTGCCCCAGACCTACGTCCAGGCCATCACCGACGGGCGCGACACCCCCCCCACCTCGGGCGGGCGCTACCTCCATGAGGTCCAGAAGCGCCTGGATGCCATGAGCTACGGCGAGGTCGCGACCATCGTGGGCCGCTACTATGCCATGGACCGTGACAACCGCTGGGAGCGGGTCGAGATCGCTTACCGCGCCTTCGTGGACGGGGTGGCCGAGCACCGCGCTTCGAGCCCCGGCGAGGCCATGGAAGGCGCGTACCTGCGCGGCGAGACCGACGAGTTCATCAAGCCGATCATCGTGGCGGAGGAAGGCCGCATTCGCTCGGGCGACTCGGTGATCTTCTTCAACTTCCGGCCGGATCGCGCCCGTGAGATCACCCGTACCCTGACGGATCCCACGTTCGACGCTTTCGAGCGCCCCAACTTCCCCCAGGTCCAGTACGTCTGCATGACGCAGTACGATGCGAACTTCGGGCTGCCGCTGGCCTTCTTGCCCCAGTCGCTCGATCGCATCCTCTCGCCGGTGCTCGCCGACGCCGGGGTGCGCCAGCTGCGCACGGCCGAGACCGAGAAGTACGCGCACGTCACCTTCTTCTTCAACGGCGGGGTCGAGAAGCCCTACCGCGGCGAGGAGCGGGTGCTGATCCCCAGCCCCAAGGTGGCGACCTACGACCTCAAGCCCGAGATGAGCGCCTTCGAGGTGGCGGACGTGGCGGTGCAGTGGATCAAGGACGCGAAGACTGACGTCATCATCATGAACCTCGCCAACGCGGACATGGTGGGCCACACCGGCGACCTGCGGGCGACGGTGAAGGCGATCGAGGCCCTGGACATCTGCCTCGGCCGCATCATCGGGGCCATCGAGGCCAAGGGCGGCACGGCGATCATCACCGCTGACCACGGCAACGCCGAGGCCATGTACGATCCGTCCACCGGCGAGATCATGACGAGCCACACCCTCAACCCGGTGCCGCTCATCCTGGTCGGCTCCGACGCAAAGCTCAAGACCGGCCTGCTGTCGGACATCGCGCCGACCATGCTCGACATCCTGGGCATCCCCCAGCCCAAGGAGATGACGGGGCACTCCCTGCTGGTCCGTCCCTAATCTTTTTCGGTTCTGAACGAGAGGGCCGCACCAGACGGTGCGGTCCTCTTGTTTCAAATGTTCCGCTCCATGGTATAGGATCTATGGATTTTTGAAGATCCAAAGTCGTTTTCCGGGGAGGCCCGGATCGGGGGATGGATGAACGAGGCACTGCGCCGCTTCAAGGCCGAGTTTTTCAAGGCGCTCGCGCACCCGCTGCGGATCGCGATCCTCGACGCGCTGCGCGAGGGAGAGCGGGGCGTCAATGAGCTTGCCGAGCACCTGGGGGCGGAGCCGACCACCCTCTCGCAGCAGCTGGCCGTCCTGCGCGCGCGGAACCTCGTCACGGGACGCAAGGAGGGCAGCTTCGTCCTCTACAGCGTGAAGGATCCGGCGATCTTCACCCTCTTGGACGACGCCCGGGTCATCTTCAATAACCACCTGGTCGAAATCCGCGACACCCTGGAGTCCCTCGAGCCGGCGCCCTGAGCCCGGCGCGAGGGTCTCATTTTTTTCTTGAGCATCTTCAAATCTTTGAAGATCGTAGAATGTTGAAACTGAGAGGGCGCCATGCAACCGACAGCCATACCGCTGAGCGAGACACGACCGACCGGGCAACGCCCGCCGTGGCTGGGGGACCTGATGGGCGGCCTCACCTCGGCGGTGGTGGCCCTGCCCCTGGCGCTCGCCTTCGCGGTGGCGAGCGGAGTCGACCCCAAGGCGGGCCTCTACACCGCTATCGTGGCGGGGATCGTGGCCTCCCTCTTCGGAGGCTCTCCGCTCCAGATCACGGGGCCCACCGGGGCCATGGCGGTGATCCTCGCGGGGATCGTGGCCCAGTACGGCATCGAGCGGGTCTGGATCGCGGGCCTGATGGCGGGCCTGATCCAGCTGGCCCTGGGCCTCGGTCGTCTCGGTCGGTTGGCCTCTTATCTGCCCCTGCCCCTCATCACCGGCTTCACCAACGGGATTGCGATCCTCATCTTCGCGGGCCAGCTCGGCAATTTCCTGGGGCTCGCCCACCAGACCCCCAAGGGGTCGCTGCTCGCGCAGGTGGGGTGGCAACTGGCGCACCTGGGACAGGCCAACCTCGCGGCGGTGCTCGTCACCGTCGGCGTGGTGCTCGTCATGGTCCTGTGGGGCCGGGTGAACCAGAGCGTGCCGGGCTCCTTGGTGGCGCTCTTGCTCGCGACCATCGCGTCGAGCCTGCTCGGGCTCGACCTGCCCCGGATCGGCGCCATCCCCCAGGGCTTGCCGCTGCCGAGCCTGCCCCCCTTTGCGCCCGAGCTGCTGGGTGAGCTCGTCCGCCCGGCGCTCGCGCTCGCGGCCCTGGGCTCCATCGAGTCCCTCTTGTCGGCGGCGGTCGCCGATAGGCTATCGGGGGGCAAGCCGCACGATCCGGACCGCGAGCTCGTCGGCCAGGGCCTCGCGAACCTGGCGGTTCCCTTCTTCGGCGGGATCCCCGCCACCGGCGCGATCGCCCGGACCGCCGTCAACATTCGCTCGGGAGCCAAGACCCGCCTGTCGGGCGTCATCCACGGCCTCGTCATCACCCTGGTGGTGGTTGCCCTTGGCCCCTTTGCCGCCAACATCCCCCTCGCGGCCCTGGCGGGGATCCTGATGGTGACGAGCTGGCGCATGATCGAGTGGGAGCAGGTCAAGCTCCTGCTGCGCTCCACCAAGTCCGATCTGACGGTCATGGGCGTGACCTGGCTGGTGACGGTGCTCTTCGATCTGGTGCTCGCGGTCGAGGTGGGCCTGGCGATCGCCGTCGCCCTCTTCTTGCGCCGGATGGCGGACCTGCACCTGGTCAGCCACCCCGAGGTGTGCCAGGCGTGCGGGGTCTCGCCTGCGATCGCCGACGACATCCGGGTCTACGAGGTGGATCGGCCTCTCTTCTTCGGGGACGCCCGGCGCTTCGCCGAGACGGTCCTCGCCGACGTCCGCTGTCGGGGCATGGTGCTCGGGATGGGGGCGGTCACGACCCTGGACGTCACGGCGGCGATCGCGCTCGGCAATGTGGTGCGCGAACTGCAACACCGGGGCGTCAAGGTCGCCCTGTGCGGCCTGGTCCCAGAGGTTGCCGACATGCTTGATCGCTTGGAGGTGGCCGGTACCCCTTACCGCTTTGCGCGCGCCGAGGAGGCCGTTGCTCATCTGGCCCGCGAGCTCGAAGAGGCCCCGCAGGCCTGAATGGCCTGGAAGCCAAAACGCCTCACAAGCCTGAAAGGCTGGCAGTAAAACGCCCCGGACGCGTCGGCGTCCGGGGCGAAGGGCTTGGGGGAGTGGCTTAGACGATGCAGTCCAGCGCGCGGCCCATGGGCTTGCCGCCCTTGAGGATCTGGACCATCAGGGGCACGTCGCTCGCGTAGACGCACGAAGCCAGGCGCATGTCCTTGGCGCTGAGGCAGCTGCGGTGCGCCAGGAAGTCGGTGCGGACCCCCTGGGCGATCAGGTGGCTCGGACGGGCGGGATGGCGCGTCTCGGGGTCGACGAAGACGGCGCAGTCCTGGCAGACGCCGTCACGGCAAAGGGGGCAGGTCTCGAGGCGGCTGCGCATCCCACAACGGCAGGGATGCTGCAGCTCGTGCGGGAAGAAGACGATGGCGGTGCGGTTAGGCAGCGTAAGAGGTTGCGATGTCTTGGTGCGCATGCGGATGAGTCCTTTCCGCCTGGATGAGACGGTCTCGTGAGTGCGACGGAGCAACGGATGCTTGCTCCTTTTTACTGCACCCGAGTCGGAGGAACGACACAGGTTTGCACAAGGCTTTTCGCCGGATGGACGAGAAGGGCTTGGATCGCGCTGACGAAAGCTCCATTGTAGCCACGGTCTGACGACTTAGCAAGTCTTCATAAAATCCTGATTCGCGGAACGTTAAGGATCCGCTTGGATCTGGTTATCGGCACTTGGGGGTGGAAAATTGCGTCCGCGGCGAAAAATCCTCGCGCGCGGAGGTGGAAAGGCCCGTGGGGCGGCCGTCTTCAGCGCTTGGCCGGACGGATGTGCTGGGTCTGGGCGACGATCACCCGCTGCACGTCGGTGATCATCTGGGCCGAGAGGTCGTGGACCGAGGCGACCACGTTCGGGATCATGAGGCTCACGATCAAGAGGCCGATGCCGGGCTTGATGGTCTGCACGAAGTCGAGCAGGTTCTGGGCTTGCGGCGTCGAGCGGTTGAGGACGCCCAGTCCCACGTCGATGAGCAGCACCACGATCACCGCCGGCATGGACATCTGGACGACGATCCCCAAGAGCGCCCCCGTGACCTGGAGGATGACCCCCCACAGAGCGGGGGTGACCCTGAAGCCGCCGACGGGCACCAGCTCGAAGGATTGGAAGAAGCCGCCCAGGTACAAGAGATGGCCGCCCCCCAGGCAGAAGACCGTGAGGGCCAGGTAGTAGAAGATCTGGCCGGTAGGGGTCGAGTTGGTGCGGATCATGGGGTTCATGGTCGAGATCATGGTCAGGCCGATGGCCTGCGCGATGAAGTCGCCTGCCCCCTGGATGGCGAAGTGGACGATGGCGCCGGCGAACCCGAGCGCCATGCCGAAGACCAGCTCCGAGATCACGAGGATGGTGAAGGCCAGGAAGTGGTCCGGGGCCTGGGGAACGCTCGGGAGGCTCGTCCAGTAGATCAGGGCGAGGGCCATGGCGAAGGCCATGCGGCCCATGGCGGGAATCACTCGGCTGCCGAAGACCGGTGCCTGTAGCGTCAGGCCGATGCAGCGCGCCAGGATGAGCACGAAGCCGGGTGTTGCCCGGTTAACGAAGTCGATGAAGGGAAGGACCGCGGGCTCTGCCATGGGCCTAGCGCGCGAGCATCCCGGGGATCGAGCTCCAGAGGCTCGTCAGGAAGCCGACCATGGTCGAGAGCAGCCAGGGCCCGAGCAGGATCAGCCCCCCGAAGACCGCGATCGACTTGGGCACGAACGAGAGGGTCTGCTCCTGGATCGAGGTGATGGTTTGCAGGAGCGCCACGATGAAGCCCACCACCAGGCTGATGACCAGGATCGGCCCGGAGAGCAGGAGGACCATGATGATGGCCTGGGTCGCGACGTTGATGACGGTCGTGTCGGACATGGACGCCTACTTGAAGCTCTGGACGAGGGCGGCCATCACCAGGTGCCAGCCGTTCGCCAGGGTGAAGACCAGTAGCTTGAAGGCGTTCGAGATCATCTGCGGAGGTAGTGAGCTCATGCCGAGCGCCAACAGGACGTTCGAGACCACCAGGTCGATGACGATGAACGGGACGTAAATGATGAAGCCGATCTTGAAGGCCGTGGTGAGCTCGCTGACCATGAAGGCCGGGATCACCACCTGCAGCGGCACGTCCGCCGGCGTGTTCGGAGCCGGGGTGTTCGAAAGCCGGATGAAGAAGCCGAGCTCCTGCTGCGAGGTCTGGCGCAGCATGAACTCCTTGAGCGGCGCCTGGGCGCGCTCCAGCATCACCGGTTGCGAGATCTGGCGGGCGAAGTAGGGCTGGAGCGCCGTCTTGTCGATGGTGTTCCAGACCGGGGTCATGGTGTACATGGCCAGGAAGAGCGCGAGCCCCAGCATCACCGGGTTGGGCGGGATGCTCTGGGTGCCCAGCGCCTGGCGCAAGAAGCCCAGCACGATGATCGTGCGCATGAACGAGGTGGTCATGACCACCAGGAAGGGCAGGACCGTCAGCGTCGCCAAGAGGATGATCAGCGACACCGAGGTGGTCATGTTGGGCGCACCCAGCGGGTTGCGCAGGTCGAAGCCCCCGAAGGCGTTGGCGGCCAGATCCCCGGCGGCCTGGGCGTGGGCGGGCAGCATGGGCAAGAGGAGGGTGACGAGCCCCGCTATGAGCCCCAGGCCCAGCGCCTGCTGCCACCAGGTGCGCTTGCGGGGCTCGTGCGGCTCCGCCTCTGCGACCAGCTTCTCGAAGTCCGGCGTGAGGTCCTCGTCGTCCAGCTCGGCGATCGCGTTGAAGCCGCCCTCGCTCATGCCGACCAGCCAGTTCCGCTTGCCCACGTTGACGACCATCAGCTGACGCTTGGCGTCGAGGGCGAGGCGGTCCAGGACCTTGATGCCCTTGGGGCGGAAGGTGAGGCCCGGCATGCGGCCGTTCTTGGTGAGGCGCAGGCTGACGTAGCCCAGGCCGACCATCAGGAGGGTGACGAGCAGGAGCTGCACCAGGTAGGGGCCGATGCTCAGGTCAGGGGCGGGTGCAAGGGCGGGCAGGGCGCTGGTGGTGGCGCTCAGCGCCGAAAAGGACTCGGTGGCTTCCATCTTTACCCCATCGTGCTCGAAAGTTCGCTCTGGAAGATCTTGGTGATCTTGATGCCGAAGTTGGCGCCGATCACGACCACCTCGCCCTGGGCGACGATCTTGCCCGCGGCGATCACGTTGACCGGCTCGCCGGCGAGCTGGTCCAGCTCGATGACCGAGCCCTCGGCCATCTGCATGACCTGCTTGAGCGGGAGGCTGGTGCGGCCCAGCTCGACCGAGACCTGCAGCCGGATGTCGCGCAGGAGATCGAGGCTGCCGCGGATGTTGGTGTCACCGTGACCACCCCCCGAGAGGGGGCCGAACTTGACGGCGTTGTAGCCTTGGCGCTGGTCTTGCCATTCCATAGTTGGGCGCTACCTTCCGAAATCTTGACTCGCGTGGTGGGAGAGCAAAGGGCGTTACCTCCCGAGATGCTGGGTCGCGTCGCTGCTCAGCTTGAGGACCTTGATGGCCTTGTGGTCCTCGAGCATGACGGCGCGGCCCTTGCCGACGGGCTTGCCGTTGATGCAGACGGTGATGGTGTTGTCCTTGGGCCGCGGCAGCTCCAGGATGGAGCCCTCGGCCATGGTGAGCCAGTCGGTCAGGGGCAGCTCGGTGCTGCCCAGCTGGGCGCTGACCTGCACGTAGACGTTGGAGAGCTGCCCCATGGCGCTGTCGAAGCTGACGTCGAAGTCCGGACGCCGGGCCGAGATGATGTTGGTGACCGGGGGCTCCTGCTCGGTGGGAGCGTCCTCGACCTGCTCGGCGGGGGCGGCGACCAAGGAGGCCGCCGTCTCGACCGGGTCCTGGAAGCCCAGCTGGCGCGCCAGGTCCTGGAGCTGGCTCTGGAACTGCTGGGCGATCTGGTCGGTCTCGTGGCCGATGGAGGCGAAGTCGAACTCGGGCTCGGGGGTCTTGGGCAGCTCGGGGATCTTGATCTTCATGTCGGGCTCTTTCTCCTCGGGCCGAGGGTCCGAGAAGCCGGCCGTGAAGTCGGCCTTGCCGAGAAAGAGCGTGGAGAAGACGAGCAAGAGCCCTGCGAGGCCCACCGCGTTGGTGAAGGCGAGGTTGGGGTTGGTGCCCACCCCGATGGCGGTCAGGACGGCCTGGAGGGTCGGCGGCAGGTTCTGCGGGTTGGAGAAGACCGTCTTGGCGAGCCAGATGGCGCCCGCGCCGAACCAGAAGCCCAGCGACAGACCGTAGTAGTAGCCGATCATCATCCGCAGGAAGGGCCAGGTGCCGCTGCCGCCGAAGGGGTCCTGACGCGGGTCGAAGGCCTCCTGCCGCAGGGCGGCGAAGCCGAAGCCCGCGATCGCAAAGACCATGCCGTAGCCGAGCGCGCCCCACAGCGCCCCGTCCAGGAAGATCCCCTGGGTGAGGCTCACGGGCAGCGGCGGCAAGGGGGCGGTGTTGAGGCCGAGTGGCTCGCCGAGCAGCATCTTGGCCGCGATCGAGATCCAGCGCTGGATGGTCGTCACGCCGTAGGGCGAGAGCATCAGGGAGTGGCCCGACCCCGCCCCGTAGAGGTTGACGAGGGTCAGGGGCAAGAGGGCGAGGGCGACGATGGCCCCGCGCCAGAAGCCCATGGGCTTGATGACCACCTTGGGGATCGACGCGCGGCAGAAGAAGTGGTAGCCCACGCTGACGCCGAAGCCGAGCGCGCCCAAAGCGCCCACGACCAGCATGGGCAGCCCCAGCTTGGCCTGGACGGCGAAGAGGAAGAGCATGACCAACGGCGCGAGCCCCAACCACAGGGGGATCGCCTGGGGGCGCAGGAGGCGGGCGCGATCGCGGGCCGACATGGGCGCGTCCTCAGTCCGCGCCCAGGCGGACGATCTGGACCGCCTTGCGCAGCCCGTCCGGGCTGGTGCCCGGCTTGGCGAGGATCCGGGCGCCGCCGCCCAGCTCGACGACCAGCGGATCGGTGGCGGTCTGGTCGAGCACGATCACATCCTCCTCTTCGAGGCTCTGCAACTCGGCGACGGTCATGGAGGTGGCCCCCAGATAAGCGACGACCGGGGTCGGGACGTCGCCCAGGTGGTGCAGGCGCGAGTCCATGTCCTCGCCGCCGGTCTGGACGTGGGTGTAGTCGGCGGCCACCTTGAGGCTGTCGGCGTAGGGCACCAGGTAGGGCTGGGGGATGGCGAACATGACTCGCCCCAGCGGCTGGGAGGGGACGGTGGTGCGGAAGGTGATGGCCGCGATGGGGGTGCTCGTCACCAGCCCCATGAAGATCTCTTGCAATTCGGAGAGGTCGGGCATCTCGGGGAAGGTGCCGTGCTGGTTCTCGGTATCGCTCAGGATATCGGCCCACTGCTCGCCAAAGACCAGCGAGAGCCGGCGGACCACCTCGTCGATGGTGTCCAGGTGCTCGTCGGTGAAGCGGCGGTTGGCCGGTAGGCCGATCAGGCTCTTGGCCGAGGCGTGGTCGATCAGGGCGAAGAGGCCCCCCGGCTGATCCACGAACTGGAGGATCCCCCAGACGGCGTCGGCGCCGTACTTCTCCTGGAGGGTGGCGAAAGGATAGGTCTCGACCGAGACGACGGCCCAGTCGGCCGCGGGCAGCTCAACGCCGGTCCCGCCGCCATCCTCCTCGTCGTCCTCGTCGGCTTCGTTCTGGGCGAAGGCGCGCATGGCGTCCGCCATCTGGGAGCCGAGGTGGTACAGCGCCCGGTAGAGGTAGGCGTCGCCTTGCGGGGCCTGGTTCATGATTAGCGAATTCAAGTCTTCGCTCATAAGGCATAGGGTAGCAGTTTCCCGAACAATACGCCAGATGCGGCTTTTCGGCCTCTCGGTCGCATCCGGTCAAGCAAAATCCCCCCTCGGGACCGAGGGGGGATCGTCGAAGGGGGAAAGCAGCTATCGGATGAGCTGGTTGACGTCGTCGATCAGGCTGTTGCCGACCGAGATGATCTTGACGTTGGCCGTGAAGCTCTTCTGGGCGATGGTGAGCTCGGGCAGGGTGGTGTTGACCGACGAGTTGGAGGTCTCGAGGGCCATGGCGTTGATCGAGTTGCTCGAGCCGACCGGGCCCCGGTCGGTGCCCGCCACGCCCACGAAGGCGCTGCCCGCCGTGTTGTTCCAGGTGAAGTTGGTGCCGTCCGTGCGGTAGAGGCCGTCGGGGGTGGCGAAGGTCATGACCGAGACGTACTTGTTGTACTTTTCCTGGCCGCCGATGCCGGTAGCGGCGCCGAGGGTCAGCTTGCCCGACTGCTCGAACTCCACGCTGGAGTCGGGCACGTCCTGGGTGCCGCTGTTGCGCAGCAGGCCCGTGGTGTCGAAGGCAACGCGATTCAACAAATCCTCGTTGACGCTGAACGTGCCGTTGGAGTCCTTGATGAAGGGGTAGCTGTAGGGCTTGAAGCCCATGCCCACGTCACCCGAGGCGCCCGGCTCGTTGGTGATCGGGCCGATGGCGTCGCCGTTGTTGGCGCGCGCATCCAGGAAGGGCGAGGGGGTGCCCGGGACGCCCGGGTTCGGATCGGGCTTGTAGCTGCCGGTGACGCCCATGACGTAGTAGCCGTCCTGGTTGACCAGGCGCATGACGCCGACCTCGGAGTCGCGGCCGAGCTTGGCGCGGTCATCGGCGCTCAGGATCGAGGGATCCGACTCCAGGTTGAAGGTGAAGGAGCCGTTGCGGGTGAAGATCAGGTCCTTCATGGAGGTCGGGTTCTTGGTCTTGGAGAGCACGAAGAACCCGTCGCCCGAGAGGGCCAGGTCGGTGGGGCGCTGGGTGCCGTTGAGCGAGCCCTGCGAGAAGTCGGTGCGGGTCGACTTGATGGCGGTACCGCCGACCGAGAACTGGACGGGATTGATGCCGCCGAAGTCGCCGGCTCCGCCGCCCGTAGTGCCGGGGGCACCCGCCGAGAGGTGCTGGGTGAGCACGTCCTCGAACTGGACGCGGGTCTGGCGGAAGCCCGTGACCGTCGAGCCCGTCAGGTTGCCCGCGAGGGCCTTGAGCCAGGTGTCGATGGCGCTGATGCTGTTGGTGGCGGTGATCCGGACGTCAGACATTCGAGATCCTCCTAGATCGTGCGGGGCTACGCGCCGACGTGAATGACGGACGAGAGAGGATAGTACAGCTCGCCGACCTTGACCATGGGGCTGTCGCCCGAGAAGTCGACGGCGGTGACCTGGCCGCTGAAGGTGCCGGTGTCCTTGCCGGTGCCGACCTTGACCGTGACCTGCTGGTTCATCAGGCCCGCGGCGATCGCGCTGTTCTGGTAGACGGTGCTGGCGGCGTTGAGCTTCATCAGCCCGATGGAGGACTCCATCTGGGCGTACTGGGTGATCATCGCCGTCGGCTCCATGGGGCTGTCAGGCGTCTGGTTGGTGATCTCGGCGATCAGCAACTGGATGAAGTCCATCTTCTGGGCTTCGGGATCGGTGGGCGTCGTCGTGGTGGAGCCGACCGACTTGGGCGGCGTGTAGGTGATGCCTTGGACACCGTAGACGGACATGCGGCGCTCCTTTCCCAAAGGGTCGCAGGGACGGACCCTTGGCATTGTACCCTCGCCGCGAAGGGCTTAACCGTGCGTTTGCGCACGCTTGCGGCCTTACGGCCGTCGCTTGTCCTTGAAGAAGTCGAGGATCACCCCTTCGTGGATCGTGCCCTCGTTGTGCCCGAGGCCCGCGAAGCGCTTGAAGGTGTTTACGATCCCCTGCGCGTCGAGGGCGGCCTTGAGGCGCTCCGAGTGGGTGATGGGCACATACTCGTCCGCGTCCCCGTGCTCAAGGTAGATGGGGATGCCCGAGAGCTCGTCGGCGCGCGCGACCAGATCGGTGCGCGAGCGCTGGGCCTCGCTGAGGGCGCCGCCGTAGGCCGTATCGATCGAGGTGGCGTACATGCCGTCGTGGGCCTCGCGCATCCGCATGAGGTTGCTCCAGCCCTGGCTGGTGGCGACGGCGGCGGGGGCGTCCGGCGTCCCCTTGGCAGCAATTGCTGCCAAGAGGGCGGTGCCGCCTCCCATGGAGAAGCCCGCGTAGTAGATCCGATTGGGATCGATCGGGTAGCGCTCGCGCAGGCGCCGCAGCATGGCCTGGTGCATGGCGATCGAACGCTCGTTGCCCCAGTGGGCGGGCCCCGCCAGATCCCCGGAGGCTGCGATCCAGCCCAGATCGGCGGTGAGCTTCGCAAAGCGCGTCAGCTTGGTCATTTGGCGGGCGTCCTGGTCGTATGAGTGGAAGAAGACCACCAAGGGGTAGCGATCGCCGCTCGCCGGATCGAAGCTCGCGGGCAGGGAGACCACCACGTTCTGGCCCTCGTAGTTTTCTTCGACGACCTTGGCGGCCCCGAGGGGATTGGGCGTGGGCCTGGGGGGCGTGTAGTCCCGGATCGGATCCTCCACGTGGGGCGGCGCCTGGACGCACCCCAGCGGCAGCAAGAGCGCCAGGACAAGGACCGGAGCCTTCGGACGGATCGGGTGCATGCCTCCTCCTCACTCGGTATTCCTTGGTAGGATAGAGCCAAGGAGCCGGGGCATCCTTGCCCCCCTGGCACACGATCCCTCTCCGGCCTTCTGGTAGCCTGCTGCGGCAGGTGATAACACCTAATGAACACGTTAAGAACTTGGGCGAAGCTTAACTTCAGATTCAACCCGCGACAACCTATAACTTCAACAGGACATCCAATCCAGCAGTTTCAACGGACTTGAGTGGAGGCAGTATGCGCAAAGCGAGTGCAATCAAGTGGGGTCTTCTTCCCCTCCTCGCCAGCCTGGCCCTGACGGGCTGCGGCCGCACCCCCACCTCGGTCATCACCGAGCCCCAGACCGGCGCGGGCCTCATCTCGACCATCAATCAGCGTCCCGAGCTGCCCCAGGGCGTCTATCCCGTCTCCTTGGCCGTGACCCCCAACGTCCTCTCGGTCACCGTGGGTGAGCAGCGCCAGTTCGCCGTGGCCATCCAGGGCAGCGACGGCAAGACCTACCAGGATCCCCGCCTCGTGAACTGGTCGCTCAGCGACGCCCAGGCGGGCACCATCAACGAGCAGGGCGTCTTCACCCCCCAGCTCCAGCGCGTCGTCACCGTCCGCGCCACCCTGATGGATCGGGTCTCGGACGTCACCGTCACCATCGCCCCTGCCGTCTACAGCTGGCAGCAGGTCCAGAGCCCCACCAGTGCCGATCTCTACGCGGCGAAGATGGTCTCCCCCAAGGAGGCCTGGGTCGGCGGCGCTAACGGCACCCTGCTTCACCTCCTCAACGGTTCCTGGCAGCTGGTCCCCGGCGGCAACGCCGCCTACACCTGGCGTGGGGCTGACTTCGCCGCCGCCGGTAGCGGCTGGATGGTCGGTCACCAGGGCAACAGCTTCAAGGCCACCACCCCGGCGATCGCGATGCAGTACCGCGGCGGCAGCTGGGTCGGCACCAACACCGGCGTCAACGGTTCCCTCCTCGGCGTTTCGGCGCTCGCGGACGGCACCGCCTGGGCTGCGGGCCGCGACGCGGCCGGCAAGGTCCTGCTGATGAAGTGGAACGGCACCTCCTGGACCCGTGACAACTCGTACAACAAGAGCGGTCACATCAACGCCGTGCAGATGCTCGGTCCCTCGTCGGGTTGGGCGGTCGGCTCCGATGGTGACAACGCCCTGGTGCTGCACTTCGACGGCACGCGCTGGGAGAAGAGCTCGCTGCCGGTCGGCTTCGGCATCGGTCGCGACTCGGAGCTCTTCGGCCTCCAGATGTTCAACGACCAGCAGGGTTACGCGGTCGGCAGCCAGAAGGATCTGCTCGGCGTCAAGCGCGGCCTGATGCTCGTCTGCGACGGCCGCGGCAGCAACGTCGTCAACTTCTCGAACTGGAAGGTGAAGGAAGCGAACGAAGCCGGCGTCAAGTTCCTCGACCAGGTTCCCCTGCGCGGCATCTCGATGATCGACGGCAACAAGGGCTGGATCCTCGGCGGCACGGTGGATCCCAACCGCCTGCCCGACCCCGGTTCCTGGTTCAGCGGCACCATCAGCGAAGTGTACGGCAACCTGCTCGGCTTCGACGGCACCACCTACCGGATCGACAACAACTTCCAGTACTACAACCTGTCGAAGGAGTTCAACGGCATCCACGTCCTGCCCCAGGGGGATGGCCTCATCGTCGGCAAGCAGGGTTACCTGATGCAGCGGGCCTACGACTGGCGCAACACCTCGACCGGCGGCAACTACAACAACTACGGCGGTCAGACCGGCACCCAGACCGGCGAGTACTAAACCTCAAGAACAACAACGGGCGGCGAGTTCAGACTCGCCGCCCGTTGTTGTTCTAATCATTCCCCCCCGCCCACCTGGGGGCAGGGAAGCGAGTAGAGGTTTCTCAAGCTTGAAGGGATTTAGAAAGACGTGGGCGGCCTGTCGCCCCAGATCAAGAGGGCGTTGCTGACCGGCCGCTCGGAGCCGTCCGAGGGCTTGTTCATCAGCTTCCCTTCCAGCACGAAGGCCGTCGAGCCGCCGCCGTCCAGGTTCATGGCGTCCCGAGCGCCGAGCTCGCGCATCAGCTCACCCAGCTCGCTCAAGGTCAGTCCCACCGACTCGTTGGCCGAACGGCCGTCCACCGCGACGATGACCAGCTCGCCGGTGGCCGTGACCCCCACGGCGGTGCGCGGCGCGCGCCCGCGGGCCACGTCCGCCTGGAAGCGCTCGGCCTCGCTGGTGACCCGGACCTCGCCCGCGTCCACCAGGCGCGGGCCGCCCCCCAGCACGTGCTCGACCCCTTCGAAGTAGTCGCTCAGGGGCACCTGGAGCTTGACCTTCATGCCGGGCTTGAGGGTCTCGCCGAGCCAGCCCGCAGGCGATCCCAGGGCCGAGAGGACGAAGCCCCCGGAGGGGATGGGCAAATCGTTCGACCCGAGGGCCATGACCTGGCCGTCGGGAGCCACCGCCACCTCGAGAGCGCCGGGCTTGCCCTCGGTCCGGGTGCGGGTCCCCCAGCGGTCGGTGTAGGCCACGATCTGGTCGTCCCAGCGAGCCTGGTTGATCCCGTCGAGCTCCGCGCTCTGGCCGTTCGGCAGCTCCACGTAGGCGGAAAGGGCCGCGCGCTCGATGACGGGCCGCGCGGTGGCCGGGCCGAAGCCCAGGGCCGTGCGGGCGTAGATCGGCCCGGTCACGAGCTTGCGATCGATCATCAGCAGGCCGAGCGGCAGCCCCCCACGCCCGAAGTAGGCGCCGTTGACGGCGGCGAGGGCCTGGTGGCGCTGGGCGATCGCGCTGACGGTCTCTAAGCCGAAATTGCCCTGGCTCGCGGCCATGGCGGGCGCCACCCGCACCCCCGGCGCCTTGGGATCCACCCGCAGGGCGTGGATCGACAGGGGGCCGAAGGGCGTCCCGCGCCGGATGGCCTGGTGGCTGATTCCCGGCGCCACTTCGCGCCTCAGGCTCTCGCTGAAGACCTTCTGGAGGGTGACCTTGAGGCGGTAGGGGGCTTCGAGCGTGGCGTCGACCCGGGTGGGCAGGCGGTAGCCCCAGGGCACCACCAGCACCGGGTCGGGCCCTTCCTGCTCCCAGCGCAGGCCCTTGAGGATCGGATCGTTGATCGGCTGGTCGAAGAGCAAGAGGCGATCGCCGCTCATCCCCGCCAGCCGGAGCCGATAGGCGCCCGGGGTGACGGTCTCGACGGCAGCAACCGGCCGGGTCAGCTCGAGCCAGAGGGTCACGGCCTCGGGGCTGCTCTCGACCCGCATGCCCACGAGGGTCGAAGCGGGGTTTGCGGGAGTGACCGAAGCAGAAGCGCCCCCCGCCGGACGCGGCGCCACCGAGGGCGTCGCGACGAGGGGGAGCGCTGCGAAGAGGACCGCGAGCGGGTGCATCTTAGGCGGTCAGGACGGTCTCCGGCCGGGAGGTGCGCGAGATCCGCGCGCCCACCGCGGTCAGCTTGGCTTCGATGTGCTCGTAGCCGCGATCGATGTGCTGCAGGCCCGTGATGACCGTCTCGCCGCGGCCGACCAGGCCTGCCAGGATCATGGCGGCGCCGGCGCGCAGGTCGGTGGCCTTGACCGGGGCCCCCGAGAGCTCGGGCACCCCCTGGATCACCGCCACGTTGCCCTCGGCCTTGATGTTGGCGCCCATGCGGATCAATTCGTCCACGTGCAGGAAGCGGTTCTCGAAGACCATCTCGGTCAAAACCGAGGTGCCGTCGATGGTCGCAAGCAGCGTCATGATCTGCGCCTGCATGTCGGTGGGGAAGCCGGGGTGGGGCATGGTGCGGATGTCCACCGGCTTGAGGGGCCCCTCGACCTTGACGTTGACCACGTCCTCGCCCATGGGGGTGACGGTCACGCCCATCTCGATGAGCTTGCTTGCGATCGCCTGCAGGTGGTCGTTGCGGACCCCGGTCAGGGTCAAATCGCCCCGGGTGATGGCCGCGGCCACCATGAAGGTGCCCGCCTCGATCCGGTCGGGGATGATGGCGTGCTCACAGCCGCCCAGGCGACGGACGCCCTCGACGGTGATGGTCTGGGTGCCGGCACCGGTGACCTTGGCGCCCATCTTGTTGAGGAAGTCGGCGAGATCGACGATCTCGGGCTCCTGGGCGCAGTTCTCGATGACGGTGGTGCCCTCGGCGTGGACCGCCGCCATCATGATGGTCTCGGTGGCCCCCACGCTCGGGAAGTCTAGGTAGATGTTGCCGCCGATCAGGGCGTCGGCCTGGGCCTCCACGTAGCCGTGCTCGATGGTGACCTTGGCGCCCAGGGACCGCAGGCCCTTGAGGTGCAGATCCACCGGCCGCGAGCCGATGGTGCAGCCGCCGGGCAGGGGGATCCGGGCGTGGCCCATCCGGGCGAGGATCGGGCCGATGGCGAAGAAGGCCGCCCGCATCTTGGTGACCAGCTCGTAGGGGGCCGTGTACTCGCAGAGGCCGCTCGCGTTGAGGCGATAGGAGCCCTTGCCGGTCGACTCGACCTCGACACCCAGGGTGCGCAGGATCTCGCAGATGATGTGGACGTCGGTCAACTCGGGGACGTTGGTGATATGGCAATCGCCCTGCGAGAGGATCGCCGCGGCCAGGATCGGCAGGGCCGAGTTCTTTGCGCCGCTGACCGGAATGGTGCCGACGAGAGGGGGCCCGCCGTTGACAATCAGCTTATCCAAGCCCTGATCCTCCTACTCGAACCACGTTGTTGCGCCGTGTTATCGCTTGCTTGTGCACACTCTACCTGAAACTGTACGTCGAAAAGATTGTGTCTAGATTGCGGGGATGTTGCTGTAACGCATCACACAAACTCGCCTTAACCCCGGCCGTGCCACTTGCCGCCTTACGATGGAGCTGTCCCGTACTGAGGTCGAGAGGTTCCGGATGGTCGCCGAGAGCGATCGCGAGACGCTTGGCCCCTTTGCCGAACGAGGGCCTCCTGTTCGAGTTCGTTCTACCCCTAAGGATAGCGCGGCAAGCCCCCTGGATCGGAAAGGTTGGGTTAAATTTTTCGGCCCGAGCCGCCTTTCTCCCTTTTGCACAGGGCCCTCGGGAGGTTTTGGCGAGGTTAACGCCCGGGCCGGTTTGCCGGATTACGCCCGCAGGTTGAGCTTGGGAGCGCCCTTCTTGACGCCCTCGACCCGCAGGACGATGTCGTCGGCCTTGACGCCGCCCGAGAGCTCGGTGCGGATCCAGTAGCGGCCAGGACCGGGCAGCTGCACGTTCTCGAAGGTCGTGCGGAAGCCCATGCCGCCGCCCGCCTGGTCGAGGGCGACCGCCTCGTGGGTGAAGGAGATCAGCTCGGTCTTGCGGTCGTCTGCAAACATCGTGTGCTTGCACGAATAGCGGCCGGGGGCCAGATCGTAGGCGCAGCTCAGGACGGCGAACGAGAGCGGGACCGGGAACTCCTCGGCCACCACCCGGTGGATGGGGTGGATGAAGAGCTGCTTGTTGTTGGAGACGTCGATCTCGACGTTCTCGAAGAGGATGGTCTGGACCGTCGGCATGGGGCGTTCCTTCCTACATTCGACCGTAGAGGCCTGTGCGGCACGGCACGGCGAGGCCCGAAACGGGCAAGCCTTCGCCTAAGGATACGCCACGGGATCTCCCGGCGCAAGGTCATTGATCACGCGGCGGCTCCCGCTGAGCGCTCGCTTGCTGGTGCCCCTTCCCCGTGCTATAATCGGCCGATACGAATGGATCCGCTTCTCATGCCCGCGCGCCGAGCCCTGCTCAGGCCCCGCGGAGCCCACACGCCGACTCGCATGCCCTCGGACGGGGTCGAAGCGAAAGCCTCGATGTCTGAAGGCGCCCCCGCACCGGTCGGCGGCGGACGTAACCCCACCCACTCATAAGGAGATTCAAGAACCTATGCCCGTCGCACCTATGAAGAGCCTGCTCGAGGCCGGCGTCCACTTCGGTCACCAGACCCGTCGCTGGAACCCCAAGATGCGTCCCTACATCTTCGCCGAGCGCAACGGCATCTACATCATCGACCTCCAGAAGACCTCGCGTTACCTGGATGCCGCGTACTACTTCGTGCGCGACATGGTCGTCCAGGGCAAGAACATCTGCTTCGTCGGTACCAAGAAGCAGGCGCAGGAGACCATCCGCGAGGAGGCCGAGCGCTGCAACATGTTCTTCGTCAACCAGCGCTGGCTCGGCGGCATGCTGACCAACTTCGAGACCATCAAGAAGCGCATCGCCCGCCTCAAGGAGCTCGAGCAGATGAAGGTCGACGGTTCCTACGACCGTCTGCCCAAGAAGGAAGTCTCGCTCCTCGAGAAGGAAGCGTTCAAGCTCGAGCGTCTGCTCGGCGGCATCAAGAACCTGCCCGGCCGTCGCCCCGACGTCATCTTCGTGATCGACACCAAGAAGGAGCACCTCGCCATCAAGGAAGCCCGCAAGCTGGGCATCCCCGTCGTGGCCGTGGTCGACACCAACTGCGATCCCGACGAAGTCGACTACATCATCCCCGGCAACGATGACGCGATCCGCGCCATCAAGGTCCTCACCGAGAAGATCGCCGACGCGGTCCTCGAGGGCAAGCAGGGCGTTCAGCACGCCGCCGGCACCACCGAGCAGCTCGAGGCCGTCTCGATCTAGTCGTTGCTGCCCCTCATGGTCGGTCGTACGCCCGGGCACTCGCCCGGGCGTGCGTTTGAGAAGGTGTGGCCGTCCCCTTCGCGGGGATTTTAGAGTATACTGAAGAAGAATTTGATCTTTCCTTAAGGAGGAATCACCCGTGGAAATTTCCGCTTCGCTCGTCAAAGAGCTCCGTGAGAAGACCGGCGCCGGCATGATGGACTGCAAGAAGGCCCTCACCGAGGTCGGTGGTGACCTGGAGAAGGCCATCGAGCTGCTCCGCAAGAAGGGTCTCGCCGCTGCCGCCAAGAAGGCCGGTCGTATCGCGAGCGAGGGCGCCGTGGGCTCCTACTTGACCCCCGATGGCCGCGTTGGCGCGCTGGTCGAGGTCAACTGCGAGACCGACTTCGTCGCCCGCAACGAGGAGTTCGTCGCGTTCGTGAAGGAAATCGCCCAGCAGGCCGCCGAGAAGGCGACCAGCGAGGCCGGCGTCGGCGCCGATCTGATGGCGCAGCCCTTCGTGGCCGAGCCCGGCAAGACCGTCGACGAGGCCCTCAACGTCAAGGTCGCCAAGATCGGCGAGAAGATCGACATCCGTCGCTTCGCCCGCTACACCGCCGAGGGTACCAACCTGGTCGGCACCTACATCCACCTGGGTGGCAAGATCGGCGTGCTGATCGAGCTGATCTCGGACAAGGACATCAGCGCCAGCGGTGATGCTCAGGAGCTCGCCCGCGACCTCGCCATGCAGGTTGCCGCCAGCAGCCCCGCCTTCGTCAACCGCAACGAAGTCCCCGCGGAGCAGATCGAGGCCGAGCGCCGCATCCTCGCCGAGCAGGACGAGATCAAGGCCAAGCCCGAGGCCGTCCGCGGCAAGATCGTCGAGGGTCGCATCAACAAGTACTTCGAGCAGGTCTGCCTCCTCGACCAGCCCTTCATCAAGGAGCCCAGCAAGAGCGTGACCGACGTGATCAACGATCGCGCGAGCAAGCTCGGCGCCAAGATGAGCGTCAAGCGCTTCGCCCGCTTCGTGCTCGGCGAAGGCATCGAGAAGAAGGTCGAGGACTTCGCGGCCGAAGTCGCCGCCCAGATGGGCAAGTAAGCTAGGCCAATTCGAAGGGCGACCCCCGTCATGTGTCGGGGGTCGCTCCTCACGAGAGGAGACTCTGTTGAGCAACGGTCTCAAGTACAAGCGCATCCTCCTCAAGCTCAGCGGCGAGGCCCTCATGGGCGCGCAGGGCTACGGCATCGACCCGGCGGTGATCCGCCAGATCGCCGAGGAGGTCAAGAGCCTGGTGGACCAGGGCCTCGAGCTCGCGCTGGTCGTGGGCGGGGGCAACATCTTCCGTGGGCTCGCTGCGAGCGCCAAGGGGATGGATCGCTCCACCGGCGACTACATGGGCATGCTCGCCACGGTCATGAATTCGCTGGCCCTGCAGGACGGCCTCGAGAAGGCCGGGGTCGACACCCGGGTCCAGTCGGCCATCGAAATGCGCGAGGTCGCCGAGCCCTTCATCAAGCGTCGGGCCATGCGTCACCTCGAGAAGGGCCGCGTCGTGATCTTCGCCGCGGGCACCGGCAACCCTTACTTCACCACCGATACCGCCGCCTCGCTGCGCGCCGTCGAGATCGGCGCCGAGGTCCTGCTCAAGGCGACCAAGGTGGACGGGGTCTACGACTCGGATCCCGCCAAGAACCCCAACGCGGTCAAGTACCAGCAACTCAGCTACATGGAGGTCCTGAGCAAGGAGCTCAAGGTCATGGATTCCACGGCCATCTCCCTTTGCAAGGACACCGGGCTCCCGATCATCGTGTTCAACCTCAACGAACCCGGCAACATCGAACGTGTCGTGCGCGGCGAGCCCATCGGCACTTACGTAGGAGGCATTCCCACTCATGCTTAAAGACGTCATCGCGGAAGCCGAAGGCAAGATGAAGAAGGCGGTCGCCCGGATCAACCAGGAGTTCGCCGCGATCCGCACCGGCCGCGCCGCCCCTGCGATCCTCGATCGCGTCGAGGTCGAGTACTACGGCTCCATGACGGCCATCAAGGCCATCGCCTCGGTCTCGACCCCCGACGCGCGCACGCTGGCGATCCAGCCCTTCGACCGCGCCGCCCTGACGGCCATCGAGCGGGCCATCCTCAAGAGCGACCTGGGCCTGACCCCGACCAACGACGGTCAGTCCCTGCGCATCGGCTTCCCCCCTCCCACCGAGGAGCGCCGTCGCGACCTGGTCAAGCTCGCCAAGAAGGAAGCCGAAGAGGGCAAGGTCGCCATCCGCAACGTCCGCCGCGACGAGCAGGACAAGATCAAGGCCGCCGAGAAGAAGAGCGAGATCACCCAGGACGACTCGAAGCGCCTCCAGGACCAGCTCCAGAAGCTGACGGATCGCTTCGTCGCCGAGATCGACAAAGCGCTCGTCTCCAAAGAAGCCGAGATCATGGAGGTCTAGCCATCCAATCCTGGCTTGCTTATCCTCTAGACCGAGCCCTCGCGGCGCTTGCCGCCGAGGGACCGGTCACGGTCAAACCCCTCCTGCCGCCCCGGGCCTCGGTGCCCGCGCAGATCGCCCACCCCGCCGAATGGCGGGTGGCGGCGGTCCGCAAAGGCCAGGGGGGGCTTGAGTTGCTTGCTGTTCCGCGTACCCTCGACCTGCTCGAAACCGAGTCCTAAATGTCGCCCGACCCCTCGCCTTTCGATCTCAATCGCCCCAAGTTCCGACTGCGGGTGATCACCTCGCTCGTGGCCATCGTGCTGGCCGTCGCGCTCATCTGGTTCGCCGAGTGGCCGATGGCCGTCTTCGTCTTCGTGCTCTCGGTCTTCGCGAGCCGGGAGCTCTACTGGCTCTTCGAGGAGAAGGGCTACCGTCCTGCCCGCTACCTGGGCACGGCGGCCTCGCTCTCGATCATCGTCCTGACGGCCCTGACGGGGACCAAGTACCACGCCCCCTTCATGGTGGCGAGCTTCGTGCTGGCGTGCCTGTTCCTGATCATCCGCAGCGCCCCCTGGTTCCCCTACCAGAGCCTCCTGGGCAAGGCCTCGGACCAGAAGCCGAACCAGATCGGGACCATCTCGGACGTGGCGACCACCTTCCTGGGGATCGTGCTGACGGGCTGGTTGCCGAGCTACATCCCCCTCCTGCGCCAGCTCCAGTACCCGGATCTGGTCCATCGCGAGGCCATGCCCCACCTGGGGATGGGGATCACCTTCCTCTACTTTGGGGCGATCATCGCGACCGACGTGGGGGCGTACCTGATCGGCAAGTCCATCGGCCGCAGGCCCCTGATCGGGCCTCTCTCCCCGAAGAAGACCGTTGAAGGTTCGCTTGGGGGCATCCTGCTCGCCGTCTTGGCCGCCGCGCTCATTGGCTGGGGCTTCCACCTGGACATCCTGCACTGCATGGCGCTGGGGGCGGTGATCAGCGTGGTCGCCCAGATCAGCGACCTGACCGAGTCGATGATCAAGCGGGATGCGGGCAAGAAGGATTCGGGGGACATCATCCCGGGTCACGGCGGGGTGCTGGACCGGGTGGACAGCTACCTGCTATCGGGAGCGGTCGCCTATTACTACCTCTTCTACATCTGGCACGTGGTCTACTGAGGCCATCAAAAAAGGACCGGCGCCTCTGGCGCCGGTCCTTTCGTTTTGCTTACCAGAAGAGGCCGCGGTACCGCTGGTACACAAACATGGTGCTGATGATGTTCAGGGTCAAGAGGCCGTAAGAGAAGCCGGAAGGGGCGCCGCCGAGCATCGCGCCCATGATCATCAGGATCCAGATGGTCGCAGTGGAGGCGATGCAGATGTTCAGCGTGTAACGGGGGTTCATCATGGCGAGCTCCTCTTGGCCGAACGAATGGCGGGCAACCTGCCCTTTTCATGCCCAACATAACGCTTGCCTAAACCCCGAATTTCCAGATGATGACTCGATTGTGACCTATCCCTTGCTTGCTGAGACGCCCGGTAAAAAGCCCCCGACCATCGGTCGGGGGCTGAAGAGGGTTGGGGTTAGCCGCGGGACGGCTGCAGCTTGTGCTTGATGATCTCGATGAGCGGGGGCAAAAGCGAGACGGCGATGACGCCCAGGATCACCAGCTTGAAGTTCTGCTTGATCATGGGAAGGTTGCCGAACAGGTAGCCGCCGAACACGAAGAGCGAGATCCAGAGCAGGCCGCCCGTCACGCTGAAGGCGAGGAAGCGCTTGTAGGGCATCTGGCCGATGCCCGCGACGAAGGGGGCGAAGGTGCGCAGGATCGGCGCGAAGCGGGCGAGCACGAGGGTCTTGCCGCCGTGCTTGTCGTAGAAGGCCTGGGTGCGGTCCAGGTAGGAGCGGTTGAGGAAGCGGCTGCCTTCTTTGAAGATCTTGGGGCCGAGCGTGCGCCCGAGCCAGTAGTTGGTCGAGTCGCCGGCGACCGCCGCGAAGAACAGCAGGCCGAAGAGCAGGCTGACGTCGAGCGAGCCGGAAGCGGCGAAGGCGCCGGCGGCGAAGAGCAGCGAGTCGCCGGGCAGGAAGGGGGTCACGACGAACCCCGTCTCGCAGAAGATGATGAGGAAGAGGAAGAGGTAGGTCAGGGCACCGTAGGTCTGGATGATGACGTTGAGGTGCTTGTCGAAGTGCAGGATGAAGTCGACCAGGTGAAGCAAGAGATCCATTGAGCGGGACTCCGGAAGGGGCCAGTCGGCCCGAGGGCTCCTGGTAGGCCGTGAGCGGCCTTAACAAGAAACAAAGGCGCCAGGATGAATCCCGGCGCCTTTATTCTTTAGTGCGGAGGATGGGACTTGAACCCATACGGATTTCTCCACACGCCCCTCAAACGTGCGCGGCTGCCATTACGCCACCTCCGCAGGTGTCTCGCCAGTCGCAGCGCTGACGATGAGTTCATTATCGCCTGGTCTAAAGGCTTTGTCAAGGGTTAATTCAACGTTGACCTAAAAAATCTTCCAAACTAGACTGGCTGCACGTCCGACGAAAGGAGGTCCTCCATGTCTAGTCGCTTCGCGACGCCTCTGACGGCCACGATCGCCGTGGCCGCCTCCTGCTTGTTCGCCCTTCCGGCGCTGGCGTCGACCATGCCCCGGGCCGACATTGCAGGCAAGGATTCTCGATACTTCGGCCTTGGGATCGGCAACGGCCTCAGCGCCTCGGTGGACTTTGCCCTGAACAAGGACGTCACCCTCGGGGCCTCGCTGGGGACCGGCCTCTATCAGGCCGAGTACAGCCGCTTCGATATTCGCTTGCTCTACGACTTCGTCAACGGCGGCCGCCGCAACCTGAGCGTGGCAGGCATCATCGGCCTCTGGGGCGGCTCGCGCTGGGGCAACGCCTACGCCTTCGCGCCGGGCATCGAGATCGGCTTCGGGCTCGCCTATCCCTTCACCCGAGAGCTGACCGGTCGTCTCAACCTGGTGGTGCCCTACTACGGCCTCTCGGGCGGTCCTTACTACGATCTGTTCGGCGGCCCGAGTGGCGGCGTGGAGCTCGCCTACAAGTTCCAGCCCCACATCGAGGGGACCATCGGTAGCAACGGCCAGGGCAACCTGCTCGGCCTCAAGCTCAACTTCTGAGACGTAGGTGCAAGGGGGAAAGTCGGCCCGTCCTGGCTGCTTTCCCCCGTTGAGCTTAGGCCTGCCTTGCGACGGGGCGGTCCCTCGGCTACACTGAGGGCATGAAGCACGCCCCGTCGGCATTCCTGGCGATCGCAACCCTCGCCCTGAGTCCCGCGGCGGCCCTGGCCGTCGAGCAGACTCCCTTCAAGCCCGCTCCGCTACCGCCCGAGCAGGCGCTTTTCTCGTTCCTGCCCCAGAAGGACCCGCGCATCGCCGCGGGCCTGAGCTTGGCGGTCAACGGCACCGGCCAGTTCTATAACGGGGAGACCGCCAAGGGCTGGTGGTGCCTCTCGCCGGTTCTCGCCTATCCGCTCGCATGGGCCCTGGACAGCGCCCTGGGCACCGGCTACTTCCGCGCGGGCGACGCCCTCCTCATCATCGGGACCAAGGTCTACTCGACCCTCGACGCCTACCGGGTGGCGGACGAGGCCGCGCGCCGCGCGCCGCAGAGGCGCTAGGCCGTGCGTGTCCTTCGTGTCGGCCTCGTTCTCGCCCTCATCGCGACAGGGCCTGCCCACGCCGCGACGGTCTGGGGAGCCAGCGGGCTTTCCGCCATGCCTGACGCGCGCACCCTGAAGGCGCGCGAGTTCGAGTTGGGCGCGCGCGCGGTGCTTCCCGCCGACCGGCCGGGAGTCAGTCTCGGCTTCTTGCGCATCGGCTTCATGGAGGGCCTGGAGGGCAGCCTGCTTTACGCGGTGCCGGACTACGCCTACCTCTCGGGCGGGCTCAAGTACCAGCTGATGCGCCCGAGTGCCGCGAACCCCACGGCGATCGCGGTCGGCCTGTCGCTCATCGGGGTGGACGCGGCGGGTCCGCTCTCGGGCCTGCACTACACCATGGTCCTCTCGCGCGACCTTTCCGGCCGGATCGGGACGCAGCCCTTCAACTGGGGCACCCTGCACCTGGGCTTCGACGGGGACGTCTCCCTCAACACGCGCTTGATGGCGGGCCTTGAGGTGCCGTTCGGGCCCCTCGGTCGGGTCATGGTCGAGGGCCACGGCCCGCAGGCGACCTCGGGCGCCTATACGGGCCTGGGCGTCGAGCTGACCCCTCTCTCTTGGCTTCGGCTCAGCGCGGGCAGCCTGAGCGTGCCGGGCCTCTCGGTCGTGGACCGGGGCTTCCACTACGGTGCAAGCGTCCAGGGCATGATCCCCGAGTTCGGCCAGGCGCCCTCCAAGATGCCTGCCACGCCGGCCGCCGGTCGTCCCCAGCCCGCCCCTTCGCCGCGCCCGTCGAGCGCTCCCGGCACGATCCCCGTCCTGACCGGTCCTGTCACGCCGCCCGCTCTGCCCGCTGCTACCTTGCTCGGTCGCGTCCTGGGGGCTGACGGGACGCCGCGCGCGGGCTACGCCGTGAGCCTTGCGGAGCCGCCGCGCCGCGCAACCACCACGGCGACGGGCTACTTCTACTTGCCGGCGCTCACGCCGGGAACTTATCCGCTCGAGGTCTATTCGCCCAGCGGCGAGAAGGTCGCGCTCGCGACGGCCTCGGTCCAGGAGGGCGGGCCGGTCTCGCTCACCATCCAGGTCGGCGCGCAGCAGGCCGAGCGGATCACCGCGACCCCCACCCCCTTGCGCCGCGGGGCGGTCGAGGGCGCGGTGACGGACGCTGCGACCAAGGAGCCGCTTGCGGGGGTGCGCCTCTTTCTGGAGGGGACGGGGGTCTCGGTGGTGGCCGTGACCGATGCGGCGGGCCGCTTCAAGATCATCGACCTGGCACCTGGCCAGTACAAGGTGCGCGCGGAGCGCTCGGGTTACGCCGTGGCCACCGCCACCGCCCGCATCGCCCTGGAGGCGCCCTTCGCCCAGGTGCGCCTCGCCATCAAGCGCGCGGGGTAGCGCGTGGAGCCCCGCGCCGCGTCCTACCGCACCCTGGCGGCCCTCGGCTACCTGCCGCCCGTCGCGATCGCCGTCCTGCTCATGCCGAGCTATCGCGGGGTGCGCCACCTGCGCTTCCACGCGCTGCAGTCCCTGGCCCTGCTGCTCGGAGCGATCGGTGGTGCGGTGCTCCTCGGCTGGGCCGGGGCGATCCTCGGCCGACTTCCCTTCCTCGGCTTGTTCCTGCTCGGGATCTCGGGGCTCGCGATCTCGCTGTGGATGGTCGGCGCCCTGGGGGTTGCGGTTTACGCGGCGGTCATGGCCTACCAAGGCCGCACCACCCGCCTGCCCTTGCTCGATCGCCAATTGCGGCGCCTGGATCGCCACCTCGAGCGGCGCTGGTCGACCCCCGAACTGGGGGGCGAGGTCGTCGAGAAGCGGGTGCGCCGCCGCCGACCGCGTACGCCGCTCTAGCCTCGCGCGCCCCTCTCGGGGATCCGTTACAATGGCAAAGCGGGCGAGCCTCTCGTGGCTTTCGGGCCCGCCGACGGATCCCGTCTAGGAGGAGTGCCGTGTCGAATCTCGCTGCCGTCCGACGTCTGGGCCTTGGGCTCTTGGGGAGCGCCTTGCTCGCGGGCTGCTCCGCCGGCGAGTCGAGCGTGACCCTGCAGGGCCGCATCCGTCCCCCTTCCGCGGAGGGTCTCACCCAGCCCGCCGCCTTGCCGGCGCTCAAGGGCAGTCCCCTGACGGTGAGCAACCTCGCCGGGACCCTCGGCAAGACCGACGCGGCGACCGTGAACGACGCCGAGGGCAACTTCTCCTTCGCCGTACGCACCGACACCCTGCCCGCGGGGGGCGAGTGGGTCAAGGTGGCGTGGCGCCACCCCAGCCGAGGGGGAATCCTGCTCTCGCGGACCTTTCGCCTGAACAAGGGGCAGACCGGCACCCTCCCGGCGGAGATAACGGACCTTTCGACCTTGGCAGGCCTCGCCATGGAGGCCGAAGTGCAGCGTGACGCCTCGCGCTTGCTTGATCAATCGGGTAAGCCGCGCAGCCCCTTGCTGCTCGAGAGCGAGCTCGCCGCGCAGGCGACTGGGGCGGGCGGGATCCTCGGCACCTTCCAGCAGCGCTTCTACGCCTACTTGGGAGGCGCGGCGACCGCTCCGGGGGCGGATTCGGACCTGGCCCAGGACGCGGGCGAACTCCTCTTCCCCTGATCGCAAAAGGAAAGCCGCCTTCCCCCTTCGCGCTTTGGACTGACCAAGTGAATTGGTCCTCGCCAGCCAAGCCTTCCAACCGAGGGTCGTGCTAGCCTCGGGGGCGAGGCCCGCGCCTCATGCGCGGGCGGCGAAGGAGGGCGCTCATGACGGTGAGGACCTTGGCTTCCCGGGCCTTGCCCGGACTCGTCGCGCTCGGATTGGGGGGGAGCGCAGGGCTCGGCGGCTGTGTCTGGCCCATGATGTCGCCCGAGAACTCTCTGCCCCGCCTGGTGACCCTCTATGGCCAGGCGCTCTTGCCCGACGACTACGTGGTGGCTGCGGAGTCCCTGCCGGCCCCCCGGACCTTCCGCTCGCGCCTCTCGCGCCTCGATGGGAGCGTGCTTGCGGTCGGCAGCATCACGACCGACACGGGCGATTTCTCGGTCAACGTCCCGGTGACCGCCCTCTCGGCGAGTACCACCCTGTACGAGGTTTCCCTCTTGGATCCGTCGGACCAGCCTGTATACCGGGGGCTGGTCCGCCTTTCGGCGCGCACTTCCGAGACAGGCCTCACCCTCAGCGCGGCGAGCACCACCGTGGCCCTCGCCGCCCAGGCCTTCAAGCGATCGGGCAGGGATCCGAGCAACTGGGACCCCGAGGCCCTCTCCCAGATCGCAAGCGTCAAGACATCCGCCCAGCAGTACGCCTCTCAGCTGGCGCGCTGGAGCAGCCAATCACGCAACGTGAGCCCGCCTTCGGCGCCCCCCGAGCCCAGCGCCAGCGCGATCGCGAGCATCATCGCCGTAGCGGCGCGCTAGGCCTTCGGATCGAAGCTTACCGATACCTTAAACCACCCTTCACCTTCTCCGCGTCAGTTCGCGGGGAGGGGCGTGCATATAGTGTTAGCACCGCACGTTAGGGAGGGTGGAGAGATGGCTCGATTTGGTACTGCGCGCTTGATGCCGATGATTGCTGCGCTTGGCGTGGCCTTTGCGATCGCCGTCAGCGGCTGCGGCCGCGGGCCCAGCCAGGCGGACGACCTGACGAGCGATACCAGCGCCTACGATCAGTTCGAGGACACCAACAACGACAGCGGTCTCTACACGGAGACCCCCACCGCGTCGGTGACCCCCGAGCCGGAGGTGACCCCCACCCCCGCGCCCACCCCCACTCCGACTCCGGCGCCCACCGCCACCCCGACCCCCGCCCCGACCGCGGCGCCCATCGATCTGGCCTACGCCCTGCGCGTCACCAACGTCAAGGCCGAGACCAGCGGCGTCCTGAGCTTCAAGACGGTGACGGCGACGGTCCAGGTGATGAACCCCAGCTTCCTGATGCAGCGCGCCGGCACCCTGGTGGTGACCTTCACCAAGAAGGGCGCGATCGTCGAGACTCGCCGCATCACCGTCGTCCTCGACCCGGCCGAGATCCGCGACTACAAGGTCAAGTCGAACGAGTACGCCGATGCGGCCACCGCGGACGTGCTGACCACCCAATAATCACCCGCTTCTCCCGCCGTGCACACAAGCCCCCGCCTCAGGCGGGGGCTTGTTCCTTTGCGCCGAGCGGCAAGGCGACGCTCTTGGGGGATTGGATCCTTGGATCCGTAGAAACCCCACTGTTCCGTGCGTTCGGCCGGATCTATTCTTCAAGGTATCGCGAGGAGTGCCTTCTTCCGGTTTTGGCGCCCCCTTTGCGTGATCCTTGAAGAGGGCCCGATGAAGCACATGAAGATTCGACACCTGCTCATGGCGTTGATCGCCCTGTTGGCCTTGCTCTCCGTGTTACTGCTGGTCAAGGAGGGGGTGCGCGTCACGGCGGATGGCGGCAAGGCCGCCTGGCTCCAGCAAGCCAACCGCATGGCCGACCACATCCTCACGGCGAACGCCAGCGAGGCCCTCGAGCGTGGCGTGACGGCCACGGCGATCTCCAAGCCGGACGCGGTGACGGCCGAGACCGCAGCCAAGATCCGCACCCTGCGCGAGACCGGGGACAAGGCCTACGCGGAGGCCGTCGCCATCGCCGAGGGCCTGAAGGCCGGGGATCAGGGCCATCCGCTGAATGAGAGTCTCAACGTCCTCGCCGAGCGCCGTGCGGCCCTGATGGAGGCCCGCCGCTCGGTCGATCGGGCCCTCGAGACGCGGACGCCCGCGCTGGCCCCCAAGGTCTGGATCGGCACCATGACGGCCTTCATCGAGGCCCTGTCCCAGGTGCGGCGGGACGCCTTCACGGCCAAGACCCCCCTGGACGAGGCCTATCGCAGCAACCTCCAGATCAAGGAGATCGTGTTCCTGGCCGCCGAGTACGCCGGACGCGAGCGGGCCACCATCGGGTCGGCCATCGCCCAGGGCAAGCCCATCGAGGGCGAGACCGCCCAGAATCTCGCGCGCTTCCGGGCCATCGTCGACCAGAACGTCACAGTCCTGCGCCTCATCACCCGGAAGTTCCCGGCCGACTCGCACGTGGGCGAAGCCATGGCCGGGCTCGACGCCGAATTCCTCGGCCGCTTCGAGCAGATGCGCCGCGCCGTCTACCAGGCGAGCGATGCCCATGCGCCCTACCCCGTGACGGGGAGTGAATGGGTCAAGGAGGCCACGCGCGGCATCGACTCCATCCTGAACGTGGCGGAGGCCGTCAGCGCGGACACCGAGCGGGCCGTCGGCGCCGCCCAGCAGGAGCAGCAGCTCAACACGGTCGTGCTCGTCCTGATGTCCCTCGCCACCCTGACCCTGGTTGGGCTTGCGATTCTCCTCATTCGGCGTCGGATCATCGCCCCGCTCTTGAAGCTCGTGGCGGTGGCCCAGGCCGTCTCGAACGGCGAGCTCGATCGCCGCATCGCCATCGCCCATCGCGACGAGCTGGGCGATCTGGCCGCCTCCTTCGAGGCGATGATGGTCTACCTGCGCGAGATGGCTGCGGCCGCCGAGGAGGTCAGCGCCGGCAACCTGAGCATCAAGGTAAAGCCCAAGAGCGAGCGCGATCGCCTCGGGACGGCCATCACCCGGATGATCGAGGGCCTGCACGTCATCGTGGGGGAGGTGCGCAACACCGCCGGCGCGGTCACCTCAGCCGCGGGCCAGATCGTGGGATCCAGCCACCAGCTGGCCGATACGGCCTCGGTCCAGGCTTCGGCCAGCGAGGTGACCTCGGCGGCCATGGAGCAGATGGCCGCGAACCTCAAGGCCGTGGATACCAGCACCCAGGAGCTGGAGCAAAAGGTCTGCGTGGTCCAGAGCCAGTCCAACGAGCTGGCGGCAGCCGTGACCCAGACGTCGGGGGCCATCGCGGAGCTCGCCGCGAGCATCCAGCAGGTGGCGGGCAACGCCTCGCAGGCCAACCAGGTCGCCGCGGGCTCGAGCGACGCCATCGCCTCGGGCGAGCAGGCCGTCGCCGAGGCGAAGTCCGGCATGACGGCCATCAACGAGACCATGACGGGTATCCGCGCGACCATCGAGGAGCTGGCGGCGCGCTCGGGCGAGATCGGGGCCATCGTCGAGGTGATCGACGACATTGCCGAGCAGACCAACCTCCTCGCGCTCAACGCCGCCATCGAGGCGGCTCGGGCCGGCGATGCGGGCCGCGGCTTCGCGGTGGTCGCCGACGAGGTCCGCAAGCTCGCCGAGCGCTCGGCCAAGGCCACCAAGGAAATCGGCGACTTGATCGCGGGCATCCAGAAGGAGACGGCCCACGCCGTCGGCGTCACCCACGAGGGCACCGACAAGGTGCATCAGGGCGTGCGGCTCGCTGAGCACACCCACGAGGCGCTTCAGCGCATCAAGGGCGCGGCCACCGAGATGGCTCACCTCCTCCAGGAGGTGGAGGAGGCGACCAGCGAGCAGGCGCAATCCAGCCAGCAGATCGTCACGGCGGCCGAGCAGATGGCGAGCGTCAACGAGCAGGTGAATGCCGCCGTCCACGAGATGCACCTGCTCACTCGCTCGGTCAGCTACGCCACGGCCGAGCAGCGCGTGGGGGGCGACCAGGTGGTCCGGGCCATCGAGAGCCTGAACGCGAGCGCCCACGAGGCATCCCTCGCGACCACGAGCGTCTCAGGGGCCGCCGACGACCTGAACGGCCACGCCCGCGGGCTGCAGGGGGCCGTTGCGCGCTTCAAGCTTGAAGCGGACTCGCGCGACGTGCGGATCGAGGCGGTGCCTCGCCTGGCGCTGCCCGAGCGGCGCTGACAGGGGAGGCGCCTTCCCCCCTCGGCGTCGAGGGGGCGTGCTATGATGGCAGGCGTCCGTCTTTTCGAGGGTTTCCGCGCGCCATGACCGCCCCCATCTCCCCGCTGCCGGCCATCGAAGGCCCGCTGCCGCCCCCTAGTCGCCCACCGGCGGCCTGGGCGGTCGATCAGCTCGCGGGGCTCGGGGCGACGAGCGCGCTTTGCCTCTTCAGCGGCTGGGGGGCCGAGGCGCGAGCCTTCAAGCGTCTGGGATGGTCGGTGGCCACCGCCGACCCGCTCGTTTCGAGCGCCTGGTGGAGCCGGGCCTTCGTGGCGGGCGGGGCGCAGCCGGTCGGCGAGCGCCGCCTGGCCGAGTGGCTCAAGCTGCGCAAGGAGCCCGAGGTCGTCAAGCGCTTCTTGCCCTGGGCCAACCGCTACTTCACCCCGGAAGAGACCATCTGGCTCGGCATCTGGCACCAGCACCTCTTCGGCGGCGCCCTCTCCGACGAGGAGCGTGCCATCGGGGTGGTGGCCGTCTACTGGGCCATCCGTTACTGGCTCTCATGGAACCGGCAGGAGCTGGGCTTCAAGCCCATGCCTCCCTCGGCGGTCTTCCGTCACTACGTGGAGCAGGCCAACCGTCTGCGCGAGCAGCATCGAGGCCTTCCGGAAGGTCGCTACGCGGCCGACCGGATCCCGCCCGAGGCCGCCCTGTCGAAATATCCGGGCGACCTGCTATACTGTTACGTCCCTCCGTTGGAGGGTATAGGATCTCTCGGCTTGGCTCAGCTGCTCTGTGAGCGATGGACGCTCGGGGAGAGCGCGCTCGCGGCCCCGTTGGTCCCGCCGGAGACGCTCGGTGGGGCCTTCTCGGACCCGGCCGCGCACCTGGCGACTATCGAGCACCTGCTCGATTCGGCCGAGGGCTTTTCCTCGGTGGCGCTGGCCTATCGCGGATCGCTCGGTCCGGCCCTGGAGGCCGTGTTGGCGAAGCGGCGGCCGGTGCTCTCGCGCCGGGAGCTCGCGGTGCCCTACCCCACCGGGGGAAGGACGCGGGTCGTCGCCGAGGGCCTGATCGTCGCCGGCACCGCCATTGGCGGAGCCATCGTGAGAGTGAACGAGCCGGGGAGCGCAAGGGGACCGATTGAATGATTGCCGAAGGCAGCCTCCAAGATTTCAGCTTCAGCGACCTGATCCAGATCATCGGTCTCAACGCCTCGACCGGGACCTTGCGCCTTTCGAGCGAAGGGCGTGAAGGCACGCTCGCGTGCGCCGAGGGCCGGATCGTGGGAGCCCAGGTCCAGGACCTTTCGGGCGAGGAGGCGGTCTACGCCCTCTTCCACTGGGACACGGGCGCTTTTGCTTTTGACCCCGGCACCCCCGCGGCGCTGCCGAGCGTGACCGCGCCTCTGGGCGAGCTCGCCCAGGAGGGGATCCGCCGCCTGGACCGCTGGCGCGCGGTGCGCGCCGAGCTTTCGACCATTTCCCCCCGCGCCCGCTTCCGGACCCAGCGCCGTCCCCTGCCCGAGGAGACCTCCTCGCTCGCCGCCGAGCTCGCCGCCAAGCTCGAGGCCGCCGAGGGCAAGACCCTCGCCGAGCTTGCGCGTGAGGTCCAGCTGGACGAGCTGTCGGTCGCAACCGCCCTCATCGAGCTTCACCGCGAAGGGGCGCTCATCGTCGAGACCGCGCCCGACGAGGCGCTGCGCAGCGTGTTCCGCCGTCTGTGCGACGAGCTCTACGCGCGCTTCGCGTCGATCTCGGGCCTCAAGATGACCGAGGGCCTCGAGGCGCTCTTGAACGAAGAGGCCCGCGCCCGGGGCGTCGAGCTGCGCTGGCGCAGCGGCGCGGTGCAGGACGGGGTCCCCGCGACCCAGACCTTCGAGCAGCTTCGCGACCTGTACAAGGCGTTCCTGACCCAGGCGCTCGAGTACGTCACCAAGATTCACGGCCCCGGCTTCACCGAGAAGGTCCTCGCGGACGCGCTGGAGGGGGCGACCCCCGAGGAGCGTAACGGCTGGGAGGCCCTTGATTTGCCCGTCACCACAAGGACCCCCTAGGTTCGACGCCGCCAGAACGCCTGGCAGGAGGACTTCGACACCCATGGCCATCTCCAAGCACCTGGTCCTGACGGAAGACGGGATTCGTGCCCTCAACAACTCGCTCGGCAACCTCGTGCTCGATTCGGGCGCGCGGGCGGCGCTGCTCATCGACAAGTCCGGCCAGATGATCGCGGCCCAGGGGGAGACCAGCCACTACGACACCATGTCGATCTCGGCGCTGGTGACGGGCTCTTTCAACTCCACCAAGGCGATCGCCACCCTGTTGGGGGAGGCGGAGTTCACCAAGATGTTCCAGCAGGGCGCCACCAACTCGATCTACGTGGCGGCGCTCAAGACCCACGACATCCTGGCCGTCATCTTCCCCAACCAGATCCCGGTGGGCCGGATCAAGTACAAGGTCGAGCAGTCCCTCGACGGCGTCGACCAGCAGATGGACGCCATGTACAAGCAGAGCCCCGCGTCTTCCCCCATGAGGCCCGCGCAGGCGCCGGCGCCGAAGATCAACGACCTGTTTTAGGAGTGAATGTCGATGGCCCTCATCAACTACGCCAGCCGCGAAATCAACTGCAAGATCGTCTACTACGGCACCGGCCTCGGCGGTAAGACCACCAACCTCGAGTACATCTTCAAGCAGCTCGCCCCCGGCATCCGCGGCGAGATGATCAGCCTGGCGACCGAGACCGAGCGCACCCTGTTCTTCGACTTCCTGCCCCTCGATTTGGGCTCGGTCCAGGGCTTCAAGACCAAGTTCTCGCTCTACACCGTCCCCGGCCAGGTGGAGTACAACGCGAGCCGCAAGCTGATCCTCAACGGGGTGGACGGCATCGTGTTCGTGGCCGATAGCCAGACCGAGAAGATGCAGGAGAACATCGAGAGCCTGCGCAACATGGAGGAGAACCTCGCCGAGTACGGCCTGACCCTCGACTCGGTGCCCTACGTGCTGCAGTACAACAAGCGTGACCTGCCGAACGTGAACTCCTTCGAGGATCTGGAGAGCTCCCTCAACGACCGGGGCGTGCCCTCGTTCGAGGCGGTCGCGGTCGAGGGCTCGGGCGTGTTCGCCACCCTCAAGGCGGTCTCGAAGGCCGTCCTCAACCGCCTGAGCTAAGTCTCGTCGTCCAACGCACCCCCTTTCCCCCGCCCCCGTCCCCTTTGGGACGAGGCGACGGGGGAGTCGCTTGAGGGCCGGTACTCTGTCCGATCGCATCGCCGATTATGAGGTCATCGCCGAGCTCGCGCGTTCCGCGTCGGGCCGGATCCTCATTGCGCAGGCGCCTGGATCCAAGCGCCTCTTGGCCATCAAGGAGATGCTGATCGAGCAGGACGCGGGCCTCTCGGTCGACGAGCAGGTGGCGCGCTTCAAGCGCGAGGCGGACATCCACCTCCAGCTCAACCACCCGAACATCATCAAGGCGTACGACGCCGGGGTGGACGGCGATCGCCACTACCTGGTCATGGAGTACCAGCCGGGCGGCAACTGGCACGCGGTGATGGAAGAGCGGCGTCGAAGCCCCATCCCCCAGGTCCTGGAGTGGGGAATCCAGCTCTGCAACGCCCTCCAGCACCTGCACGAGCAGGGGGTGGTCCATCGGGACGTGAAGCCCGCCAACTGCCTGATCTCGCCGGCGGGCCAGCTCAAGCTGACGGACTTCGGCATGGCGCGCCGGGCCTTTGCCCCGGGTATCACCCAGGCCAAGATGATGCTCGGCACCCTCAACTACATGTCGCCCGAGCAGCTCTTGGATGCGACCTCGGTGGACGGCCGCTCGGACGTGTTCGCCGCGGGGGTCATCCTGTTCAAGGCCTTCACGGGCGAGCTGCCGTTTGCGGGGGAGACCCCGACCGACGTGGCGCACCGCCTGCTCTACGCCGAGCCGACGGACGCCCTCTCGCTCAACCCGCGCCTGCCCAAGAGCCTGGGCGACAAGCTCCTGAAGTGCCTGAGCAAGGATCCCGACTACCGGTACCTCTCGGCCGAGGCCTTCGCCAAGGACCTGGAAGAGGAGCTGCACCGCACCGAGATCTACCTGGCCCAGGGCTACGACCACGCCGAGCACGCCGAGTGGAAGGACGCGAACCACTGCTTCCAGCAGGCGATCGCCATGGACAGCGCCAACGCCGACGCCTGGTTCCAGCTGGGCGAGAGCCTGCACCACCTGGGCCAGCCCGAGCAGGCGAGCGAGTGCTACCTCAAGGTCATCCACCTCAACTCGTCGCACATCGAGGCGTACCGCCGACTGGGCGAGGCCTACCTCGCGACCAAGAACCACCCGGCGGCCATCAAGATGCTGCAGCGCGCCTGGGTACTCGAGCCCAAGGACCGGGACGTGTGCATGGCCCTCGCCATGACCTACCGGGAGATGGAGCAGTTCCAGGAGGCCATCGAGCAGCTGGGCTTTTTGGTGGAGCAGCACCCGGACTGGGCGCGGGCCCACTTCGAGCTGGGGCGCGCCCGCTACGCGGCTGATCGTCCCGAGGAGGCACTCGTCTCCTTCCGTGCCGCCCACCGCCACGCCCCGACCGATCCGGACGTGCTCTTCAACCTGGCCTCCTTGCTGCACGAGCTGGGCATGCTCGAGGACGCCGAGGAGCACTACGAGAAGCTGATCGTGCTGACGCCCGATCGCCCTTACACCCACGCCCACCACAACCTGGCCTGCCTGTGGCTGGTGCAGGGGCGCCTCGCCGAGGCCGAGGCCCAGGTGCAGGCGGTGCTCGCCCAGGAGCAGTGGGGCCCGTCGTACCTCTTGCTCGGGGAGATCTTCGAGCGCACGGCGCGGATGCGCGACGCGATCGAGGTGTACCGGGCGGCCATCGAGCTGATGCCGGACCACGCCGACGCCTACATCTCGCTGGCGCGGGTCTTGCAGCGCACCTTCCAGCCCAACGCCGCCATCGATCTGCTGCGGGTGGCCGCCGAGCGCCTCGCGGGCGATCGCGCCCTCTTGCTTTATCACCTTGCCCTGGCCCTCAGGACCCGCGGCGACACGCTGGAGGCGACCGACGTCCTCACGCGCTGCATCGCCGAGCGTCCCGCTCAGGAGCTGGCAAAGGCCGCCGAGGGCTTGCTTGCGGCGGTGCGGCCCGCCAAGCCTGGCAAGAGCCGCTGATCGCCTGGAACGGCGCCAACCACGCAAGTTTCGGCTCGCTTGGTCGATAACTCCCTATACGGCTATTCATCGCACTTGGGGGACTCGGCATGTCGAACATCACGGATCGCGCCATCTCATACGGCAAGAGCCTGATCGATTCGCTCAAGGGGACCGATAAGCCCAAGGCCAAGGAGGCGCCCAAGGAGGCGCCCAAGGGCCCGCGGATGCCCCTCGACAAGCTCTTGTTGAGCAACGCCACCCGCCACAACGAGGTGACCTACCACGTGGGGGCCGAGGATTCCTTCCAGGCCATCCTCAGCGCCCTCAAGGGCGCCAAGACCTCCTTCCACATCGAGACCTTCATCTGGCACGACGACGAGACCGGCCGCAAGCTGGCCCAGGCCCTCGTCGCGAAGGTGAAGGAGGCCAAGGCGCAGGGTCGCACCTTCGACGCCAAGGTTTTGATCGACTCGACCGGCATCAACAGCGACTACGGCACCAAGGATCGGAACATCCTCAAGTTCCTGCAGGACAACGGCGTCGAGGCCAAGCTCTTCAACCCCAAGCTGGTCTCCTGGAAGGCCGAGGGGATGCTGCCTCTCACCCACCGCAAGATCTACATCGCCGACGGGGCCAAGTATCTGGTCGGCGGCCGCAACGTGGGCGACGAGTACTTCAAGCCCACCTTCGAGAAGAAGGCGGGCGATCCCAAGTCGAAGGCCAACAGCCACCACGACTTCCTCATGACGGTCGAGGGCGACGAGGCCGCCCGCGTCCAGAAGGAGTTCTACAAGGCCTGGGCCCTGACCGGCGGCAAGGTGCCCGCCACCGACCCCAAGCCCATCCCCTCCAAGACCGGCGACACGGCCATCCAGACCTTCGTCACCGACCCCCTGACGGGCAACAAGGGTCTCAAGGAGGTCCACCTCAAGGCGATCGCGAACGCCCAGAAGGAGATCTTCATCATCAGCCCGTACTTCGCCGACGACGAGCTGGTGGACGCGCTGATCGACGCCAAGCAGAAGAACCCCAAGCTCTCGGTCAAGGCCCTGGTGCCTGCGTCGGGCGAGGGCGGCAAGGACCTCAACTACCAGATGGCCATGCTGACCGCCAAGCAGTTGCTGGAGGCGGGGATCGAGGTCCGACTCAGCGCGGGCGGAGTGGACAAGGGCAAGCCCGTCGAGCGTTTCAGCCACTTCAAGGGCATGACGGTGGACGGCGAGATCCTCTCGATCGGCTCGGCCAACGCGGACTACCGCACCTACAACACCAACCACGAGATCGTGAACATCGTGGCGGACAAGGAGAAGGTGGCGGAGTTCAACCGCACCATCGCCAATCCCGACTGGAACGCGGCCCAGCCCATCAGCATGAAGTGGCTCAAGGACAACTCGACCTGGGCCGAGAAGGCCTTCCGCACCGTGGCCGAGCCGATCGACTTCCTGTACTGAGGTAGCGAGTCCCCGCTCCTGGACCGCAATTCTTAACGCGGCTCCAAGGCTTTCCCTCGCTCGTTCGGGTACAGGGAAAGTAGGGATCTCGGAGCGACAAGACCAATGGCGATACGACTCGGACGAATCACGCGTGCATGCGGGGGCGTCACCCTCGGTATGTGGCTTGCGGCCTGCGCGCCGGCGCAGCCGCCCTCGTCGCCTGCGCCGGGTGCCGTCGATCCTGCGCATCAGGGCGGTCTGACCATCCGGCTGGTGTTGCCGCAGCAGACCCAGGCCCTGGTCGGCAACACCCAGTCCCTCAAGGTCCTCCTGCGCAATCCCGGGCTGCTCGGAAGCGATCGCACGGCGATCGCGAACGGCCCGGGCCCCCAGACCTTGACGCTGAGTGCCCTGCCGCCCGGCGGGGGCTACACCCTCTACGCGGGCGCCTATACGGGGTTGAACGCCACCGGTCTCATGACGAGCTGGGGGATGATGCCCCTGGTCATCAAGAGCGGGGCCAACGGCGTCTCGCTGGGCTTGTCGGTGCGCATCGCTTCGGGCTCGGCAGCGGCCGATCTGACCCAGGGGCCCGCGGGCAACGAGGCGGGCGTGGGCGGCGCCCAGTGGAGCCAGACGACCCTTTCCGACTTCGAGCCCGGCCAGCTGGACGACGCGGAGGCCTTCACCCCGACCCAGCTCACTTACCTCCAGTCTTTCGGGGGAAGCGGGACGCTCAACGGTCAGTTCGGAACCGGGGTGATCGAGGACCTGGCCTTCGATCCCGACGGAAACTGCTATGTGGTCGATCGTTACAACCACCGCGTGCAGAAGTTCGACCGGAACTTCCAGTTCGTGCGGGCTTGGGGCAACGGCACCACCTGGATCGCTGGGACGCCGGCTCCTGCGCCGGTGACCTCCAACGGCAACGGCTACTTCAACCAGCCGCTGAGCATCGCGGTGGACGCCCAGCGCAACGTCTACGTCAGCGACGTCTACAACTACCGGATCCAGAAGTTCGACCGTGACGGCAAGTTCTTGCGGGCCTGGGGGAGCGGCACCGTCTGGAACCCGGATCAGGCTCCGCCCGCCGCGACGTCCGGCAGCGGGAACCTCAGCTTTGCCGACCCGCACAAGATCGTCTTCGATCGCGATGGGAACCTATGGGTCGCGGACAACACGAACGCCCGGGTCATGAAGTACACGCCGAACGGCCAGTTCCTCATGGGCCTCGGCTACGGCGGTACCTGGACGGGGTCGGCGCCCGCGGTGGCGACCAGTAGTGCCAACGGTGCCTTCTGGCGTGCCGGGGGGCTCGCCATCGACAAGCAAGGCTACCTGTACGTCGCGGACCTGGACAACTACCGCATCCAGAAGTTCGCGTCGAACGGCACCTTCATCGCCAAGTGGGGCAGCGCGGGGCTTAGTGACGGGCAGTTCCCGAACGACGTCTTCCCGCTCTGCCTGGATCCGTTCGGTCGCCTCTTGGCGGGTAACAACGCGAAGACCGTCGTCACGCCCACCATCCACAACTTCCTTCAGGTCTTCACCACGAACGGCCAGTACGTCGCGCGCCTGTCAGGCCCGACGGCCTCGCAACTCAAGAACGTGCGAACCATGGCCTTCGACGCGAGCGGTGACCTCTACGTGGGCGACGGCACCTCCGGGCTGGTCTCGAAGTTCCGCGGGGCGAACCCACAGGATCCGCTCGGCGGGATCCGGCTTGCGGGCTACCGCTCGCCCGGGCCGTCGAATTTCAAGGCGACCGGTCGCTACATCTCGCCCGTGCTGGATGCGGGGGGAGTCGTAACCTGGCGCACGCTCTACTGGGATGTGAGCGCTTTGCCCGCAGGCACCGGGGTCTCGGCGGAGATTTCGACCAGCAACGACGGCACGACCTGGGGCGCCTGGCAGTCCGTCGCCCCTTCGAGCGCGGTGGGCGCCAACATGGCAAGTCTTGCGGCCTATTCCAGCCGGCAGCTCAGGTATCGCCTGAGCCTTTCGAGCGGGAACCCTGCCTCGACCCCCGAGGTGCAGGAAGCGGGGGTGATTTACTGATGCGAAAGACCTTGCTCTGTCTTGGCGTCCTGGCGCTGGCTGCGTGCAAGCCCGCTTCGCTTGCGCCCGACGTGACGCCCCCTTCGGCGACGGACGCGCAACAGGCGCGCATGCTCTGGGGGCAGGCAGCCCCCCCGCGCGCGATCCAGGCCGTCGAGGCGGAGCTGTCGCCGTATGCCGCCGTCTCGCTGCGCGACGCGCTCGGCAACGTCATCGCCACCGGCACGACCGATGCCGCAGGGCGCTTCAGCCTCAATCCCTTCGTCGCCTTCTCGCCGACCCTCAACGCGGTCTATGGCCTGGAAGTCGCCAAGCGTTTCACTGCGACCAACGAGGGTGCCTTGCTGCGCCTGCGCACCCTGGTGACCTGGGACGGGAGCCGCTGGCGGTCCATTGCGGGCACCTCGGACGAGGCAGGCGGGGTGCTCGTCAACGTCGGGACCACCGCCGTGAGCGCCATCCAGGCCCTCAGAGGGCTCTCGGGCTCGGCCATGCTCGGTGCCCTCTCGGCGACGAGCGGGGCCTTCGTCCCCGGGGCGACCGGGATCCCCGCGCCCGACTTCGAGCGGGTGAAGGGGCTGGTCGGCGACGCGCTGGCGGCCAATCTCGACCCGGTGAGGGCCATCGTCTGGTCCACTGCGGACAGCCAGTACCAGGTCGCCCTGGACGCGGGGCGTGGCAAACTGCTCTTCGACCTCAAGACGGCAGCACCCCTGTCGGGCAACCACAGCCCGCTGCGGACGCCCTTTGGCACGGGCTTCGCCGTGGCGGCCTCTTCGAGCCTGCCGCTCGGTCAGATCGGGGGCTATGGCAGCTCGCAAGGCAACTTCGAGGTGCCGGGGACCATCACGACGGATCGCTGGGGCAATGCCTACGTCTGCAACTTCATCGGCACGCCGCGCATCTTGAAGTTCGACGCGAAGGACCGCTATCTCTTCACCTTCGGCGCGTCCGGCACGCTGAACGGTCAATTCGGGCTCTTCGGCGGCCTCGATTCCGACGCGCTCGGCAACATCTGGGTGGCGGATGGTGGCAACAATCGCCTGCAGAAGTTCGACCCCAACGGCCGCTTCCTGATGGCCATCGGTCAGGGCCGGGTCTGGTACGAGGGCGATGCGCCCACCACCGGCGCCAGCACGGCCAATGGCTGGTTCGACTACGCCCACTTCTTGCGGGTCGACCGCAAGGGCCGGATCTGGGTGACGGAGTGGCAGAATCACCGGGTATCGGCCTTCTGGTCCAACGGCACCTTCGCGCGGGGCATCGGCTGGGGCGGCACCTGGACGGGCAACCCCGCGCCGCTCACCAAGCAGGCTTCGAACCAGCCGGGCTTCTTCAGCGGACCCTCGGGGATCGCCATCGATCAGGACGGCAACGTGTGGGTGGCGGATCGCAACAACAACCGCCTCCAGAAGTTCGACGAGAACGGGAACCTGCTCGGCATCTACGGCGGCACCGGGGTGATCGACCAGCCCCAGGGGCTTGCGATCGATCAGGCGGGCAATGCCTGGGTCGGTGAGCTCGCGAACGGCCGGTTGGTGAAGTTCGCGCCGAACGGCACCAAGGTCGGCGAGGCCGGCGGGCCTGGGTCGTTGCCGGGGCAGTTCCTGGGTATCCAGGGGGTCGAGGTCGATCCGGCCGGCTACTTGCTGGTCGCCGATAACGGGAACAGCCGCGTCCAGCGCCTCGCCCCGGCGAGCACCACCCTCAAGTTCGATCCGAACGGGCGCCTGGACCTGGCCAAGGGGACCGTCTCCATGTGGATCCGCCCGTCCTGGGCGGGAACGACGACAGGCCGCTTCAACCTCTTCGAGCCGTGGACCAAGCCGAGTACGATCGGCGACGGGATCGCCCTCTTCAAGAACGGCGGCAACATCGAGGTCAACTACTGGCCCCACGCGACGAGCGCCCAGGTCCTGCGGGGGGACATCTCGCGCTGGGAGCCCTGGCAGGATCATCACGTCGCCTTCACCTGGGGCGCGGGTGGCCTTGCCCTCTACCTGGACGGCCGTCTTGCGGCCTCTGCTGCCTCGCCGGGACCCATTCAGGTGATGCCGCCCGCCCTCTGCGTCGGGACGACCAACTACAGCACGCTGTATCCGGCCGAGGCCATCTTCGGGAGCCTGAAGGTCTACGACTACGCCAAGACGAGCGCCGAGATCCTGCGGGACGCTCAGCGGATCGAGCAGGATTAGCCATGGGACGCGTCACCTCGAGTCGGATCCTCTGCTGGCTGGCATTGCTGGCGCTCGCGCTCGCGGGCTGTCGCATGCCGATGCCGCTCGCTCAGGCGCCTGCCGCCTCGCGGGCCTCGGCGCACGAGCGCGCCTTGTTCGCCGGCACGTTCGCCATGACCGAAGCAGGCATCCAGACCCAGGCGATCGCCTCGGATATCGCGGCGGGCGCCACCGTTTCCTTGATCGATCCGGCGACCGCCCAGGTCAAGGGCACGGGCCTGACGGACGCCGCCGGCAACTTCACGGTCATGGCGCTTTCGAGCTTCACGCCCGCCCTGAATACCCTCTACGTCTTGGAGGCGAGTAAGCCTGTCGGCGGAGCGGGCGCGGCGACGCTCGCCTTGCGGACCCTTGTGTCGCTCTCGGCCGGGGGCTGGACGAGCGTCAGCGGCACGCGCATCGCCATCACGCCCATGACCACGGCCGTCGTCCTCGTGCACCAGCACAAGTCGCTCGTGGCCGCCGACGTCTTGGGCAAGGTGAGCTACGATCCCGTCGCTCGGCGCAGCCAGGTGAGCGCGCTCAATGCCTTCTACTCGGAGATCGCGCTCCGCCAGGTCGCGAAGACGGTGCAGGAGGCGCTCGCTTCGAACCTCGACCCCATGCAGGTGGTGAAGCCGAAGCCGGACGGCACGTTCGGCATCTCGTTCACGAGTGGCTCGCTCAATTTGCTCGCAAACCCGAGCTTCGAGGATCGCCTGGAGAATTCCTGGGCCCTGTTCGACGGGGGCGGCCTCAGCCAGTCGACGGTGAGCCTCGATCCGACGACCTCGGCGCACCTGGGGACGTCCGTGAAGTACACGGTCAAGAACCCGGGAGACACCTGGCTCGGGCAAGCCAATCTCTGGTGGATCAACCCGAAGACGGTCTTCACTTTCCGGGGCGGCGAGACCTACACCTTCTCGGTCTACGCGAAGGGGGCGGCCGGAAACGAGAAGATGAGCCTCATGGTCGCGCAGTCCAACGGCGACCTCTTGATCTCCACGCCGATCTCGTTGACCACCGATTTTCGGCGCTACCACCTGACCTACACCGCCACGTCGTCCGCCGAGGCGCAGGTCTTCGTGCGGCCCGGCTCGCTCTCGGGCCAGGCGGTCTTCCCTGAGACCCTCTGGCTCGACGGGGCCCAGCTGGAAGTGGGGGCTGCCCCGACGGGCTTTGCGCCCGAACCCGGAAAGCTGCTCTACGATTCGACGACAACGCCTGCGAGCGCCTCGAGCGGGATCACCTACGGCCCGGGCTACCGCGGCGGCCAGGGGGTGGTGCTCGATTCGGGCATCAACCTCATTCCGAACGGCCATGCGCGAAATGGGCTGACGGGATACGTCATCCCTAACGGCGGGACCCTTTCGACCACAACGGCGCACGGCCTGCCGCCGAACCCGACCGGGAGCCAGACCTTCCTCTTTACGCACGATGCGTCGATCAACCCCAACTACCCGTTGGTTCAGCTCGCGGTCAAGCCGCACACGACTTACACCCTGAGCGCCTGGGTCTGCGCGCCGAGCGCCGGGAACCCGGCGAGCTTCGAGCTGACCTACGGGATCACCGAGGGCCTGTATGCGGGGCGTGGCGTGGGGACCACGATTCTGAACGCCGACGATACCTGGCGGCGCGTCTCCTTCACGTTCACCAGCGGGCCCCTTTCGAGCCTCTACGCCTATCCGGTCCGGATGCTGACGGCCAATGCCAAGGTGGCCTTCACCATGTTCCAGGTCGAAGAGGGGGCGACGGTTCATCCCTACACGGGGGACCCGACCAGCGATCGCTTCGCGCTCGACGACCGCTACGTGCCGCGTCAGAAGGGGAGCATCTCCTTCTGGTTGTCGCCCTTCTACGATTCGGCCGATACGCGCTTCGACGGCCGTCCGACCGTGCCCTTTTCCAACGCGATCATGGGTATCAGTCAGCGGGACGATCAGCGCGTCCTGGCCCTTTACAAGGAAGGCCATACCCTGGGCTTCGGGGTCTGCACCCCTGCCACCTGGTACACGGCGGCCTGGACGGCTCCCGGTACTCTCTGGACCGCCGGATCGTGGCACCACGTGGCCATGACATGGGGGGGGCCCGAGGGGATGGTCCTATACTTCGATGGTCGTCCCGTGGCGACGAACCCGTACAGCGGCGGCATCTACATGGGAGACGCCGGGGTGGAGGGGACGAAGCTGGGCAACCTCTTTCTCAGCGGGGCCACCAACAACGCGACCTATGTCCCCAACGCCACCTTCGACCGCGTGCGCGTCCACGATTATCCGCGCTCGGCTGGTGATGTGGCGCGCGAGGCCTTGGGCATTCAGCATTCGGCCGGGTTATAGAGGGGACGAGGCGTGGGTAAAGAGGAATCAGGGAGGCGAGGGATGAACACTGAGCATCCGTTGATTCGAGGATGGTTGCTGTCGCTCGGCATCGCCGGAGCGGCCATCGCCATGCTTGCCTGTGCGCCTTTCGTGGGCCATGCGCCGGATGAGCTGGGCGATACGCCCGCCATCACGGGCCGCGCCTACCTGAACCCCGCCGACAAGCTTTCGCCTTATTCCGTCCAGGCCTCCATCTCGGAGATCGCGAGCGCTTCGACCATCGTCCTGATCGACACGACGGCCAATATCACTCGGGGCAGCACGCTGACGGACGCCGTCGGCAAGTTTACCCTCACGTTCGGCCGCACGTTCAAGCCCACGGTCAACCGCACCTACTACCTAGAGGCGATCCGGGGCCTTGGCGACAACGCCGCGGGCAAGAGCGCGGCACGCGTGCGGACCATCCTCGCCTACACGAGTCAGGGCTGGCTTTCGATCACAAGCTCCGCCTCCAACACGCCGGTCATCATCGACGAGGGAACGACGGCCCTCTCGACCCTCGCGAACCTCAAGGGGCCCGGGCGGGTCAACCCCATGCACCTGATCGGCTCGCTCGCAGAGCCCTTCGCCGGCATCACGGGCCTCTCGCTCAGCGATTACAACGTGGCCAAGGGGATCGTGGCCTCGCTGCTCGAAGCGGACAACGACCCGGTCGCGGGTATCGCCTACGACCCGGGGCCGCCCAGCGAGCGCATCTACATGCGCAGCACCGGTGGGGGTAGCGTGCTTACGATCGAGCCCGCGACGGCGAGCATCACGCCTCCCGACAACATCGTGACCATCCGCGGCATCCTGTTCGACACGACCGGGGCGAGCAGCGACTTCGACTCGGCGACGCTCACCGCCCGCAACGTGATCCTCTTCAACAACGTGGCTACCGCCACCGTGACCGGGGTCTCGGCCGATCACCAGTCGATCTACGCGGTGGTGCCGCCCGAAGCCGAGAGCGGGCAGATCACCGTGAAGGTCAACGGGCAGATCTACGGCATTCCCAACTACTCCATCTGGGGAACCCTGAATGTGGACATCCACTAGAGGCCCGCTGGGGGCGAGCATCCTGCTTGCGGCCCTGTTGCTGGGGGCCTGCGTCGCCGATGACGGTCCCGGCATCGTCGGGAACGTCGGAGGCGGCAACGGCGGTACGAGCGGCCGCGACGAGGGCACGGGCGAAGCTCCGGATCCCACCCCGACGCCCTACGTGCCTCCCGTGCTTTCGAAGCTCATCATCGTGCCGGAGAGCTTCCAGCTCAGCTCGGACCCGACGGCTTCCGCCTCCGCCAAGAGCAAGGCCCTCACGGTGCTCGCGCGCATGAACACGGGCCAGCAGTTCCCGACGGCCGTCACCTGGCAGGCGTCGCCAGCCGGCCGGGTCACCATCGGTGCTGCGAACCTGATCGGCGTCGTGCCCAACGCGCCCGGCGGGCAGGTGATCCTGACGGCGAGCTCGGGCTCGATCACGGCGACCGCGTCGGTGCTCGTCGTGCCGCGGGTGCTGACGGTGAACCGCGTGAGCCTCTCCGAGACCGCCGCATCCCTCTACCTGCCGGCGCAGAACGGATCGAGTCTTCCCGGTTTTCCTCACCAGATGCGCCTGACGGCCACCGTCACCATGAGCGACGACTCGACCACCCAGGACGTGACATGGACGAGCGTGAATCAGACGATCGCCCAGGTGGATAACGCCGGTTACGTGGTGGCGCGAGGCGTCGGTACCACCGAGATCGTCGCCACCTCGGCGCAGGATGCCGCCAAGACGGCGCGCTGCGTCGTCACCGTGACGGCCAAGGGTCTCGTCGACGTCGAGCTGGAGTGACGGCAATGAGACGTGCGCTTCTCGCGGCGGGCTGTGCCGCCCTGCTCGTGGGCTGCCAGGTTCGAGGCCTGCCGCCCCTGCACGTCCTGCCGACGTCGGCCGCTCGGGACGTGGCTTCGAGCCTCGCGCGAAGCGAGGTTGCGATCGTGATTCGCTGGCCGCTGCGCGCCCAGGCCATCCCGACCAACACCCAGCGGCTTCGCTTCGATTTGACGGGCCCCGTGACCCAAACCGTGCTGATCGATCGTCCCCCAGGGGCCGCGCCGGTGAGCGAGGCGACCATGAGCGTGGACGTGGGGGCGGGCTACTCGCTTTCGGTCAAGGCCTACGCGGCGAGCGAGATGCCCGGTGCGGAGCCTGATCGCCTGGTGGCGCAGGGGCAGACGACAGAGCCGTTCGAGGTCCTCGCCAACCAGGTGGCACGGGTGAAGGTCGCCTTGGTTCCCACCGACGTCCCGCGCATCACTGCTATCGCTGGCGATCACGGAGGGCCGGGATCCTACCTCGAGATCTCCTGCCTCACTGCCGAGCCCCTGCCTTCTTTCCGCTTCGGTGGCGTGGTCTCGGCTCAGGTGTCGCGCCTCGACGAGGGGCGCTTCTCGGTGCGGGTGCCCGAGGGCGCGGGCTCAGGAGCGATCGTTCCCATCGCCGCTGGGGTCGAGGGCGATGCTTTCGGCTACTTCACCGTGCTCTCCGAGATCGGGATTGAACCCGCGACCAAGACCGTCTCGCTGGGGGCGGGATGGCCCTTCACCGCAGAGGCGACCAGCGCCGAGGGCGTGCCCTTCGTCGCGCCGCAGGTCTACTGGGAGCTGAGCACCGATTCCATCGGGGTGATCGATCCTGCGAGCGGTTCTTTCCTCGCGAACGGCGGCACCGGCTCGGCGGAGGTGCGGATCTACGCGGGCCGTCTGATGGCGTCGGCGTCGATCACCGTGACCGAGTAAGAGCGTCTAACAAAAATACTTTAGCCGCAGGCGCTCAAGACTCGCCGCTCAGGGCGAGAGCTTGGTGAACTGCGCAGGGCCGTCGAAGAGGCCCCAGAAGGTGTAGCCCCGCTTATTGGGGAAGATCCCCAGGACCCGCTGCCCGGCATGGTAGGTGACCGGCGCGTTCTCGCCCTCGATGCGGATCAGGTCGTCCTCGGTGGCCGCCCACTTGTTGCGGAAGTTGTCGATGATCAGTGAGTGGATGGGCTTGTCCGTCTCGAAGGAGAAGGCGGAGTTCAGCTCCATGCGATCCGGGGAGACCTTGGCGAGCACCGCTCTGCGCTCGCCGGAGTTCTGGAGCGCGACCCAGACCTCGGGAGTGCTGATGCTGAGGATGTCCATGGCCACAAGGTTGCGGTTGTAGAGCGCCCCGCCCGGCCCGGGCAAATCCAGGGTGCGGATGTACATGGTCGCATCCCCCGGCGCCTCGGCCCACTGGTGATCGATCTGGTAGAGGCGGCGCGGGGTGGCGATCCAGGTGGTCTGGTTGTGGCTCAGGATCCGGAAGGGTTTCCCCGAGACGTTCAGGGTCTTGAGGTGGCCGCCGGTCGGGCCGTAGACCTTGACCTGGCCGCTGCCCTCGCCCGCCACGCCGACCCAGGCGCGCCCGTCGTTGTCCGTCGCCACGGCGGCAGGGCGCAGCCCCGCTTCGATGGCGCCGAGGAAGTTGCCGTTGACGTCGAAGACGGCTACGTGGCGACCGTCGTGTTGCTGGTTGGCGACCCAGACGGTCGCAGGGATGCCGCTCGGGTGACCGATCGCAAGCTGGCCGGGCAAGAAGCTGCCCTGCAGGGAGGCGGGTATCGTGTAGCGCTTGCGAAACTCGGTCGTCGAACCCGCCATCCGGATGATAGACCCCGAGGCCGGGCAGCTCACCCACAGGATGTCGGGGGTCTCGTGGGCGAGCCAGAAGGGGGCCGAGTCCAGCGGCCGAGGCGGCTGGACCGGTTGGGCGGGCGAGCCGAGCGTCGGCTCGGGGACAGGGACCGGCGTCGGGACCGTGGTGGAGATGGGGGCAGGGGTGAAGGTGGCGCCTGGGTTGGGCGTCGGGGTGCCGTCCTTGCCCGGCGTGGCGGTCGGGGTGGGGCCGGGGTTTGCTCCTTCGAGGGCCTTCATGTCGGTGATGAGGCCTTCGAGGCGCTGCTTGATGACCAAGTGGCCTTCGAGGTAGGTGTCCACCCCCTTGGCGATCGCCTCGTCCGAGGCGAGATCGGGCAGGTCGCTCTTCGTCATCATGCCGCGGGCTTGGGCGGCGATCTCGTCGAAGCGCCCCTGGTCGAGCTGGGAAAGGGTGAGGGCCTCGCGGCCGAGACGCTGGGCGAGCAGGGTGCTCGCCGCGCTCAGGGTGGTGAGCGACTTGCCGCCCTTGACCCGGATGAAGGTGCGGACGCGGCGCGTGGTGCCCGAGGCGGCCTCGGCCAGGTAGGTGCCGTCCGGGACGGTGGTGTAGAAGGCGAAGCGCCCGCTGCTGTCGGTGAGGACCTCGGGCAGGGCCGAGAGGGGCTGGCCGTGGCGTGAGAGCAGGCGAAGCTTGATGCCGGTGCCCGGCTGTTCGGCCAGTGGTGCCTGGGGGGTGGTGTCGCTGCCCTGGGTCGGCAGCACGACGGTGCCCCGCACCAGGGCGGTCTCGAAGCCGCTGACGGTGGGGGGAGTGGTCGGGGTGCAGGCTCCGAGCACGGCCAAGGCGATCGCCGCGCTCGGCCCAAGTTGACGCCAGTCCATGAGAGCCTCCAGTTGGCTTATACCCGCTTGCCGGCTTGCCTCTCAACCCTTGCCACCGTCTGAGCCTCGCGTTACGCTGTCAAGCATGATCGAGACCCGTCACCTTTCGCGCCAGTTCGGAAGCTTCACCGCCGTCGAGGACCTGACGCTGTCCGTGGCGCCGGGCGAGGTCTTCGGCTTCCTCGGGCCCAACGGCGCGGGCAAGACGACCGTCATGCGCATGCTCGCGGGCCTCATCGCCCCGACCGGCGGGACGGCCACCGTGGCCGGCCACGACGTCAGGACCGAGGGGCAGGCCATCCGGCGCCGCATCGGCCTTTTGACCGAGACCCCGAGCCTGTACCGCAAGCTCTCCGCCGAGGCCAACCTGCGCTTCTACGCGCGCCTGTACGGGGTCAAGGAGGCGGAGAAGGCCATTCGCCACTACCTGCAGGTGCTCGGCCTCTACGAGCGCCGCCACGAGCCGGTGGGCAGCTTCTCCAAGGGCATGCGCCAGAAGATCGCGATCGCCCGCGCCCTCATCCACGACCCGGACCTGGTTTTTCTGGACGAGCCGACCTCGGGCCTGGACCCCGAGGCTGCGCGCCTGGTGCTGGACTTCGTCGTGGGCCTCAAGGCCCAGGGGCGGACGGTCTTCCTGTGCACCCACCATTTGGACGAGGCCGAGCGCCTGTGCGATCGCGTCGGAGTTTTCAAGCGCCGGCTGATCGCGGTGGATACCCCCGAGAGCCTGCGCCGCAACCGCTTCGGCGCGAAGACCGTCCTGGAGCTTGCGCGGCGCGAGGACGCGCTCTTGCGCCGGGTGGCCGAGCTGCCTTTCGTGCAGGGGGTGCAGTGGCGCGATCGCGCCTTGGTCGTTTCGGTCGCCGACCCGGTGCGCCAGAACCCGCAGCTGGTGCGGACGGTCGTCGAGGCGGGCGGCGAGGTCCTCTTCGTCCGCGAGGAGAAGGCCTCGCTGGAGCAAGTCTATCTTTCGTTGACGGGGAGTTTGCGTCTTGACTAGCGCCTGGGTGGTCTTCGAGAAAGAGCTGAAGGACGTGCTGCGGCGGCCGGGCCTGATCGGCACCATGGGGGTGCCGCTGGTGCTCTTGACCCTTCTCGCGTTGCTCGCGCTCTACGCGGCGGGGCTGGAGGGGGCCGCTTCGCAGATGCCGCCCGTGCGCCTGCGCCCCGAGTCGCTCGCGGGCGCGAGCCCGGTCGAACTCGCGCAGTACGCGGCGCTGTCGCCCTTCTTCCTCATGTGGCTGATCTTCCCCGTGACGATCCCGAGCGCCCTTGCGGCCTACTCCATCGTCGGCGAGAAGGAGGAAGGGACGCTCGAGCCCTTGCTCGCGACCCCCATCAGCACCGCCGAATTGCTCCTCGGCAAGGCCCTCGCGGCCGCCTTGCCCGGGGTGGCGCTGGTCTGGGTGCCTTGGCTGGTGACCCTCGCGGTGGGCTACGCCCTCACGACCCCACGGGTCCTTGCGGCCACTCTGCTCTCGCCCCTCTGGCTCTCGGGGATGATCCTCTTGGCGCCGGCCATGACCTTCTTCACGGTCATGCTGCTCGTCATCCTCTCGTCGCGGGTCAACGACGTGCGCACCGCCAACCAGATCGGCGGGACCCTCATCGTTCCCTTGATCGTCCTGTTCGTGTCCCAGGTGGGCGGGGGGCTTTCCTTCGGGCTCTCGGCGGTGCTCGGCGCCTTCGGCTTCGTGATGGCGGGAGGGCTTGCGGCCCTTGCGATCGCGGTGCGCCTCTTCCAGCGCGAGGCGATCCTGGTGCGCTGGAAGCAGAGCCGGTAGCTTTACCCGGCTCCGCGCTTATTTCTTGAGGATGTAGCCGACCCAGCGCCGCTAGGATTACCCGGCCCTGCGCTTACTCCTTGAGGACGTAGCCGACCCCGCGCACCGTATGCAGCAGCTTCGGAGCGCCGGGGAGCTCGATCTTGTGGCGCAGGTGGCTGACGTAGACCTCGAGGATGTTCGCTTCGCCCTCGAAGTCGAAGCCCCACACCGCCTCGATGATTCGCTCGCGGTGCACGACCTTGTAGGGGTTCTGGATCAGGCAGCTGAGGAGGTCGAACTCCTTGGGGGTCAGGGTGATGGGCGTGCCACCGCGCATCACCTCTCGCGTGTCGAGATCGAGGCTGAGGTCGGCCACCTCGAAGCGGGTGCGCACCGTGGGCCGCCGATGGCGGAGCTGGGCATTGACGCGCGCCACGAGCTCTTCGAGATCGAACGGTTTGGGCAGGTAATCGCTTGCGCCGCTGTTGAGCCCCTCGATCCGCGCGGGGGTCTCACCGTGCGCGGTCAGCATCAGGATGGGCACGTCCGAGGTCTGGCGCACGCGCCGGCAGATCTCGATGCCGTCCAGCCCGGGCAGGGTGCGATCGAGAATGATGAGGTCCGGCTGGACCTGGCGAGCTGCCGAGAGCCCGGCGTTCCCCTCCATTTCGACCCGGACCTCGAAGCCTTCCGCTTCGAGCCGCGCGTTTAAGAGAGCCGCGATGTCGGGGGCGTCCTCCACGATGAGGATGCGCCCCTTACTGCTCGCTTTCATCTCCTGCCTTTCTTTGTCCGGACGCGCGGCGCCATGCCGTTTAGCTTGAAGCAATCGCCGGTCGGATTTTTAAATTTGCGTCATCTGGGATTAATTTTGCGTTTAGAACCGCGTCCTAATCTTACCACGGCCGATGCGGACGGGTGTCAAGTTGTAAAGGCGCCGGCTCCGGCCTTCGCAAGAGGAGAGAACGACCGGTGATAAAGCGTTTGGGGGCAGTGGCGGCGCTCGTATGCCTCACGGCATGCAGCGCTCCCTCGCTCGATAGCCAGATTCAATACGGCAGCGCGCGGCTTTCGCTCGCTGCCCAGGACGCGCGCAGCGTCCAGTTCCTCACGGGCGACATCCAGGCGATCCGCGTGACCGTCACCGAGGTGGGCGACAACGTCCAGATCGCCCAGGCGAGCTTCACCGGGGCAGCGCTCGCCAGTCATATGACGGGCAACGCCTTCTCCTTCACCGTCGACAACCTGAAGGTCAAGGACGGCGCTCATCCCAGCTTCAGCTATACCGCCAAGGTCGAGGCCTTCCTCGACGCGGGCCTTGCGACGGCCATCGGCGAGAGTGTCTCGACGCCCTTCAGCGTGAGCGTGGGCCCCGCCGCCACCAGCGTCGGCATGCCCAACCTGGTCCTCGCGGCGACGCCGGTCGGCGGCGCGAGCGGTAGCGTCACCATCGTGGACACCCCCGCGCCGGGGGTGGTGATCCGCTAGGCGTGAGAGGCTGGCGCAGCCTGGCGGCGGGGGTGAGCCTCGCCGCGCTCGCGGGCTGCGCCGCGCCTCTGGCGCCCACCGGGCTCGGGGTCGTGCAGTTGTACGGCGACCCCGGACGCCGGGTCCAGTACCGGGCCGATCAGATCGGGGCCCTCAAGGTGACGTTTTCTTCGAGCAACGCTCAGGCGCTCCATTCGCGGGTCTTCGGGGCCGAGGCCCTGCGACTTTCGAGCGGTGGGGCGACTTTCGCCTTCGAGGCACTGCACCTGCCGCCGGGTGCCTATCTCGCCCGTTTCGACGCCTATTTGGATCCGGGGATGGCGATCGCCATCGGCAGCGCGACCTCTTCTGCCTTCACCGTTTTCCCGAATCAGATGAGCCGTGTCTTAATCCCGCCGCTCACCCTTTCGCCCACGCCGGTCGGGCAGTGGCGGATCCGGGTCGTCACGAGCGTCGGCAAGGGATGGCAGTTTGGACGGCTCACGGCGGATCTTGCGGCACCCGACGGCACCACGGCATCCTTGCCGTCCGAGGTGGCCAAGTCCAATCGGACCTTTACCTGGGAGAACGTGCCGGCCCCTCTGGGAGCCATCAGCACGACCTCGGTCACGGTCACGGCGACCCATGGCAACCAAACCCTGACCCGCACCCAGGTCGCCACCGCGAGCTTGCTCGCGGATCGGCGCGTGACCTCGACTGTGTCGCTCGAACTACCTTGAGGAGGCGTCATGCTCCGCCTGATCGTCCTGTTCGCCCTGATGCTCTCGCTCGTCGGCTGCGCCGCGCGCGGAGCGGCCCAGCCAGCCCCTGCACGAGCGGTGGTGATACACTAGGAAGCATACGCTTTCCCCTGCCGACCCCGCCCGGTCCTCGGGCAGGAGCCCATGTCCACCATCGTCGCGCCTCTGCCTCTTGGCCTCGATCTCGCCCGCATCCGCGCCTATGCGGCGCGTCAGCCCCATGGCTTCATCCTCGATAGCGGGGAGGCGCCGGATGGCTGGCATTTCATCGGGTTCTCGCCCCGCGCGCTCCTCACCAGTCGCGGCGATCGCCTCACCCTCGTCGAGGACGCGAGCGAGCGGACCTGGCAGGGACACCCCCTCGAAGCCTTGCAGGAGCAGCTCGACCGGTGGCGCCTGGCGGGTGTCGAGGAGGCGCCGCCCTTCTGGGGTGGGGCCGTGGGGTACCTGAGCTACGACCTGGGCTGGCAGCTCGAGCGCTTGCCGCGCCTCGCCCTCGACGATCTGGGCCTGCCCGAGATGCGCTGGGGCTTTTACGACGTGGTCGTGGCCGTGCCCGTCGAGGGCCCTGCGCTGCTCTGCGTCTCGCCGGCACCCGGCGAAGGGCTTGAAGTGATCGCAGCCAAGCGTGCGCACTGGGAGCGCTTCCTCGCTGATTTGCCCGCGCAACCCGCGTGCGAGAGCGCCCGCGCCCTGGGGGAGCCGCGCTCGACCTTCTCGCGCGAGGCCTACCGCGAGGCGCTCGCGAGCGTGCTCGAACACATCGCGGCCGGCGACATCTACCAGGCCAATCTCTCTCAGCGCTTCGAGATCCCCGTCGAGGGCGACGCCTACGCCTGGTTCGAGCGCCTGCGCGCGCAGAACCCTGCGCCCTTCGCCGCGTACTTCAATGCCGGCGAGGCCGCCATTGTGAGCGTTTCGCCCGAACGCTTCTTGGAGGTGCGGGGCGATCGCGTCGAGACGGCCCCCATCAAGGGGACGCGCCCGAGGGGCCGCACCCCCGACGAGGACGCGCGCCTTGCCGACGAGTTGCGCCACAGCCTCAAGGACCGCGCCGAGCACCTGATGATCGTGGACCTGGAGCGCAACGACCTGGGCAGGGTTTGCCGCCTCGGCTCGGTCCGGGTCAGCGACCGATTCACGCTCGAGGCTCATCCGACCGTCTGGCACATGGTCTCGACGGTGGAGGGCCGCTTGGCTCCGGGCCGGGATGTGGCCGCCTTGCTCGCCGCCACCTTCCCCGGGGGCTCGATCACGGGGGCTCCCAAGATCCGGGCCATGGAGATCCTGGAGGGGCTGGAGCCCACCCGGCGCGGGGTGTACACCGGGGCCATCGGTTACCTGGGCCGCAACGGGGATCTGGATCTGAACATCGCGATTCGCACGGCGGTGGCCTACCCCGACCGGGTGTACGTCCAGGTGGGCGGAGGCATCGTGGCGGATTCGGATCCCGATGCGGAGTACCAGGAGACGCTCGACAAGGCGGCGGCCTTCTTCCGCTCGCTGGAGGTACCTATCGCATGCGTGTCGTTCTGAACGGAGAGCTGCTCGACGGCCAGGATGCCCGCCTTTCGGCCCTCGACGAGGGCTTGCTCTACGGGTACGGCCTCTTCGAGACGATCCGGGCGCTGGATGGCCACATGCCCCTCTTGGAGCGCCATCTCGACCGGCTCTTTTCGGGGGCCGTGCGCCTCGGCCTACCGGTGCGGCGCGAGCGGGCCGCGATTGCTAGGGACCTCGAAGCATTGCTCGCTGCCGAGGGCTTCGCCGACGCGCGGGTGCGCGTGACCTTGACCCGAGGGGCCGCCTTGCTCGGCGAGGGCAGTACGTTGCTTGCGACCGCCCAGCCCTACGCCCTGCCGGCACCCCCCTATGACCTGTGCGTCGTCTCGGGCCATCCGGGCGGGAGCTTTCCGCTGGCGGGCCTCAAGACCATCGGTTACTTGCCGCATCTCTTGGCGCGCGATCGCGCGCGGGCGGCAGGCCATCACGACGCGCTCTGGCTGGATGCCGGCGGGCGCGTGGTCGAGGCGACGACCGGCAACGTCTTCGTGGTGCTTCCAGACGGCACGGTCGTCACGCCGCCCCTGAGCGCGGGCCCCCTCGCGGGGGTTGGGCGCGCCTGGGCGATTGCGCGTCTGCGCGATGAGGGCGCGACGGTGCAGGAGGCCCCCCTTCGCGCCGCGCACTTATCTCAAGCGCGCGAGGTCTTTCTGACCAACGCCCTCATGGGGGCCATGCCCGTGCGGCGCCTCGATGGGCGCATGCTGCCTGCGATCGCGCCGGACGGCTGGGGCCTGCGCCTGCGCGAGGCCTTTGCCGACCTCTTCCGAGCCCGCTAAGTAAGCCGGGTGCCTTCAGAGTTTAATGGCGCGCGTGGCGATGTAGCAGGCCATGAACCGGTGAATCGGTTCGGGCTCCGTATCCCAGCTGTCTTCGTAGAAGCCGGTCAGCGCGAAGCCCGCGCGGATTTGTCCGCCGATCTGATCGTCGAGCGAATGGCCGAAGGCGAGCGGTTCGCCCGGGTCGGTGTACCGACGGCGCTCCTCCTCACTGAGGCTTTCGAGATCTGAGTAGGGAATCCGGTACTTGAACTGGGCGACGCCCTGCTCGCTGAGCTCGGGATCGAGCGCGAACACGACGGGATTCACGATCCCCGCGATCATCGTCCCGCCGCGGCGCAGCACCCGGTAAGCCTCGTTCCAGACCGGCTGGATCTCCGGGGCGAAGCAGTTGGAGCACGGGTGGACGATGAAGTCGAAGGAGGCGTCCTCGAAGCAGGAGAGGTCGCGCATATCCCCCTGGACGGTTGCGATCGCAAGCCCGTCGCGCTCGGCCACCATGCGGTCCTGCGCGAGCTGGGCCGGTGAGTTGTCGAAGACGGTGACCTGCGCGCCGGCCGCCGCCAGGAGCGGGCCCTGCTGCCCCCCGCCCGAGGCCAGCGCGAGGACGCGAGCCCCTTCGAGCGGCGGAAACCAGTCGCGGGGAACGGGCTTCTGGGGGGTCAGGACGATCTGCCAATCCCCGCGCCGGGCGCGGGCGATTTCCTCGGAAGAGACGGGGCGCGTCCACTGGTTGCCATTGGCGACCTGGCGGTCCCAGGCGTCACGGTTGTAGGCAAGGATATCCATGGGTTCCTCCGCTATTGAGACGACATCCCCCGGCTCATCGAGCCGGGGGATGTCGTTTGATCGAGCGTGAAGCTTAGATCGAGAGGGCCTTGAAGGCGTTGATGCGGCCGTGGCCGAAGCTCTTGTCGAAGCCGGCGGCGCCGAGGTCCTCGGAGCTCTGCTCGAGCTTGGCGCGGACGCCAGCGAGGTCGAGCGAGGGGTACTTGTCGCGGATCAGGGCGGCGAGACCGGCGGCAGCGGGGCAAGCCATCGAGGTGCCCGAGAGCGAGCCGTACTTGGTCTTGCCGATGGGGTTGGCGGCCATCGGGAGGGTCGACATGATGTTGCTGCCGGGGGCCGAGATCGAGATGTGGCTGCCCATGTTCGAGAAGCTGGACTTGTTGTCCGAGCTGTCGGTCGAACCGACGCCGATCACGCCGGGGATCGCGGCAGGGTAGCTCTTGGTCTCGCGACCATCGTTGCCCATCGCGGCGACGACGACGCTGCCCTTGCTCATCGCGTAGTTGACCGCATCCTCGACCGCCTTGGACGAGGTGGGACCGCCGAGGCTCATCGAGATGACCTGCGCGCCCTGGTCGGCGGCGTAGACGATGCCCTGAGCGACGCCCTCATAGGAACCGCTACCCGACTTCGAGAGGACCTTGACCGCGAGGATCTTGACCTTGGGGGCGATACCGGCGATGCCCTCGTTGTTGTTGGCCGAGGCAGCGGCGATACCGGCGCAGTGGGTGCCGTGGCCCTGGTCGTCCATCGCGTCGGCGTCGTTGTTCACGAAGTCGTAGCCCTTGAGGGTACGGCCGGCGAGGTCGGGGTGGGTGTAGTCAACACCGGTGTCGACGATGGCGAGGAGGGTCTTCTCCGAACCCATCGAGAGGTCCCACGCCTGGCGGGCCTGCACCTTGTCGAGGGTGTACTGGTCCTTGGCCATGGGGTCGTTCACATCGGCCTGGACGGTGTAGTCCGAAGCGCGGACGACGTAGTTGGGCTCAGCGTACTCGACCATACCGGAAGCCTTGAGCTTCGAGATGGCGGTGGCGACGTCACCCTTCACGGTGATCAGCTGCATGCCGATCTTGCTGTTGGAGCGAACGGTCTTGGCACCGAGGTCACGGGTGAGGCCGAGCGACTGAGCGCCGGTCTTGAACTTGACGAGGACCTGGTTGGGGACCGATTCGGCCTTGATCGCCGCGTCCGAGCCAGTGTTGCCGATGGCGGCGCCGTTGGTCAGGCCGCAGCCGGTGAGCGACAGGGCGGTCATGGCAGCGAGGACCGAGGCGAGGGCAACAGGCTTGCGAATGAGCGTCATCGACTTCTCCTTAAGTGGGGGGATGGACGGTACGCGACGAACGTTAAGAAGTTAATTCAAGATTAACTTGGGTTTAATGTATCACTTCACATTGGCATAAGCAACCCTTAAACTGCTCTTAAGTAAAAGATTAACCTTATCTTAACCTTTTCACAGAAAAAATATGCGCCCCCCGATCCGGGGAGCGCAGCGTGGGGCCTGGAAAAGGGCGTTTTGAAGAGGCTCAGGCTTCGCGCAGGTAAGCCTCGATGAGCAGGTCACCTCCGACGGATCGACTGGTCATGCTATAGAGGGGCAAAGCCTCCTCGACCAGGGAGACCCCCAGCCCTTCGACCGGGGTCAGGGCCGACTTCCCACCGATGATCATGGGAGCGATGGTGCAGTAGAGCTTGTCTACGATGCCGGCCTCGAGGGCGGCGGCGTTGAGGTTGCCGCCTCCTTCGACCAGGACGCTCGTGATGCCGCGCCGGCTAAGGATGTGCATGAGCTTGTTGAGGTCCACGTGGGACTCCAGGCCGTCCATGGTCTCGGGGCAGACGAGGATCTCGGCGCCGAGCGCCTGGAGGGCCCGGATCCGATCCTCGGGGGCGTACTTGGTGACGGCGACCAGAGTGTTGGGGCGCAGGCGGCCGGTCCCCGTCTTGCCGAGCATCTTGCAACTCATGGGGGTGCGCGCCAGCGAGTCGACGACGACCCGCAGGGGGCTGCGGGCACGCGGCAGGGTGCAGTAGAGGTCGGGATCGTCCTGGATCAAGGTGGTGACGCCGACGAGCACCGCGTCGTAAGTGGCCCGCAGTTGCTGGAGGTGGGCATGGGCTTCGGGCCCGCCGATGTAGTCGCGCTCGCCGACGGCGGTGGCGATCTTGCCGTCGAGGCTCATGGCGCTGCGCAGGGCGACGAAGGGGCGCCGGGTGGCGCTGTACTTGAAGAAGATCTCGTTGAGGCGCCGGACCGCCTCGCGCTCGATCCCGACGTCCACCTGGAGCCCGGCTTCTTGGAGGGCGCGGATGGCGCGGCCTGCGGTGGCGGGGTTGCCGTCCTCGTGGGCGATCACGACGCGCGAGAGGTCCGCCGCGAGGATCCGCTCGAGGCAGGACGAGGGGCGGCCCGCGAGGTGGCAGGGCTCGATGGTCATGTAGAGGGTGCCCCCCCGGCTCGCCTCGCCCGCCGCGTCGAGGGCGCAGTGCTCGGCGTGGGGCTGCCCCGCCTGGAGGTGGAAGCCTTCGCCGACGATCTGGTCGCCCTGGGTGACGACGGCGCCGGCCATGGGGTGGGGGCTGGTCCAGCCGCGCCCTTGGAGCGCCAGCTCGATGGCGCGCTGCATGAAGACGGAATCGGCGTTCATGATTGGTTCGACTCCTCTGTAACAGCAACAGGCGCTGCTGCTGTTTACTGTGGATGGCTCATTCAAGAATCCTGGCAGGTGTCATGCTATGCTGACGCTCGTGTGTCCATGCTACCAGGAGGCTTCCCATGAAAGTGCTCGCCACCACCGACGGCTCCCCTTACTCTCGCGAGGCCCTGAAGCGGCTCGGCACCTTGATCCCCCGCGAGGGAACCGAGCTGGTGCTGCTCGCCGCTTACCCGAGTCCCGGGGGTGGATCCTTCGGGATGATGGGGCCCCCCTACGTCGATTATGCCCAGTTGGCCATCCAGATGCACGACGAGGCGAAGGGCTTCGCCGAGGAGGGCGCGCGGATTCTCGAGGCCCAGGGCTTCACGGTGGCGCCGAAGGTGGCCGAGGGCGATCCGGCCTCGGTGATCCTGGACGTGGCCGAGCAGCTCAAGGTGGATCTGGTGGTGGTCGGCTCCCACGGCCGGACGGGGCTCGTTCGCTTCTTCTTGGGCAGCGTCTCGTCGCGGATCGCAAGCCATGCCCCCTGCTCGGTGCTGATCGTCAAGAACGCCGAGACGACCAAGTAGGGGCTCTCAGGGCGCAAGCCGGGTTTCAAGCTCCCAGACCCCGGCGAGTACGCAGTCCGCTTCGGGAGCAAGCCAGGCTTCGGGGGTCACCCCCGAGGCCACGGCGATCGCCCCGGCTGCCCGCGCATGGCGCGCCATGCGCATGTCGTTGAGCCCATCGCCCACCATCCAGGTCTCCTGGGGCGATACCCCGAGCTCCTGGCAGGCTGCGAGCAGCATGTCCGGGTGGGGCTTGTTGCGCGCGACCGCGTCGGCCCCGTAGACCGCCGTGAAGCAGTGGGAGATGCCGAGTAGCTCCAGGTCGCGCCGGGCGTTGGCGGTGGTGTCGGAGGTGGCGACGGCGAGCTTGGCCCCGCGTGAAACGAGAGCTTCCAGGGCAGGCCGGACGGCGCCCGGCGCCTGGACGTGATCGGCAGGCGAGACTGCTGCTTCTCCGGTTTCGAAGGCCCGGTCCGAGAGGCGTCGGGCTTCGAGCCAATCGAAGCCGCGCTGGTAGAGGAAGCCCGAGGCGAGGGTCAGGGCCTCGGTTTGTGCGGCCAGGGCGAGCGGCCCGGTCGGGTCGATGACGCCTTGCTGGATGCCGAAGAGGGTCGTGAGCGGCTCTTTCTCCGTTTCGGGCAGGGATGCGAGCGCCAGGAGGGCGTCGACGCGCGCCTCCACCACGGCTCGCCAGAAGGGCGCGAAGTCGACGAGTACGCCGTCCTTGTCGAAGACGACGGCGCGCGCGGGCATCAGCCCGGGAAGATCGTTCAAGCGAAGCACGGGGCCCTCCTTCTCGTCCTTTGTATACCCGCCAGGCGCCCTGTAGTATGGTCTCATGCACGCCACTGGATCCGTCGAGCAGCTTGAAGCCGAGTTCGACGCGCTTGCCGACGAGTTCTGCCACACGGCCGACGAGCCCTTGCTAGCAAGCGCCCTCGAACGGGTGCCGGCTCCGTTGTTGGCGTCGCGCCCCTTCTTTCTCGTCTTGCAGGGGGATCTCCACTTCGAGGCGCGCCAGGACGCGCTCGCAGAGGAGCTGTACCGGCGGGCTTTGGACCTGGAGCCGGACCCCGCGCGGCGCCTTGCGCTCCAGGTCCGCGCCTTTGCAGCCGCCGTACGCCTGGGGGATACCGCCGAGCAGGCGCGCCTGAAGAAGGTGCTGGAACCGGTGGCCGGCACCCTGCCGCCGCGCGAGCGGGCGCAGTGGTGCTACTGGCGAGGGACGCTGCTCTGGCGGCAAGGACAGGCAGAGCAGGCGATTGCGGCCTTCGAGGAGCTCTGCGAGGCCCCCGGGGTGCCCGGGGATCGCCGCCTGGCCTTCACCCGTTTCCGTGCGCACTACGCGCTGAGCGCTGCGGCCGTGGACCTCGGGCGGATCGCGCTGGCGCTCAGCCACACCCGTGCGCTCATCGACCTGGGCCGCGCCGAGGGCTTCTACCCGCACATGCTGTTGGCCTTCGTGTTGCGCTTCAACGCGCTGCTCCTGGATGAAGGGGAGCCGCCCTCGCTTGACGAGCTGCTCGCGGTGCCGTTCGAGGCTTTGGCGCCGCTTTCCGCCAGCGCGCGTCACGACTATCTGACCGCGTTCGGGGTGCGGGCCTTGCGTCTCGGCAACCTGGAGCTGGCGGCATCGACCTTCCGGCAGCTCGAATTGGATGCCGAGCGGGATGCCTTGGGGCATCGGCTCGCGTTGGCGCGCTTCTGGCTGATGCAGGTGGGGGTGCGCCAAGGGGCCCTCGACGAGGCACGGCGGTGGTACGAAGCGCTGCAGGCGGTGCCTGCGCCGCATCGCTTCAAGGCGAACCTGCAACCGGTCTGGGCCGCGCTCATGATCCGGGCGAAGCGCCCAGAGGAGGCGCTTTCGCTCCTGGCGGATCCCGAGGCGCCGGGTTTGGCAGAGAGCGATCGCGCCCGCCTTTCCCTTTACCGCCTCGCGGCCCGCGATGCGGCGGGCGAGCCCGGGGCCCGGGCCCAGTTGGAAGCATGGCTTGCGACCGAGGAGGGGGAAGCTGCTGGGCGCCAGGAGGCGCTTTTGCTCGCGGAGCTCGGGGTCGTGCCTGTGACGCATCGGCTGTTGCTTTGCGCCTTCGGCGAGACGCGCTTGGCGGCAGGCGATCGCGTGGTCGATTTTCCTCGCAAGAAGGCGCTCTCGCTCATCGCATGGCTTGCGCTCGAGCCCGAGGGCCTGAGCAGCGAGCAACTCGTCTTGCGCCTGTTCGCGGACAGCGAGGAGGCGGACCCCGCCCAGGCCCTGCGCCTCTGTGTCTACCAGGCGCGGCGCGCCCTCAAGGCCGCGGGGCTGAGCGATCCCATCGAGAGCCTGCGGGGCGCTTATCGGCTGCGCCGCGAGGCCTTCGGCGTGATCGACTTCCAGGAATGCGAGCGCTTGCATGGCCAAGCCCTGCTGCTCGAAGCGGCCGGCCATCGCGAGGCGGCCCTCTGCTTCCACCGCCTGGTGGATTGGACGGTGCGAGGCCCCCTCTTCGACGACTTGCCGGACCCCGCCTTCGAGCCTCATCGGGCGCGCTTTGCGGCCATGGCCGAGCGATCACGCGCCTTCATCCGGGCTCACGCCCTTGCTCTGGAGACGGGGCCCAGCGAGCCACACGCCCCGGTGGCTGTTGCGGAGGCGCTGACGCAGGGCGGGCTCGCGGGGGCCCTTGCCGCCTGGCAAGCTGGAGAGGGCGCCGAGGCCCGCGCGATTCTGGAGGGGGCGCTGCGCAAGCCCTTTCTTGGGGATCGCACCGCGATCGCGACGCACGGGGCGGCGCTCGGCTTGCTGAGCCTCGTCGCCTCGACGAACGATCGCACCGAGGCGCGTCTCTGGGCGGACCGGCTCGCGCTGCACGCGCGACGCCACCCGGAGGCTTGCGAGCCTCTCTTCGTCCACGCGGTGGGGGTTCATGCGGGGGATGCGACCCTTGCGGGGGCCCTGGCGATCGCGCCCGAGGCCCTCACGAGCGCGTCGCCCGAGACGCTGAGCCTCTTCTTGGCTTCCCTTGCGCGCCTCTTGGGGCAGGCCGGGCGCGACGATCTCGCGGGGGCGCTCCGGGCCCGGCTCGATCACCTGCTATCCATCACCGCTCACCCCGCCGTCGCCCGGAGCCTCATCCCCCCGAGCTCACAAGCCGCCAAGCCGGACGTCGCCCTGCGATTGCGGTTCTTCGGCGAGCCTTCGGTGCGGGTGGGGGCGCGCGAGGTCCATTTCCCGCGCAGGAAGGGGCTCTACTTTTTGGGGCTGCTCGCGCTGTGGCCCCAGGGGCTCAAGAACGAGGAGGTCTTCGCCGCCCTCTACCCCGAGACGCGGCATTCGAGCCCCAAGGCCACCGTCTACAAGGTGGCACAGCTCGCCCGCCGTTTCCTTGCGGAGGCGGGCCTCGACGCGGAGGTCATCGAGAGCGTGCGAGGGCTCTACCGCCTACATCGAGCGATCATTTCCCACTGCGATCTTCACTGCTTCGACGCGTTCTACGACAAGGGGCGCGAGCTGGAGCGGCTCGGGCACGCGGCGATCGCGGCCCATTTCTATCGTGTGGCCGCGGACGTTGCGGCGCCCGGCGTTCCCTTCGATGGCTTCGACGAACCCTGCTTCGAGACGGCCTGGCGCTCGTATCGGGCGAAGGCCTTCCACGCCGCGCGCTTCTTGGCGCTCTAGTCGCGCTGCTCGGGTGCTTCGGGCTGCATGGGGCTCGCTGGGGGCGGGCTCGTGGGCACGAAGCGGGTCGCTCCCAGGCGCTGCGCGTTCGCCTTGACCAGCACCGCGGCGTAGTCGAGGCGCTGGGCGATCTCGTCGCCGACCGGCGCGCTCAGGACCCGCTCTTGGGTCATCTGGCGTGCGCTCGCCTTGATCGCCTCCAGGCGATCGAGGAGGGCCGCGTTCTGGTAGTAGGGCGTCGCCGTGAGCGGCAGGGAGCGCTGGAGCTTCTTGAGCTCGCCGCGCACCACCGCGACGCTTGCGGCCGTGCCGGGGTCGGCGGCGGCCTGGACCTGGCCCAGGTAGGAGTTGTCCAGTTCGGCGAGCACCCGGCGCGCGGCGGGGATGAGCTTGCGGCCCGGGTTCATGGCGGGCTTGCGGAAGGGGCCGGCTTCAAGCGCTTCGAGCATGCCGGGCTTGAGGTGGGCCAAGGCGAAGAAGAGCACCGCGGGCGACTGGCGCTGGTTCAGGTACTCGATCTGCTCGAGGGTCTGGGGGATGGGGTCGTCCATGCGGTGGGGGCCCAGGATGGCGTAGAGCAAGTTGGTCCGGGTGCCGTTATCCGTCTCCCAGTTGAGCCAGGTGCCCAGGTCAGAGGTCTTGGACGTGTACAGCATGGACGTGACGAAGTCGGTCCAGCCGTTGTTGGACCAGTGGCGCCAGTGCTGCATCTTGTTGAGGCGGCCGTACCGCTCTCCGCGGAAGGTCGAGACCGACAACTGCAAGTTGGGGTTCTTGAGCTTGAGGCGCTGGGCGAGGGTCTGGACCGTCAGGTTGACCTGCTGCTCGCGCCAGAGCTGGTACTCGACCCAGGCGGGGCTGTTGGGCTTGAGGGGCGAGGGCGGGAAGGCGCCGTGCCGCGCGTAATAGTCGAGCCCGAAGGAGGTCTGGCTGATCCAGTCGTCGGGGGTCTCCTCGTCGTAGCGGATGTAGTCGAGCAAGAGCCCGTCCACGTCGTAGCGGTCGGTCAGCTCGTCCACCAGCCCGAAGACCCACTCGCGCGCGCGCGGATCGCCCGGCGAGAGGAAGCGAGGATCCGCGGTCTTGGGGCCGCGGGCCGCGAGTGCTGGCAGGCGCGAGAGCACCGGGTCGCCGAAGCCCGGGCTCTTGACCCGGAAGGTCCAGATCCAGGGGTGGACCTCGATGCCCGCCCGGTGCGCCTCGCTGACGAGGGTCCGGAAGGGGTCGAAGCCGAGCTTGGCGAACTCGGGGTCCTTGTCGGTGAAGCGGCTGGGGTAGAGGGTGTACCCGCGCCGGAACACTTCGGGGATGATCATGTTGAAGTTGGCGCGCGACAGCCGCTCGACCAGCTCGCGGATCCCCTCTTGGGTCTTGGGCAGCGACGACATGTCGATGAACAGGCCGCGGGCCTCGACCCCGCGCGACGGCGAGGTGCCCAGGTAAGAGGCGTCCAGGCGATCGCGGGCCTTGTCGAGCCACTCTTGCACCCGCTTGGGGTCCTCGCGCATCTCGATGAGCAGCGAGGCGGTGTCCAGGGCCATCTTGCCCACGGTCAAATCCACCTCGGCGCGCGAGACCGGGACGTCGAGCATGCGGCTCTTGGCCTGAGCAAGACGGGTTTCGAGCCTGGTGTGGCGATCGCGCAAGGTCGAAAGCTGGGTTTCGAGGGGGCCTGCGAGCGCAGGGGCGCCGAGGGCGCCAACGAGGGTCAGCGCGACGAGCGCCGACACGAAACGGGAGGTGAGCAACGCCGGGATCCTTTTTCTGCCGCAGAGGGCCCTGTAGCGCAGGGCACAAGCCCCTTGCGGGGCCCTGTCATGCTAACCGGGGCCGACCCCCCGCGTCAACGCGACAACAGCGATAGTCGGGCATTGTTTCTTTTTGTGAAGCGTGCTATTCTGCCGCGCATGTTCGACGCCATGCCCGAGGCGCGCCGCCTCTTGGCGAGTGGTCCGCCCGCCGCGACGCCTCCGATTCCAGACGACCACCGCCTCCTGTCCATCGGGCACGAGGCCTGCGAGATCCTGAAAGCGGCCGGCGTGCCGTTCATGGTCGGGGGCGGGGTCGCGGTGTGGGCCTACGGGCGTCGCCGCTGCACCAAGGACATCGACCTCTTCCTGCCGTCCAAGATCCCCTTCGTGGCCATGGACGCGCTCGGCAAGCGAGGCTTCCACACCCGGGACACCGATGCGAGCTGGCTTTACAAGGCCTTCAAGGACGGGGTGCTGATCGACCTCATCGTCTGGACCACGGGTAACGTGCGGCTGGACGCCGAGACCTTCGCCCACACCCGCGACGCCGAGATCGATGGTTTGCCCTTCACCCTGATGGGGCCCGAGGACGTGCTGTTCCGCAAGATCCTCTCGCACCGCGAGGAGCGCCGGGACTGGTACGACGCCCTCTCGATGCTCGCGCGGCCGGTGGCTAATTTCGACTGGGAGTACTTCATGAGCCGGGTCCGTCCCGAGCATGCCCGCCGGGTGCTGTCCTTCGTGCTGTACGCCCAGGCGGACCTCGGCCGCGAGGCGGTGCCGGACTGGGTCGTCACGGCGCTGCTCAAGGACCTGGAGGTCGAGGCCTAGTAGCGCGCGGGCTCGCGGACCTTTTGTAACTCGTACAACGCATAGGGCCGCCCGAGCACCGGGATCGAGCAGTTCCGCACCGGGACTCCCCCCGGGGTCTGACCGTGCTCGGAGCCCCGGTGGGCGTGCCCGTGCAGCACCAGATCCGCCCCGCAGGCGTCGATCGGCTCGCCGAGGATCGACGAGCCGAGGAAGGGGTACACTCCGACGCTCTCGCCCTTGAGGGTCTCGGGGATCGGGGAGTAGTGCAGGAGCACCACCTTGTAGTCGGTCTCGAGGCTCGTCAGGCCTTGCTCGATGGCCTCGGCGCAGGCGTAGGTCTCGCGCATGAACTGCTTGATCTCGGGCTCGCCGAAGGGGGCGATGCAAGCCTGGCCGAAGCCGCCCGCGAATCCCTTGGTCCCGACCACTCCGAGGGTTTGCCCCCGGACCTCCACCACGGTCGATTCCTTCTCGAGGACGATGGCGCCCGCCTCTTCCAGGATCTCGCGCACCAGGTGCGGGGTCTCGGCGTGGTAGTCGTGGTTGCCCATGACGCACAGCACCGGGATCGAGAGACTCGCAAGCTCGGTGGCGAGGGCCTCGGCTTCGGCCGCCTCGCCCCAGTTGGTCAGGTCCCCGGCCAACAGCAGCAGGTCGGCTTCGCGGTTGAGCTTGGAGAACCAAGGGGCGAACAGCCCGATCGCATCGGCCCGGCAGTGCAGGTCTCCGCTGGCGGCGATCCGGATCATGGCGTATGGCCTCCCGGCAGGATGACCTCGGCCTCGTCGGGCGCTCGCACGATGCGCACGTGGGTGCGGTTGAGGAAGTCGCGGGCCTCGGGCAGGGCCGCAAGCACCGCGCTGACGGCTTGGCGTTGGGCGTCCGAGTTGACCTCACCGGTGACCACCCCGCGTCCCTCGGGCGTGAACTGGACCCGCAGGTCGGTCGTGCCCACCCGCTCGTCGGTGGCGAGCGCGGTGCGGACCTTGCTGACCAGGTACACCTTTTCCATGCTTTCCCCTCCTCTGAGCGCGCTGAGCCTCCCCTCGGGGCTGCCCCCTTCGCTTCGAGGGCGGTCGGGGCGCATGCCAAGTCTAGGGCCATGAGGGGCTCCGGACAACACCGGCTAAGCCGCTCTGCGCTTGACTTGCGGGGGGATTGTTACGTAGGATTAAGCGGCGTCGGAGCCCCTCACGGCGCCGAGCAGCGAGGCATCCTCCATGCAAGACCACCGCCCTCTGCACCTGATCGTGATCGACGGCTGGCATCCAGGGCTGCTCCAGCAGGAGCGCGATCGCTTGCCCGCTTTTTCCTTCCTCGCGGCGGCGGGCCTGCTCGATCTGGAGTGCGTCTCGACCTTCCCGACCGTCACCCCGAGCGCGCTCAGCACCCTGGTGACCGGGGTCATGCCGAGCGTCCACGGCATCCGCGGGATCATGTGGTACCACCGCGAGGAGGACCGCTACGTCCACTACTGGCCCTCGCACCAGAGCCTTGTCAGGGGGACCCTGCCGCGCGTGCTCCGCGACATCTTCATCCACCTGAACGGCGCCCACCTTAACGTGTCGACCCCCACGGTCTTCGAGCGCCTCGAAGCGGCGGGGCTCGTCTGCGGCAACGTGAACTTCCCGATCACCCGCGGGACCTGCCTGCATCGGGCGACGCTGCCCCGCTTGATCTCCTGGCTTGCGGGGCTGGAGCCGGATCTCGCCGTGAGCGGCCCGCGCCACTGCTACCTGGGGGATTTCGTGCCCATGCCGGGCTTCGGCAAGCAGGGCCTCTTCGGCCGCTTCGGCATCAACGACGATCGGGCGGGGGATTATGGGGCCGCCATGATCAAGGAGCAACACCCCGACTTCAGCCTCGTCTACCTGAACGAGCACGACCTTCGCTCGCATCACGCGGGCCCCATGGGGTGCGCCTACAGCCTCTCGATCATCGATCGGCAGCTCGCCAAGCTGATGGACGCCTACGGCTCCTGGGAGAAGGCGGTGACCGAGGCCCGCTGGATCCTGGTCGGCGACCACGCCCAGAGTCCCATCGGCGGCAGGCCGGGGTACGCCGTCAACGTCTTCAAGGCCTTCAAGGGCTTCACGGTGGCTCCTTTGGCCGTGGGGGGGCTGGACGCGCGGGGGGCAGACCTTGCGATCGCCCCCAATGATCGCTCGGCGCTCATCTACCTGCGGGATCCCACGCGGCTGTCCGACGTGCTGGAGCAGGTCGCGCGCTGGCCGAGCGTGGATCAGATCGCCTGGCGCGAAGGCCAAGACTGCTGCGCCATGAGCGCCGAAAGCGGGCGGGTGCTGCGCTGGCGCGCGGGGGGCGATCGCCTGGATCCGCACGGGCGCGCCTGGAGGCTCGCGGGCGACCCCGGGGTCCTCGGCCTGCGCCTCGATCGCGACGGAGGGCTTGGCGGCTTGGAGTACCCGGATGCGCTTTCGCGACTCGGGGACGCCCTGGAGGGCGGAGCGGACGTGGTGTTGACCGCAAAGCGCGGCTACGAGTTCACCACGGGCATCACCATGGGCAAGGGCAACCACGGCAGCCTTGCGAAAGAGGACTCCATGGTCCCATTATTGACGGTGGGGCTGCCGCCGCTCGGCGCACCTTCGCGCACCAGCGACGTGGCGCGCCTGGTGCTCGCGGCTTTCGGCCTCGCGTCCATCCCGCCCGCGTCCTTGTGGAGGCAATCGTGGTCCTCATCCGTCAATGGCTAGCTTCCGCCCTGGCCTTTCTCGCCATCGCCCTGTACCTGCCCGGTTTTCACGTCAGCGATCCGGTTTCCGCGGTGCTCGCGAGCGCCGTCCTGGGGCTCTTCAACGCCATCCTGCGCCCCATCCTTCAGCTCTTCGCCTTCCCGTTGACCCTGATGACCTTCGGGCTCTTCCTCTTGGTTATCAACGGTCTGATGATGTGGCTGGTGCCCTTCGTGGTGAAGGGGGTGCGGATCGAGGCCTTCGTGGCCAACGGCATGCAGGTGCCGGCCTTCGCGACCGCCATGCTCGCCGCGGTGCTCGTGTCCTTGGCCAGCTGGCTCATCGGCGGGCTGCTCAGGGTCCTGACCGGCGCTAAGAAGTAAGCCTTGAAGCCCCCCTGGCCCGGGAAGGATCCTGAAAACCGAGGAATGATGGACGTTCGGCGCTCTGCGCGGCTTGACGCGCCGACTTGCGCCTCGCTAGTATGATCCTCAATGGAGGGCGTCGCCGGTAGGCGGGGGCCCGGAAAGAGGCCGAACGACCATGAAGCTGCTCTTGGTAGCGGATCAGTATTACCCCCCGACGCTCGGCGGCAGCGCCATCACCATCCGGCGCCTGGCCCACGGTCTCGCCGAGCGCGGCCACGACGTGACGATCCTCGCGCCGGGCACCCAGGGCATGCGCAACTACGTGGAGCGCGACGGCCAGACGACGGTGGTCCGCGCCCGCGCCATCCCGGCCCTGCACCTGGCGACCAACACCAACAAAGAGTCCGCTCCGCGCATCACCATCCTCCCCGATAACCTGGTCGAGCACACCATCCACCGGATCCAGCCGGATCTGGTGCAGCTCGTCACGCCGACCATCATGGGCCCCTCGGCTCTCAAGAATGCGCGTCGGCTCGGGATCCCGGTGGTGGCGAGCAACCATGGCATTCCGGACAACCTGATCCCTTTCAAGGTCGACCGCGACTGGCTCGCCTACAAGATCTTCGACAACGTCTACTGGGCCGAGGTCGTCTCGTTCCTCAACCAGGTGGACTTCGTCACGGCGCCGACCAACCTGGCCTGCGACATGCTGACCGAGCGTGGTCTGGAGAAGCAGCCGGTGCCCGTCTCCAACGGGGTGGACCTCAACGTCTTCACGCCGCCCTCGCCCGGCGAGAAGGAGCGGCTCCGGGTCCGCTTCAAGCTGCCGAACGATCGCCCCGTCGTCCTCTACGCGGGCCGTCTTGCGCTTGAGAAACGCCTTGACGTGCTGCTCGAGGCCATGCCCAAGGTGCTCGCCCAGACCCAGTGCCATTTCCTCTTCATGGGGGCCGGCGCCCTCGACGTGAAGGGGATGGTCGCGGGCCTCGGCCTCTCGGATCATGCGACCTTCACTGGGCTGGTGGATGACCAGAGCCTGCCCTTGGTGTACCGAGCGGCCGACATGCTGGTGCTGCCCTCCGAGTCGGAGCTCCAGGGGATGGTGCTGCTCGAAGGGGCGGCGAGCGGTTTGCCGCTCATCGGGGCCAACGCGCTCGCGATCCCCGAGATCGTCCACCACGCGGACAACGGCTTCCTGCACCTGCCGGGCAACTCGGACGATCTAGCCGAGCGCATCATCTGCCTGGTCGATGATGCGGAGCTGCGTGCTCAGTACGGCCGGCGCAGTGTCGAGCTGGTCCAGCACCACGCTCTCGAAGCCTGTATCGGCCAGATGGAGTCGATCTACGAAGAGATGATCGCCCTGCCCAGGTAGCTATTCAGGAAGGACAATACGAGATACCGGACTTCGCTCCGGTATTTTTCGACTCAAATCATCATTCCTACTCCCCGTGGAGTGCGAATGCGCCCTGCGATGGAAAAATTGGTCATCGACCAGATTTTGTCTTCCGTTGCAGGGTGAGCTGCATTTCTTGAAGCAGGCGGCTGCTAGTGCCGACGCTCGGTCCCGCCTAACGAAAGGGGCTGGCACAGATCGCCAACCCCGATGGTCTCAACAATGCTCGCTAGAAATAGCGCTCGAGCGCTATCGCGCCCGTAATCGCATGATTACGGGCGCTTTCGGCATGACGCCTGAAGCGCCAACATCGCGCGCTTTCTCGTCGCCTGGATCTTGGGGCTCACCTGGGGGGGAAGAATTCTGCTACAGGCAGATAACAAGGCGACCGCCGCCAGGCGTCCAAGCTAAGCCCAGTATCGATATCCTGCGGCGTGCGGCGCGATCGTCTCTCCATCAGGATTTGTCATTATTAAGAATAACGGGACCTTGTTTTAATCTTAATAATGGACTATATATAGTGCTCAACAGCTTGAAATAAGTTGTTTGCTTTCTGTCTTGATCGCCAAGGTCGGCTTCTGCTCTTCCTCACGGGAATCGAGCACCCAGCGGACCGGCACGACAAGATGTCCCCACCCACACAGGAGAGAACGAAACACATGTCGAAGCAACGATTCAGGATGGGGCAGATCGCCCTCTTGGCTGGCGCACTCGCCCTGTCGGCCTGCAGCTACGCCCCGGTCATGACTGGTAACATCCCCAGCCAGAGCGCCATGGTTGCCAAGGGCAAGGGCGTTCTCACCCTCCAGCCCCAGGTGAACGCTGGCGGCTACCGGCTCCAATCGATCGTTAGCCCCTACACCAAGGCCAGCATCCAGCACCTTGTCGTCAAGGTCTTTGCCTTGGTGAATGGCGTCGAGGTTCCGGTCATCGACGGGCAGGGCAATCAGGTCTCGGCCGATCTGCTCAACTCCGAGCTTGACGACCCCGTTACCTTCGGCAACCTCATGATCGATACCACCTACCGCATTCGCTGCTACGCCTACAAAGCGGCGGGCACCGCTGGCGCTGACTTGATTAGCACCAATGACAGTCAGTCTTACGTCGACGTCGTGGTCGCGAATGACGACCGTCCCGTCATGGCCAGCCTGAAGGTCAAGCTGATCGACGTTATCTTCAACGGCGAGGCCACCTCGTCGGGCGTTATCGTCACGGACGGCGGCTTCCAGAACAACGGCCCCGTCACCATTGGCAAGGGCTTTAAGGCCTTTGTTTCCTCGATCGCAGGGAACGGCACCGACGGTTATGCGGATGGTCCTGCAGCGAGTGCGATGATTGCGAATGTTAGCAACCTCGCGTTTGATTCGGCCGGTAATCTCTATTTTACGGACGACATGAATTACAAGGTTCGTAAGCTAGACACCAACGGCAACATTACGACGCTGCCCGGCAGCTATTTTCATCCGCGCGGAGTCGCAGTGGATGCGAGCGGGAACGTCTTTGTCGCCGATGCTTGGAATAGGCGTATCGTAAAGATTACAACGGATGATCAAGTCGAAATTTTTGCTTCTGGATTCTCTAATCCGAGCAACATCACCTTCGATCTGAACGGTAATCTCGTTATCGCGGATATGGAGGCTTCTCTCCTCAAGAAGGTGGCTCCTAACGGGATGGTGACGACTTTTAGCACTTCGCAAGCTTTTGCTTGTCCTTCAATGATTACTTCGGATCGAAACGGCAATCTGTATCTGGTTGATGGTCCTACCCGATCCGCCATCTACAAGATCGACCAGGCTGGACAGGTAACTCTTTTCGCTGGCAACGGTGTTCCGGGTTATGCTGACGGAGTAGGTGCTGCCGCTCAATTCAATCAAGTTGCTGGTCTGGCTGTCGATGCCGCCAATAATCTTTATGTGTCCGATATTAGCGACTACCGCATTCGTAAGGTGACGCCGGATGGTGTCGTCTCGACGGTTGCAGGCAATGGCATTGAGGGGTATCAGGACGGTCCTGCCATGTCGGCTCAGTTCAACCGAAATAGTGGTATTGCGTTCGATAGCACTGGGAACCTTATCATTGGTGATTACGGCGCCCACCGCATTCGTAAGCTCCACCTTCACTAAGAAACCATAGGAAAGTAGGCGGCCGATTATTATCGGCCGCCTACTTTGTTTACTCAGGGGAAGAAGGGGCGGCTCCGGACCCGCTTTAAGCTGCCGAGCGATCGCCCCGTTTGGCGATTGTTCCTATTCGGCGTAGGGCTGGAGGGCGTCGGCCTTGACCGACCTGAGCGCCCCGTAGGCCGCTGAGCCCACGAAGCCCACCCCGGCGGCGACGGCGATCAAGCCGCCCACGAAGACGCTGCCCGCGATCGTGCCAACCCCGGCCGCCCCGAGGACCGCGCCGCCCCCTGCGGTGGCGGCCCCGATGCCGAGCATGGCCTGCGCGTAGGGCGCTTTGAGGCCATCCATCGCCGAGTTCATCCGGTCGTCGACCGAGACGATGACGCCTTTTTGACCCTTGTACTCGATGGTGTCGCCCTCTTTCAGGCCCTTGAGGTTCATCCCGCGCCCGGTGGCGGCGAAGGTGTCGCCCCCCATCCGGAAGAAGACGTCATCGGCGCCGCTCTTCTCCGCCGCCGCTTTGGCGGGGAGCTCCTGCCCGGGCCGGATCTTGTAGACCCGGCTCGCCTCCAGCTGCCTGTTTCCTGCGTTCAACTTGTCCACGTTTAGGCCTCCTGGTTAGTGCTCGGTCAGGCTCGGGGCACGACCGTTGGCGACTTGGGCGTTGGCGAGCAGGTCCACCAGGTCGTAGACCGCGTCGGGGTTGTTGATCCGGCGCATGTTCTCCTTGAGGCGCTCGACCTTGAAGGGGTTCTCCATCAGGTCGCGGATCTGGGCCGAGACCGAGTGCGAGCGGGTGATGACCGTGCCGATCCCCTTCTCGACCACGAAGTCCAGGTTTCCCTTTTCCTGCGGCATGGGGGTGAAGATCCCGTCGATCAGCATGGGGATCTCCTTGTAGGCCAATTCGGCGATGGTGCCGGGCCCCGGCTTGGAGATGGCCACGTCGCTCGCGTCCATGAGGGTCGGCATCTGGTCGGTGAAGCCCAGGACCTTGATGGGAATCCGCGCCTGGGAGGCGAGGCGGTCCATCTTGCGCTTGAGAGCCGCGTTGCGGCCGCAGGCGACGATCAGCTGCAGGGGCAGCCCCGACTCGGCAAGCTCCTTGGAGAAGCGGATGGTGTTCTTGTTGGCGACCCCGCCCATGGTGATGAGCACCGTGAAGCGGTCGGGGGCCATCCCGAGGGCCTTGCGGGCTTCCTCGCGGGGCTTCTTCTGGGTCATGAAGGTGGGGTTGACCGGCATGCCGTGCAGGACCCGGATCCGGTCGGCGGGCATGCCGTACTCGACCAGCTGCTCGCGGGACTCGTCGAGCATGGCGATCATCATGTCGGCCTCGGGGTGAACCCACGAGCGCAGGAAGTTGCGCGTCAGGTCCGTGACGAAGATGACGTAGGGCTTCTTGCCGGCCCAGCCCAGGCGCTCGAGGATGGACATGGCCGCGTAGTTGACCACGCCGAAGACCGAGACGATGATGTCCGGGTTCTGCTCGCGGAGGTAGTCCTCCAGATTGCGCTTGGCTTTGGGCAAGAGGGGGAAGATGAGCTGCTCGGCGTTGACCCGGTTCATGATCTGGTAGCCGTAGTGGACCATGCGCGGGTCGGCCTTGAGCATGTCGTTGTAGGAGTTGTAGAGGTACTCCACCCGCTTGCTGTTGGTGGCCGCCGAGATGTGCATCAGGGTGACCTTGTCGTCGGGGTAGCGGGTCTTGAAGGCGTTTTCGATGGCGCGGGCGTTGGCGAGGTGGCCGCCGCCTGCGGTCTCGTACATGACTAGGATGTGCTTGCTCATGACTGTCTCATACCCCGCCGGTGGCTTCGCGAATCGGCTCGAATGCCCCCTACGCGCGGATAAGAGCAAGTAACCGTTTGGGAGAAGGGCGCCAGGGGTAAGATCTCTCATAGATCAACCGCCAAGGAGGACCCTGGGACGATGCGTTCCCGCTTGATGCGCGCCGCGATCGCAGCGGCCACGATCTTGAGCCTAAACGGCTGCGCCGACCTGCCCGTGGTCGGCGAGTCCCTCTCGGGGGTGACCGCGCCGGTGATGGCCATGCTGGATCCGGTCCTCGCGCCGTTCTTCCCCAAGGTCGAGCCGACCCCGGATCCGGCCCTGGCCATCCGCCGTCGGCGGCGTCGGCCGCTCGCTCCCGAAGGGACGGCGGTCGCGAGCGGCAGCATCGGCACCGGCAGCGTCCAGGTGGCCCCCGCCGTCACCTACGCGGCCTGGGCCGAGCGCAACAAGCGCTTCGACCGCCTGCGCACCGAGGGCCTCATGCGCCTCTACCGGGGCCAGGCCGCCGGTGCTCTGGAGGCGTTCAAGCAGGCGCAGGCCCTGCGCCCCGAGGATCCCCAGATCAGCCGTCTTGTTGCGATGGTTCAGAACCCGCAGATTCCCACTCCCGTCTCGCTCCCGCGGCCCATGTCGGGCGACTCTGTGCCCGAGGCGCCCGAATCCGGCTTGCCGGCAGGCGTCTCGCCGGAGCTACTCAAGCGCGCGCAGCAGTTCTCGCAGCAGCAGCAACAGCAGGGCGCCGCGCCCGGAGCGCCTCAGGGCGGGGACCAGCCCTCGGGCCTCTTTAACTAGCCTGGAGCTCCCTTGATTTCTGCAGCCCTGCTCGCTGCCGCCCCCCTCGAGGACATTCGCGGTCTCAAGCCCTACCTCGCCCCCGGTCCTGCTCCTTGGGCCCTCTTGCTCGTCGTGGCGGTGGGGCTGGTGATGGCTTTCGTCTTCTTCTATCTGGCGCGTCGCGCCCCCGGCGAGGAGCAAGAGGCGGTGGCCTCCGCGCCCGTGAAGGGTCCCAAGACCCCGCGCGGCCGGCTCGATGCCCTCAAGGCGAGCCAGCTCGCCGATCGGGGCGAGGCCGCCAAGTTCTGCGACCAGCTCAGCGAGATCCTGCGCGACTTCGTCCTGCACCGCTACGGCCTGTCGACCCGGCGCCTGACCAGCTCGGAGCTGATGGCCGAGCTTGCGGAGCGGCGCATCCCCATGGCGGTCCTGGACCACCTGGATGCGGTCTTCGCGGCCTGCGACCTGGTCAAGTTCGCCAAGGTGCGCCTGGCGCCGACCGAGCTCTTGCAGCACCTGACCTCGGCGTATCTGGTGCTCGAGTTCGCGGGTCAGCCCCCGGCGAGTGAACCGCCTTCGAGCGAGGCCCCCCGGAACGAGCATCCATGATGACGCTTTCACAGCCGATCTGGCTGCTTGCCGCTTTGCTCATTCCGCTTGCGATCGCCCTCTTGCGTCGCAAGCGGCCGGCGGGCATTCCCCTTTCGACCTTCCGGCTCTTGGCCGACACCGAGAAGGGCCCCAAGCAGCGCCTTGCGATCGTGCTTGCCGCCCTGCGCCTCGCCGCGCTCGCGCTGGTGGTCATCGCCCTGTGCCGCCCCCAGGGCCCGGGCCGCTGGTTCGAAGAGAAGCGCTACGGCATCGACATGATGCTCGCCCTCGACATCTCGGGCTCCATGCGGGCCGAGGACTTCCAGCCGGCCAACCGCCTCGAGGTCGCCAAGCGCGTGCTCAAGGACTTCGTCTCGAAGAACTCCGAGCACCGCCTGGGCTTGGTCGCCTTCGCCGGCCGCAGCCTCACGCTCTGCCCCCTGACCACCGATACCAAGGCCGTCAGTGACCTGGTCGATCGGATCGGCTTCGATTCCGTCGGCCAGGATGGCACCGCCATCGGGGACGGGATCGGCAACAGCTTGTACCGCCTCTCGGAGAACGAGGGCAAGAGCAAGGTCATCGTCCTGATGTCCGACGGCGAGAACAACTCGGGCTACCTGCAGCCCCTGGACGCGGCGGCCATGGCCAAGGCGCGCGGGGTCAAGATCTACACCATCGCGGTGGGCCGTCCCGGCGGGGCGCCGATTCCGCTCACCGATGCCTTCGGGCGCAAGGTCTACGTCCGCAACCGGGACGGGAGCCTGTTCTTGCCGAAGATGGACGAGCAGGTCCTCGCCCGGATCGCCGAGATGACGGGCGGGCGCTACTTCCGCGCCACCGACGCCCGGGGGCTCGAAGCCGCCTACGCGGCGATCGCGAAGCTCGAGAGGTCCGAGCTGCCCGCCCAGCGGCATCGGGTGCCGAGCGAGCGCTACTTCGGTTGGGTCCTGGCGGCCCTCGTCCTCGTGGGATGCGAGGTGTTGATCTCGGCGGGCATCGGCTCGGTGCTCAGAGGGGAGAAGCGCCATGCTTAGCTGGGATGCGCCCTGGTGCCTCTGGGGCCTCGTGCTGGTGCTCCCCATGGCCTTTGCCATGTCGGGGATGGTGCGGGCGCTGCGCCTGCGGCGCGATCGCTACGCCGATCCGGACCTGATGGCCGAGATGCGGGTGAGGGCCTCGCTCGCCTCGCCCATGGCGCGCCTCTCCATGCTGATTGTCGCCTTCGCGCTCCTGGTGGTGGCCCTTGCGGGCCCGCGCCTCGGGGGGCATCGGGGTGTTCGTTTGCCCGGTGAGATGCCGTCGCTTGCGATCGCGGTCGACGTTTCCAAGAGCATGGGGGTGCAGGACCTTTCGAGCGATCGCATGGGCGTAGCCCGCGACGCCCTGGACGGCTTGCTCGTGAACCTGTCGGGCTGGAAGGCCGGGGTCATCGCCTTCGCCGACGACGCACTGGTCTTCTGCCCCATGACGAGCGATCTCTCGGCGGCCAAGACCCTGACGGCGCGCCTGCAGCCCGGCATGGCCGAGCTGCGGCAGGGCTCGAACCTCGAAGTTGCCTTGCGCGCCGCCCTGGTGCAGTTGCAGGGCCGGGTGGGGGCCGCCTTGCTCGTGACCGACGGGGAGCCTCTTGCCGGCACGCTCTCCAAGGCGGTGGCCGAGGCCCAGGCCGCCGGCGTGAGCGTTTACGTCCTGGGCCTGGGCACGTCGACGGGGGGGCGGATCCCGGACGGGCGCGACATGTTCGGTGAGCAGGCCTTCCGGATGGGCAGCGATGGCTCGCCCGTCATCTCGCGCGCCGATTTCAAGGCCCTCCAGGAGGCCGCCCGCGTGACAGGAGGCTTGTTCCTGGACGCGGCGCAGCCCGGCGCGCCCGAGCGTCTCTTGGCGCACCTCAATTCCCGGTGGGGATCGGGGAGCGAAGGGAGCGAGGGGATCCTGCTCTACCAGATCCCCCTGGCACTCGCGCTCATGCTCCTGGTGCTCGAGGCGGGGCTTTCGAACCGCATCCTCTTGCCCTTCAAGGCACGTTTGCTCGTGGAGCGCGTCATGCGCCGCGTGCGCCGGACGGCGCCGCTCGCGCTTGCGCTCTTGGCCCTCTCTCAGACCGCATGGAGCTGGCCCTGGCAGGGCAACCCGGAAGCCCGCAAGGGCGCGGACGCCTACGCGGCGGGTCAGTGGAAGGAGGCGCGCGAGGCCCTCGTCAAGGCCGCCAAGGAGCGGCCCGACGATCCGCGACTCGCCTACGACCTGGGCTGCGCCCATTACCAGGCGGGGGACTTCGAGGGCGCGGCCAAGGCGTTCGGGCGGGCCGCTGAACTTCTTCCCAAGGGTGATAAGACCCTCCCCTGGGTGCGCTACAACAGGGGCAACGCCCTTTACCGCCTGGGTGAGGCCAAGGGCGATCGCAAGGCGCGCTGGCAAGCGGCGATCGCCGAATACCAGGCGGTCCTCAAATCGAACCCCAAGGACGCGGACGCCGTCTATAACCTCGAGCTCGTGACGCGCCGTCTCAAGGCCTTGCCCGAGGACAAGCAGCAGGGAGGCGCCAGCGGCCAGAAACAGGCCCCGCCCAAGGAAGCGGGCGGGGGAGACGTGATGCCCAATCCGGCCGAGATCCAGGCGACCTTGGATGCCCTCCAGCATGAGGAGCAGCGCTTCCAGAGCGAAGTCCGGCGCGAAGAGCGGCCACCTGAGCCCTCATCCGCCTCGGATCTGCTCAAGCAGCTGGTCGATCAAGCAGCCAAGGGGCAGCCTGCCGAGCGTCCGGACTGGTAGGGGGGCATCCCGCGAAACGTGGCTATCCGGCCACTCTGGGTGACCAGCCGACTTCTGTCGGATGCGTTAGAATAAACCTGCTCCCTGATGAGATAGGAGGTCTTGTGAAACGCGCTGTGCTGCCTTTGCTCCTGGCGGTTGCCCTGCCTACTGCTCCTGCGCTTGCCGCTCCGCCGAGTGCTTTCAAGGCCGAGGGCACCGCCGTCGCCTTCGCCGGTGGCAACGCCCCCGAGCAGCGGACGCCCGTGAAGCTCTACTACCAGGACGGCAAGATGCGCCTCGAGCTGGTGCAGCCCTCCATGGGCGAGTCGATCCTGCTGGCGAAGCGAGGCTCTTCGCAGATCACCCTGCTGGATCCCACCCAGAAGATGGCCTTCGTCATGGCCGCCGACGCCATCGGCGGGCAGGCCGGGGTGCCGTCGGTCGAGCAGTTCCTCGACATGGCCGCCTGGAAGGCCCAGCTCAAGGGCGCCAAGCGCCTGCCCGGCACCGAGGTCAAGGGGAACGAGCGCTGCACCCGCTACCAGAAGACCATCAGCGGTACCGACTACACCGTCTGGCTCTCGGATGCGCTCGAGTTGCCCATGCAGATCGAAGGGGCGGTGGACGGCAAGCCGCGCTTCCGGATCGCGATCAGCAGCGTGAGCAAGGGCCAGCAGCCCGCGACCCTGTTCGGGGTGCCTGCGGGCTACCAGAAGGCGGAGCTGGACGCCAACACGCTGATCCAGAAGTAAAGCGGAATTAGACCTTGGCCGGCATCGGGGCGCGCAGCGCCTCGATCGCCTGGCGTACGTCCCTCATCAACTCGTCGCGCCGATCGACGCCGTAGCTGGCGACGTCGATCGGTTCGCCGTATCGGACGACGACCTCCTGATCGAGGTAGGCCTTGAAGCTCTTGGGCCGGACGATGTTCCGGGCGCCGACGATGCCGACCGGGACGATCTTGGCGTTGGTCTGGAAGGCGAGCATGAAGCCGCCCTTCTTGAAGGGCAGGAGTGAGCCGTCCCGGCTGCGGGTACCCTCGGGGGCGATCCAGACGCTGGTGCCCTCACCCATCTGGGCGCCGCCCTCCTTGAGGCTCGCGAACGCCTGGGTGCGGTTCTTGCGGTCGACGGGGATGAAGCCCGCGACCTTGAGCGCGGGCCCCCAGATGGGGACCTTGAACAGCTCGGCCTTGGCGACCATGCGCGGCGGGCGCGGGGCGGTCGCGAAGATGAGCGGGATGTCCATCAGGCTCTCGTGATTGGACATGTAGAGGTAGGCCTGCTCGGGATCGAGCCGCTCGGCCCCCTCGACGGTGATCCGGGCGCGAGCGAGGCCGAGCACGTGCTCCCCCAGGTGCCGGGCGCGCGCATCGACGACCGCCGGGGTGAGGCGGCCGCGTCGGGCGTCCCAGAGGGTCTGGATGCTGACCTCGAGCACCTTGAGGATGGCCCCGAAGGCGCCGAGAAAGCTCGACTTTTCCTGGAGGAGCGGTGACTGCATCTTAGGCCTCGGTCTCGGGGAGGCAATCGAGCAGGGTCTGGACCTCGTCGCGGTACTCTTCGTAGTCCTCGATGGTCAGCTCCTCACCCTCGGCGTCCTCCTTGAGGGCCGCGGGGTTCTCGGTGTAGTAGGCGATCTCCTCCTCGATGTCCTCGAGGCGCTCGCCGAGGAGGTCGCGGATGATGATGAGTTGCTCGTTCGAGACTTCGATGGTGTGCTTCACGGGGTAATCCTTTCACTTGCGGGATGGGGTGATTTTATCAGGTGGGGTTGCCCCTCAGCAATGAAGGGGCGGTTCAACGCTGCGACGCTACTTGACCTTTCGGAGCCAGATGCTCCCGGGCCAGTTCCGAGCGGGATCGTAGGCCGGGAAGGCTGCTTGCAGCTTGTCGCGGTGGTTCAAGTGCATGTAGCTGCCCCCCCAGAGCACCTCGAAGCTATCGTTGAAGGCCAGGAACGCCTGGAGCAGGTACTGCTCGGTCCAGAAAATCTGGCGCTGCTTGACCCATTCGCGGGGGTACTCCGCGGGCAGGAAGATGTCGTGCAGGTGGATGATGACCCCCGGGTTCAGGCGCGGCAGCAACTCCAGCACCTCGTACTGAACGTCGCTGCCGATCTTGAGGACGTGCGATGAGTCGATGAAGAGGATGTCGTTCTCCCCCAGCTTCGAGAATTCCTGCCAGGGGATCTCTTGCACCGGCTTGCGGACCAAGGCGCTCAAACCGGGGAATCCGGCCCTGAGCACCTCGTTCGGGTAGGGCTCGAAGGCGGTGAGCTCGCAGGACTGGCCGGTCTCTTGCTGGTTCTTGAGCAGCGCCTTCGCGGAGAGGTAGGTGCTGTTCCCCGAGCCGATTTCGAAGATGCGGCGGGGTTTGAAGTGGCGCACCATGCTGTAGAGCATCTCGCCGTCCACGGTCTTGAACGAAGGGTTGTTGAGGTAGTACTCGTGAGGGATGCTCGGTTTGTCGAAGGGAAAGTGCGCGTACTCGGCGCGGTAGGCTGCGCTGAGGCGCTGCAAGAGGTCGACCTGCTGTGCTTCGTTCCAGTTCAGGCCGACGCAAGCCGATGGGACCTCCCAAAGGCGCTCGGCAAGTTGCCGGGTGTCGGGAACCGGCTCGTAGAAGTGATTCGGGACGACGTGGATCCCCAGGCGTTGCCAAAATCGGAAAAGCCGCTTGATAGCCATGACGAAGAGGACGCCCGGCGCCCGGGATAGCTTTCCTTTGAGTTCTGAACTGAGCACGTGCGGTGTTCTGCCTTTCTTCGTGCAGGCGGCTAGCCCAATTGGCTGGGCTCGTGGGTCGGACTCGCCGAGGAACGCGTGGGGTGGGCCTCTTCCAGGAACCACAGGTTCGCTTGGATCAGGAACTGGAAGCCTGCGTACAGCACCGATAGGATCAGGCCGCGAACGCCGTCGCGGTACCCCTTGGAGAGGAAATAGCTTCGGATGAAGGTGAGCAGTGGTTTGCTCAGCATCTTGCTCAGCCGAAAGCGCTGACCGGCCTCGTGCATGAGTTCGGCTTCGATGCAGGCATACCGTCCGAGGGTCTTGGTGACGTATTTCTCAATGGTCGGGTAGGCCAGGTGCTCGATATGGTAAGCCGAAGGCAGGGCGACCTGGTTGGGTGATTGCTGGACGGCGCGGAAATTGTGGTGGACGAAGTTCTCGTCCTCGTTGTAAGTCTCCAGGTACACCGCCTTGCGGAAGAACTTGTACCACTTGCCGCTGAAGAAGACCCCGTGTCGCACCCAGTCGCCGAAGTACCAGAACAAGGACCAGAAGGACACCACGTCGACCTTCGGGTCTTCGGCCAGCTCGCGCAGCTTCTTGGCGAGCGGGGGAGTCAAGCGCTCATCCGCATCGAGGACCAGGACCCATTCGTGGCTGGCCTGGGAGATGGCGAAGTACCTGGCGGGCTCGACGAAGCCCGTGCGCTCGTGATAAACCACGCGAGCGCCGAGGGACTCGGCGATCGCCACCGTGCGATCGTCGCTGTGCATGTCGCAGACGACGACCTCGTCGGCGAAGCCCCGCACGCTTTCAATGCAGGCTGCGATGTTGTGCGCTTCGTTCAGCGTGTTGATGACGACCGTGATCATGGTTGCTCACCCGAATCAGACAAAGGTTTCATGGGGATCCGTCGCGGACAACGCGCCGCGCGACCGGAAGCCTGCGCTCACCGTCTTGGCGAGCTGCCGGCACCAGGCGGTGGGGCGCTGGTGGCGAAGGGCCGCGGCGATGAAGGCCCCCCCGCGCTTGAATTCCTTCTGACGCAAGGCTTGGCGCCCCAGCGACCAGAGCCCGTTGCCCACCTCGTCGAAGATCGCCCGGCGCATCGCCGGCACGTGAGTCGGCGGAAAATACGAGAGGATCCTCTCTGCCAGCAGGGTCCAATCCGTCTCGTAACGATCGAGCGGAGCCTTGGACAGGCGGTGTTGATAATAGCGCATCAGGGGCTCGGAGATGTAGCCGAGATCGTGGCTGCGCGCGATGCGGGCCCACATCTCCCAATCGGCTGAGCAGGTGTCCGTGAAGTCGCCCACGGCCTCGTAGACGTCTCGCCGGACGACGACCGAGGAGAAGAGCAGGTTGTTCTGCAAGGCGATCTTGCGCAAGGCCTGATCGCCACCCGTCAGCAGGGGGGGATCCCCTGTCTGCGTCAGCGTGGCCGACCCGTCCAGCCCAACGGTCCAGCCGGCGGTATGGACCAGGCCGGCCGAGGGATGGCGGTCGAGGAAACCGACGGCCGCCTGCAGCATGCCGGGCAGCAGCTCGTCGTCATCGCACAGCATCAGGACGTATCGACCGGTCGCTTCTTTCAGGCAGGCGTTGAGGTTGCCGGCCCATCCCAGGTTCTCGGGGTTGCGGCGCAGGCGCACCATCGGGCGCGCCGCGGCCCAGCGCTCGAGCTGCTCCCAGCTGCCGTCGCTGGAGCAGTTGTCCGAGATCAGCAGGTCGAAGCTCACGCCTTCTTGCAGGAGCACGCTTTCGGCAGCCCGCTGAACAAGAGAGAAGCGGTTATAGGTGGGGATGCAGACGGAGATATCAACCATGGGCGTCTCCCTGAAGCGGCATCAGGCGATGCCAGTCCCTTTCCATCTCCTGGTAGCGAAACGGCAGGGTGAGAGGCAGAGCGAGAGGGCTCGAGGCGCGAGGAGCCCTGCGGGCCCGAAGCGCGAGCTTCAGCAAGCCGGGCGGGATCAGCACCCGTCCCCTGGAGTGGGCGAGCGCCATCTTGCTGGCCCGCAGCGCCATGGGGGACCCGGCCCAGCGTCCGAGGAAGGTGCGCGCCAGGCGCAGATCCCCCCGGTAGAAGACGGCGAGACCACGGACGAAGGCAGTGCGGGCCGCATGCAGCTCGGCCCAGGCGTCGGCTTCGGGGCCGTCCCCCGTGTCCTGCGCCAGCTGCCGCAGGACGCGCCACTCGGCCTCCTGCATCTGCACTTCTGCCATCGAGGCGGTGAGGCTACCCGGGTGATGCCGGATGGAGGCGAGCACCTGGTTGATGCACAGGAAGTCGCCGTGACGCAGCACCCGCCCCATCATCTCGAAATCGGGAGACCAGCTGTTTGGCGCGTCGCGCCAGACCGCCTCGGCGTAGGGCAAGAGCGCGTCGCGCTTGAACATGACGTTGGTCGGGCAGCCGATCTGGTTGGTCCAGCGCAAGAGGAAGCGCAGCATGACGGCCCCGGGCACCAGGGCGTCCGGCGCGTAGCGCGCCGAGTGGCGGCTGATCACGGTCCCGCGGTCGTCGACCAGATCCGAGAGGCTCGCGATCAGGCTTGCCGTGGGGGCCTGATCGATGGCGCGGTCGAAGGCCGACAGGCACCCGGGCTTCAGCAGGTCGTCGTCCATCAGCATCTTGAGGTAGGCATGGTGCGCCAGATCTACGAGGCGCCACCAGTTGCCACCCATGCCAAGGTTCGCCGCGTTGCGGACGTAGCGCACCCGGGCGTCGCGTCGCACGAAGGCCTCCATCACCTCGGGGGTGTGGTCGGTGGAGGCGTTGTCCACGACCAGCAGCTCGAAGTCTTCGAAGTCCTGGGCCAAGACGCTCTCGACCGCCTGGGAGAGATAGTTTGCTCGGTTGAAGGTGGGGATGCCCACCGTGATCCGCGTGGGGGGCATCAGGAGCGCGCCTCCGTGGGACGGCCTCGGAGCAAGGCGGTGCGTAGAAGCTGGCGCTCGTTCGCCGTCAGGATCAGGTGCCAGCTGGTGAGCCCGCACACCAGCGTGGTCGTAAACCCGCCGAGCAGCATCGAGACGAGCTTGCCGCCCTCGACACCCCGCAGGCTCCACCCGGACGCCCACGCTCCGCCGAGCCAGTGGGCCGAGCCGGCGGCGACACAGGCGAGCAGGATCCCCTGCAGCAGGACCGGTGCCAGCGAGTGGCGCAGGTAGTCGCTCACGCGGAGATCCAGGCGGCGCAAGGTGTAGTAGATCGTGTACCAGTTGTTGGTAAAGAGCTGCGCGAGCAGCCCGCCCAGCGCAATGCCGCCCAGGCCCAGGACGTGGCCGCCCGCTATGGAGAAGCCGAGGGTGAGGACCCCGCCGGCGATCGCCCAGGGTGCGAACGGCCATTTGCCGGTGCTCCAGGCGAAGTAGCCATGGGCGCTGTGGTGCGCCTCGAGCAGGGCCGCGATGGCCAGCGGGGCGGCCACCGCGTAGCCCAGGAAGTGGCCTTTCCCCAGCCAGAAGTCGGTCAGGCTCGGCGCCCAGACCAGGAAACCGACAAGCCAGAGCATCGCCAGGACGAGCGAGAGCCGCGTGGCGAACCCGTGGTACTCCCGGACTTTCTGGTGGTCCCCGGCGGAGAAGGCGGCGGTGGCAAAGGGGGCGACCGCGACGGGAATGGCGTTGGGGAGCGCGAGCCCGAAAGAGGAGAGCTGCTTGAGGGCCATGAAGTCCGGCACGCTCGCGACCCCTCTGGTCGCCGCGACCACGAGCGGCGTCGTCTCGAGGATCATCAGCGCCCCGAGCCGGGTGACGAAGACGGGGGTGGCTTCGGTGACCATGCGCTTCATCAACCATCCGCGCGCCCGGCCCGGCTCGGAGAGCGCCTGTCGGTGGCGCAGCTTGAGAAGCAGCAGGCTGCCCGCGATCGAGGCGACGTTGAGCGCGAGATCGAGCGCGCAGAGCGCTGCGATGCTGTGGGTCTGGGGCGCGATCGCGGCGATCCCCGCGAGCCTGACGACCTGGAGGACCGTGCGCGAGGCCTGCTCCCAGCCGACGTCCCCGAAGCCGTTCAGGCACGAGAAGGGGACCGCGCTCAGGAGGTTGCAGGAGACACCCGCCAAGAAGAGGACCCAGGCGAGCCAAGCTTCGGCCTGAAGCCCGGCGGGCAGCCCCGCGGACGCGATGAGGGCGGGGCCGATCCCCAGGCCCACTCCGAACATCACCAGGCTGCTGATCCCGTACGCGGCGAAGCCCGACCAGACCATGTCGCTGATGCTGGCGGATCGGTATCCGGCGAGCCCGTCCTCGCCGGCTGCGGCGTCGGCTTTCCCTTTCACGTACGAAACGGCGCGCCCGAGGACGCTCCCGAGGCCGAGGTCCACGAGGGACAGGAAGGCCGAGACGGTGAAGAAGAGCAGGTACAGCCCGAGGGCCGGCTTGCTCAGGTTCGCGTACAGGATCGGAAGCTGGAAGAGGCCGACGGCGATCGAGACCCCGAACCGGACCCAGGAGGCGGAAATGCCCTGGGCGATGCGTCGGCGGCTCATCGGGCCTCTCCCCGGCCTGCGTCATCCATGCTTGATGGCCCAGTCGTAGGGAATCTTCGGGCTGAAAGGATCCAGGCGATCGATCTCGTCCGGCCGATGGGGATGCGTGGCGCAGTTCGCCACGAGGCTGTCCGGGGCGATCCCCTTGAAGCCGTTCCACACCATCGGCGGGACGGTCACCAGCTGGTACTGATCGGGGCCCAGGAAGAGCTCCATCAGTTTGCCCCTGGTGGGGGAGTCTTCGCGATCGTCGTAGAGCACCATCTTGATCTTGCCGACCGGTACCGCGTAGTTGAGGGTCATCTCCTGATGGATGTGCCAGGCCTTGATGGCCCCTTGGTGCACCATGGAGAAGTAGATCTCGCCGAACTGCTCGAAGTGCGCCGCGTCCGCGCGCAGCATGTGCATGATTTTGCCGCGCTCGTCGACGATCTGACGCAGCGGGGTGATCTTGACGCCTTCAATCATCGGTCCGTCTCCTGAAAAAATGCGGCGCGAATCCCTTCGCGCAGGTCGATTCGAGCTTCCCATCCAAGCACGGTCCGCGCCTCGCTCGGGTCCGCGACCGCGCGCATGACTTCCCGGTCGCGGTAAGGGCGAGCCCCCCACTGGAGGTTGGCTTTGACGCCGCCGACCGATTCGAACAGGCTCACGATCTCCTTGAGCGATCGCCCTTTTCCGGAGCCGACGTGGAGCTCGCGATGGCGAGGGGCATCTGCCGAGCAAAGGGAGCGGATGCCGCGCTCGAAGGCGTCCGTCAGGTCGTCGACGTGCGTGAGGTCGAGGAGCTGCTCACCCGGCGAAAAGGGGATCGACTCGCCGGAGGCGACGCTTCGCTTCAACAGGGAAAACAGCTTCGGGCGCCAGTCGTCAGGGCCGTAGGTGTCGTAGAGCTTGAGCGTCAGGCTGCGCAGGTCGTAGGCGTCTTCGTAGAAGCACAAGAGGGCGTCGAAGGCGCGTTTGGTCGCGGCGTACAAGCAGGCGGGCCGATAGTCCGGGGGGCCGTCCATGGTCTCCCAGGCCGTGCCGGTATTGAGGAGGCGGGTCACCCCCGCCTGGACCATCGCCTCCAGCAAGCAAGCGCCGAAACGCACGTTCGAATCCACGAGGGGACCCACGTCAGCGGGCGTATGCTGGCTCAGATACAGGGACGCGAGATGCACGACCGCCTCGGGCCGAGCCTCTTTCATCGCCTGGGTGAGGCTTGAAACGTCCCCTTCGGTCGGCAGGATCTGCACCGCTTCTCGCGCCTTGCCCAGGCGCGTCAGGTCGGACGTCGGGCGTACCAGGACGGAGACCTGATACGCCTCCGACGCGACCAGGCGCTGGACGAGGCGGCTGCCGACGTAGCCCGTGGCGCCCGTCACGAGCACACGGGTCATGCCTTGATCCCCACCCGGATGAAGTCCTCGATGCTCTGGGCGATGTAGGCGAGGTGGTCGTCGGTCATGCCGGGATAGACCCCGACCAGGAAGGCGTTCTCCATGATGAGATCCGTGTTCGTAAGCTCTCCGACCACCCGGTAGCCGGTTTGCGTGCGGCGCATCTCGTCGAAGCAGGGCTGCTTGATGAGGTTGCCGGCGAAGAGCATCCGCGTCTGGATCCGCTTGGACTCCAGGTGGGAGACGATCTCACGCCGGGTGAAGGGAGCGCCGGGCTTCACGAGCATGAGGAAGCCGAACCAGCTCGGGTCGCTGTGAGGTGTGGCTTGGGGCAGTTGCAGCACGTCCTCGAACTTCGAGAGGGCGGCATGGAGCGCCTTGAAGTTGCGGCGCCGCGCCTCGCCGAAATCAGGGAGCTTGTCGAGCTGGGCATAGCCCACCGCGGCCTGCATGTCGCTCACCTTCAGGTTGTAGCCGAAGTGAGAGTAGACGTACTTGTGATCATAGCCGTGGGGCAGAGCGCCGAAGCTTTGGTCGAAGCGCTTGCCGCAGGTGTTGTCCTTGCCCGATTGGCAGTAGCAATCCCGGCCCCAGTCGCGGATGGACTCGGCGATGGCTGCCAGCTCGTCGTTGTTGGTGTAGACGGCCCCGCCTTCCCCCATGGTCATGTGGTGGGGCGGATAGAAGCTGCTGGTGGCGATGTGGCCAAAGGTGCCCGTCAGCTTGGTCACCGGCGAGCCGGGGGCGCGGTGCGAGGTGTAGGTGGAGCCCAGGGCGTCGCAATTGTCCTCGATCAGCCAAAGCCCGTGCTTCTCGCAGAACGCGGCGACCGCATCCAGGTCGAAGGGATTGCCGAGCGTGTGAGCGAGCATGACGGCCTTGGTCTTGGGGCTCACGGCCGCCTCGAGCATGCTTACGTCGATGTTGGCCGTGGTCAGCTCGACGTCCACGAACACCGGCACCGCCCCGTACTGCACGACGGGGGAGACGGTGGTGGGGAAGCCTGCCGCGACCGTAATGACCTCGTCGCCCGGCCGGATCCGCCGATCTCCGAGCTTCGGAGAGGTCAGGGTGGAGAAGGCCAGCAAGTTCGCCGAGGAGCCCGAGTTGACCAGTAGACAGTGCTTGAGGCCCAGGTACCTGGCCAGCCCTCGCTCGAACAGGCGCGAGTAGCGCCCGTAGGTCAGCCAGAACTCGAGGGCGGAGTCGACCAAGTTCGTCATCTCGCGCTCGTCGAAGACGCGCCCGGCGTAAGAGACGGGGCTTTTCCCCGGCTCGAAGTCGGGCTTCGAGCCATGGACCAGGCGATAGTACTCCGCCGTCTTGGCCAGTATTTCTTGCTTGAGTTGTTCGGGAGTGGTCATGGTACCTCGCAGGGGGCTGGAGCCCAGGCTAGGCCTTGCTGGGCTGCGGTGCGCTCATAGGCTTCGATTTGACGGAGGGTGAAGGCTCGCACGTCCAGATGCGCGTCGTGGTGGTAGGCGGCATACCAATCGACCACGGCGTCGATCGTGGCGTTGATGTCGAAGACTGGCTGCCAACCAAGCGCGTTGACCGCCTTGGTGATGTCCAGCTTCAGGAAGTGAGCCTCATGCGGCGCTTCGGATTCGACCGGGCGAACCCAGGAGCCGCTCCCCCAGCGCTGAAGGATGGCCTCGACGATCGCCTGGACGGTGATGTTGCTCGTCCCATGGGGCCCGAAGTTCCAGCCTTCCGAGTAGGTAGGGGCGTTCTGAAGCAGGCGGCTTCCAAGCCAGAGGTAGCCGGCGAGCGGCTCCAGGACGTGCTGCCAGGGGCGGATGGCCGACGGGTTTCGAACCTGGATCGCCTGCTCGTTCATCAGGGCCCGCATGCAGTCGGGGACGATGCGATCCACGGCCCAGTCGCCCCCGCCGATCACGTTGCCGGCCCGGACCGAGGCCAGGCCGACGCCATGGACGGCGTGGCTTTCCGGCGGGAAGTAGGAGCGCCGATAGGACGACGTGACCAGCTCGGCGCAGCCCTTGGAGGCGCTGTAGGGGTCGAAGCCCCCCATGGCGTCGTTTTCGCGGTAGGCGTAGATCCACTCGCGGTTCTCGTAGCACTTGTCGCTGGTGACGACGACACAGGCGCGGACCGAGGAGGTCTGCCGCACGGCCTCCAGGAGGTTCACCGTGCCCATGACGTTGGTCTCGAAGGTTTCGACTGGCTCGGCGTAGGAAGGACGGACCAGCGACTGGGCAGCGAGGTGGAAGACCACGTCCGGCCGATGGGTCTGCATGGCCTGCGCCAGGACGTTGCGATCGCGCACGTCGCCCACGATGTGCGTGACGAGTTCGGCCAGACGCAGGTCCTCGAACAGGGTTTGCTCGCCCGAGGGGGGGAGCGCGTAGCCCACCACCTTGGCCCCCAGACGGGTCAACCAGAGGGCGAGCCAGCTCCCCTTGAAGCCCGTATGGCCGGTGATGAAGACGGTCTTTCCGCGGTAGGAATCGGCGAATCCCGTCATTGTGCGACCCTCGGCCGCTCATCCCAGCGCTTCCAAGGGGCCCCGCCCTCGTTCCAGAGACTTTCGAGATGCTGCTTATCCCGGAGGGTGTCCATCGGTTGCCAGAAGCCGTGGTGACGGAAGGCGGCGAGTTGCCCAGCCTGGGTCAGGCCCTCGAGGGGGGCTCGCTCCAAGATCGTCGTGTCGTCCTCGATGTAGTCGAACACTTCCGGTTGCATGACGAAGAAGCCGCCGTTGATCCAGCTGCCATCACCCGCTGGTTTTTCCTGGAACGATTGCACGCAGCCGGTTGGGTCCAGGTCCAGCGCCCCAAAGCGGCCCGGGGGCTGGACTGCCGTGATGGTGCAATGCTTGCCCTGGGCTTGATGGAAGGCGACGAGCGCGTGGAGGTCCACGTTCGCGACGCCGTCGCCGTAGGTCAGCATGAAGGGCTCGTCACCAATATAAGGCTGAATTCGCTTGACGCGCCCACCGGTCATCGTGTCGATGCCGGTATCGACCAGGGTGACGCGCCACGGCTCGGCGGAGTTCTGGTGGATCTCCATGCGATTGTTGACCAGGTCCAGCGTCACGTCGCTCATGTGTAGGAAGTAATTGGCGAAGTACTCTTTGATGACGTAGCCTTTGTACCCGAGGCAGATCACGAAATCGTTGAAGCCGAAGCTCGAATAGAGCTTCATGATGTGCCAGATAATGGGCTTGCCGCCGATGGTGACCATCGGCTTCGGCTTCACGTCCGTTTCTTCACTCAGCCGCGTGCCGAGGCCACCCGCGAGAATGACGACTTTCAAGACTGACCTCCCGAAGCGCATGCAGGGTTGAGAGCCCCTTGAGCGTAGGTTCCCTTGAACCACTCATAGGTGAGTTGCAAACCGGCCTCCAGCGAGATGGTGGCTTGCCATCCCAAGGAGCGCAGATAACTCACATCCAGGAGCTTGCGGGGTGTGCCGTCGGGCTTGGTGCTATCCCAGACGAGCTCGCCCTCGAAGCCCACCACCTTGGCGATGAGCTCGGCCAGCTCCTTGATGGTCACGTCGGTGCCCGTGCCCACGTTGACGGGGGCGTCCCCCTCGTAGTGCTTCATCAGGAAGACGCAGGCATCCGCCAGGTCATCCACGTGCAAGAACTCGCGCATGGGCGTGCCCGAGCCCCAGAGGGTCACGTTCGTCCCGTTCTGCTTGGCCTCGTGGAACTTGCGGATCATCGCGGGCAGGACGTGCGAGGTCAAAAGGTCGAAGTTGTCGTTGGGCCCGTAGAGGTTGGTGGGCATGGCCGAGATGAAGCGGGTGCCGTGCTGCTTGTTCATGGCCTGGCACAGCTTGATGCCCGCGATCTTGGCGATCGCATACCACTCGTTGGTCGGCTCCAGCGGCCCGGTCAGGAGGTACTCCTCCTTGATGGGCTGTGGGGCTAGCTTGGGGTAGATGCAGCTCGAGCCCAAGAAGAGCAGCTTGGTCACGCCCGTGGCGTGGGCCGCCTGGATGACGCTCGACTGGATGGCCAGGTTATCCGCCAAAAAGTCCGCGGGGTAGGTGTCGTTGGCGTGGATCCCCCCGACCTTGGCCGCGGCCAAGAAGACGTACTCCGGCCGCTCTTGTTCGAAGAAGGCCAGAGTGGCGGCAGGATCCCGCAGGTCCAGCTCGCGACTGGTGCGAAGGAGCAGGTTGTCGTACCCCTCGGCTTCGAGCCGGCGGACCAGGGCCGAGCCGACCAGCCCCCGGTGGCCGGCCACGTAGATGCGGGCGTCCTTATTCATGGGAGGCGAACACCTCGAAGCCCTCACGGGCGCACAGGTCCTCGCGCTGGGCGGCCTTCAGGTCCTCGGCGACCATCTCGGCGACCATGGCCGCAAGCGAGGTCTTCGGGCTCCAGCCGAGCTTCTCCTTGGCCTTGGTCGGATCCCCCAAGAGGGTCTCGACCTCGGTGGGGCGGAAGTAGCGGGGGTCGACCTCGACCAGCACCTCGCCGGTCTCACGGTTGAAGCCCTTCTCGTCGATGCCCTCGCCCTGCCAGGCGATCTCGATCCCGACCTCGGCGAAGGCCTTCTCCACGAACTCGCGCACCGAGTACTGGACGCCGGTGGCGATGACGTAGTCGTCGGCCTCGTCCTGCTGGAGCATGAGGTACATGGCTTCGACGTAGTCCCGGGCGTGGCCCCAGTCGCGCAGGGCGTCCATGTTGCCCAGGTACAGCTTCTTCTCGAGGCCCAAGGAGATGCGGGCCACCGCCCGGGTGATCTTGCGGGTGACGAAGGTCTCGCCGCGGTTGGGCGACTCGTGGTTGAAGAGGATGCCGTTGCTGGCGTGGATGCCGTAGGCCTCGCGGTAGTTG
>JAGIBK010000005.1:300000-459146 GCA_017744355.1 bacterium | reverse complement strand
AACCCGGACTTTAATATAGATTTTTTCGTAATGGATGAAATCTATAAAATCTCGGAGCCAGACGACAGATCGCTTGTTTTCATGAATTGCCTATATCGTTTGGCAAGAATGGCGCGTGATTTCTATTTGATTGGTCCGTACTTTAGTGATTTCAGCAAAGCATTTATGAAAAGCACGAATGCTCGCATGATACATTTCGAATCTGAAATAGTTCAAAAAGATGAATTTTACTTTGGCCCATCAAGCAGATCGACGACAATAGATATTGGCAATAAAAAATGGCAAAAGTATAAGAATAACGATAAAAATCTCGCAAGAATCATCAACAATATTGATGGACAATCACTAGTATATGCTGGAAGTAAGAGAAGTGTAGAGACTAGAACAAAGCGTATTTCTGATGCCTCAACTGTTGTCACCGATAATAAGTATCTGGATGCATTGATTGAGTACATAGAATCCAACGTGTCACATGAATGGTCTCTCATAAAATATTTGCGTACGGGCGTAGCTTTCCATCATGCAGGACTACCAAAGTTTGTTGCTTCGGAAATTGTAGATGCATTCAATGCAAAAGCAATTCGTGTCATTGTGTGCAGTCCAACACTAATTGAAGGCGTTAATACAACCGCAAGAAACGTAATCTTCGCCGAAAACACTAAGGGAACTGAACCACTTAGTGGATTTGATGTAAAAAACATCAAAGGTCGCGCTGGAAGACTTGGTTCACATTTTATTGGTCGATCTATTTCCTTAGTTGATCTTCCAACGGATGAAGAATTAGACAACGTTGATTTTGCGCTTTTTGACTATGATGACCTTACCCCAGAAGAAAACATACTCCTGGATGAGGAAGACCTATCAAAGTATAACCTTTCCGAAAGGAAACGCATCGTTCGAGAGCTAGATAGCTATCATATCCCCATCGAACTAATAAGAAAAAATAAATACATACCTATCTTTAAGCAAGTGGCTCTGATAACGACTTTGCGTAATAACCCTGATCTTGTTGAATGCTTGAGGTTCTCTGGAGCTATGCCGAAGAAGGCCCAAATCGACGGCATTATAGAAATTTGCTTCAATAATCTCTTCACGGAAGCAGACAAAGGAGTAGTTAATGCAAGGCTTCAGTCACTGTCTTCACTAAAGTTTTTTACAAAGATGTATCTCTATGGTCAGCCTACGATTAAAGATATGATTGCCAAGCATTCGGCAGCTCATATAGACACCCGTGTTCGTGCTGTCTTCAGCCTGATCTACAAATACTTCGAATACGCCTTGCCTCGTTATCTAGCGGCATTCGAAAATTTATATAATTTTGTCTGCCCTGAGAAACCTATTAATTTGGCGTACGTTATCACGAAATTGGAATATGGCTTTGTGGAAGACCACGAAATCTCATTACGAGAAACTGGTTTGCCTACAAACTTAGTTAACAAGGTGGCAAAGCGATTTCTCGATTGCTCAAATGTCGATGAAGTAAGAGCTAAGGCGAAGATTGACCCCCGGACGCTAGACGGCTTGTCTGACTTTGAAATGGCGATCGCAAGAAAGTATTTATAGCAATAGGGAATCGTAGGTCAGAAATCATGATTGAAACTGGTGAGTTTTATCATCATTACGTAATTAACTCTCTTAGCACCATGAGAGAGTACCTATCTGTAACTGATTCTCTTTATGAGAAACGGCTTGATGAGGTAAAAGAGGAGGTCTCGCAACAAATAACAAGTGCCAAGTGTGATAGTGAAGTCGAAGACGGTTTGGTATACCAGCAATATCAGGAATATGCACTGCGTGATTTCAAGGAATTATTATACAAGGGCGTATTTTTGTCTTGCTTTTCGTTTGTTGAGACGGAATTGTATGGGTTTTGTGATGCAGTCAGTAAATCAACTGGAAGCAAGTTAAATATCGATGATTTAACTGGAGATGGTCCACAGAAGATCAGAAAATATCTCGAAAAAGTTGCCGGATACCAGATTAGAGACGGGTATTGGAACGATTTTTATACTTTTTCCAAAATCAGAAATATCTTAACACACGAAATCGGAAGAATTAGACACGCAAAGACGCTTACCCTGTTTCAGCAGTTTTCCCAAAGGTTTTCAGGGCTAACCGTCGAAGCACACGGTCCAGGTTTTGAAGTGATCGGATATATCCGTATAAATTCAAAATTTTGTGATGACTTTATTAATCACGTTGAAAAGATCTTTTTAGAATTGATCCCTCAGTTGCATTCGGTCTAAACGGATTTAAGCTATTTACGTAAGTAGTCAGGATTGTCGAACATTAGTTCGGATGTACTCCCGGTTTTGAGTGAAACGAAATCGGTTTCACGGGTTTCATTGGTTTCATGAAAGAATCAAATTGCCCAAAAAAAGCAAATCCCTGGGAGCCTTCCGCTTCCAGGGTTACATGACCTTTTGATTGTGGGACTGCCGGGACCACAAACGTGGTTACGAATCGAATGCACTACCGCTGTGCTAATCCGGCGAACGTCTCGACGTTTCCTCGAAACAGGAACCAATCCTACCAGGAGATCCCCCCCTTGTAAAGATGGAGCGAGGCCTTCCGGGGTATGAAAAACCTATGCATCACCTCGAAGACACCTGGCACCTCCGCGACGCCGACGCCGACCTCATCGACCGCCTCTCGTACGAACTCGGCATCACCCCCTTGCTCGCCCGCATGCTCGCCGTCCGCGGGGTCTCGGACCCCCAAGCCGGACGCCGCTACCTGGGCCACGAACCCTACGAGCTCGATCCCTGGGCCCTGCCCGGCATCGAAAAGGCCGCCCGCCGTCTCGCAAGCACCCTCGAAACCGGCGAGCCCATCGTCGTCTACGGCGATTACGATGCCGACGGGGTGACCAGTACCTCGCTGCTCTTCAGCTACCTGGCGCGCGCCGGCTACAACGTCCAGTACTTCCTGCCCCACCGCTTCGAAGACGGCTACGGCATGAACTGCAACGCCCTCCAGGACCTCGCCGACCGGGGCCTCAAGCTGGTCGTCACGGTGGACAACGGCGTCTCCTCCGTCCATGAGGTCGAATTCGCCACGTCGCGCGGCATGGAAGTCATCATCACCGACCACCACACCCCGCCCGAGATCCTTCCCACCCCGTACGCGCTCATCAACCCGCGCCTGGGCGGCTGCCCGCCCGAGATGGCGGGGCTCGCCGGCGTGGGGGTCGCCTATACCCTCGCGTGCGCCCTCGAAGCGATCGCCCCCTCCGAGCACGGCGTCGAGGACCTGTTGGACCTGGTCGCCATCGGCTCCATCGCGGACATGGCCCCCCTGACCGGCGTCAACCGCACGCTCGTCGGGCGCGGCCTTCACCTGATCGCGACCGAGCCGCGCCCCGGCATTCAGGCCCTCGCCGAGATCGCCAACATCAACAGCTTGGCAGCCATCAACGCGGGCGACATCGGCTTTCGGATCGGGCCGCGCATCAACGCCGCCGGCCGCATGGACCATCCCGAAGTCGGCCTCAAGCTCTTCCTCTCCGAGACCCTGGACGACGCGCGCGAGTTCGCCCTGGAGCTCGATCGCCTCAACCGCCTGCGCCAAGAGACCTCCAAGCGGGTCGAGGCCGAGGCCCTGATGCTCGCCGAGCTCGAGGTGGATCCCGCCAAGGACAGCGCCATCGTGCTCGCCAAGGAGGACTGGCACCACGGCGTGATCGGCATCGTCGCCGCACGCCTGGTCGAGGCATACGCGCGCCCGGTCATCCTGCTCGCCCTCGACGGCGACCACTGGAAGGGCTCGGGCCGCTCGCCCGAGGGCGTCAACCTCTTCAAGGCCCTCGAGGCCTCGCGCGACCTGCTCGCGCGCTGGGGCGGCCACGCCCAGGCCGCCGGGGTCGGCCTCTCGCAGGAGAACCTGGAAGCCTTCCGCGCGCGCCTCAACCAGGCCGTGCAGCAGCAGGGGCTGGACGTCTCGGAGCGCCCGCCCCGCTACGTGGACGCCGAGGTCCACCTGGCCGAGGTGACCCCCCAGGTGGTCCGCGAGCTCGCGTGGCTGCAGCCCACGGGCCAGGGCAACCCCGAGCCGGTGCTCGCCGTCCGCGAGGTCAAGGTCGTCAAGCAGAAGCTGCGCGGAAAGGAGAAGCGCCACCTCTTCCTCGAGGTGCAGCACGGGCTCGAGATCCGCGAGGCCGTCGGCTTCAACATGGGAACGCTCCACCCGGTCCCCGAAGAGATCTCCCTGACCTTCACCCCCGAGTTCAACTACTTCAATGGGCAGCTCAAGGTCCAGTTGCGCCTGCACGGCGTTTCACAAGCCGGCCAAGCCTGAGCGGCGCCGAAAAAAGGCGTCATAACTACCGCTTGGCGGGTATAAGACCCTTCGCACGCCCCACCGCCGATATATAATAGAAAGCCTCGGGAGACGGACATGACTGCGATCGCGACAGAAGCCCTGATCAACACCATGGGCAAGTACGCCTCGCCCGAAGAGATCGATCTCGTCGGGCGCGCCTACGAGTTCGCGCGCGCCGAGCACGAGGGGCAGTTCCGCAAGAGCGAAGAGCCCTACATCATCCACCCGTACGAGGTCGCCCTGATCCTGGCGCAGCTCGAGGCGGACGGGGCCACCGTCGCCGCCGGCCTCCTGCACGACGTGCTCGAGGACACCGAGGTCACGCCCGACGAGCTCGCCAAGATGTTCGGGCGCGAGGTCTGCAAGCTCGTCGAGGGCGTCACCAAGCTCGAAAAGCTCAAGTTCTCCTCCAAGGAAGAGCGCCAGGCCGAGAACTTCCGCCGCATGTTCGTGGCCATGGCCAAGGACGTGCGCGTCATCCTGATCAAGCTCGCCGACCGCCTCCACAACATGCGCACCCTCAAGCACATGCGCGCCGAGAAGCAGCAGGAGATCTCGAAGGAAACCCTCGAGATCTTCGCCCCCCTCGCGCACCGCCTGGGTATGGGGAAAATCAAGTGGGAGCTGGAGGACATGAGCCTTCGCTACCTGCACCCCGACGACTACTACAAGATCGCCCAGTTCCTCGGCGAAAAGCGCGACGAGCGCGAGCGCTACATCCAGGAAATCGTCGGCAGCATCGAAGAGGAGCTCGGCCGGGTCGGCATCAAGGACGCCGACGTCTACGGCCGCCCCAAGCACTTCTACAGCATCTTCCAGAAGATGCGGAACCAGTCGAAGGAGTTCTCGGACATCTTCGACATCACGGCCATCCGCGTGCTGGTCGACAACATCAAGGAGTGCTACGAGGTCCTCGGCGTGGTCCACTCGCTGTGGCGCCCCATCCCGGGTCGCTTCAAGGACTACGTGGCGATGCCCAAGCCCAACCTCTACCAGAGCCTTCACACCACGGTGATCGGCCCCGGCGGTAAGCCGGTCGAGGTCCAGATCCGCACCTTCGAGATGCACCGCGTCGCCGAGTACGGTATCGCGGCCCACTGGCGCTACAAGGAGGGCGGCAGCGCCCTGACCGAGGCGGACCAGAAGCTCTCGTGGCTCAAGCAGCTCCTGGACTGGCAAGGGGACGCCAAGAACTCCCAGGAGTTCGTCGAGACGGTCAAGGAGGATCTCCAGGCCGAGGAGGTCTTCGTCTTCTCGCCCCGAGGCGACGTCATCGACCTGCCCTCCGGGGCGACCCCGGTGGACTTCGCCTACCGGGTCCACACCGAGGTGGGCAACCGCTGCATCGGCGCCAAGGTCAACGGCCGGATCGTCACGCTGGACCACCACCTCAAGAACGGCGACATCGTCGAGATCCTGACGACCAAGCACGGCCACCCGTCGCTCGACTGGCTCAACTTCGTCGCCACCAGCTCGACCAAGAACAAGATCCGCAGCTGGTTCCGCAAGCAGCGCCGCGACGAGAACATCGCCCTCGGCCGCGAGGCCCTGGAGCGCGAGCTGGGCCGGACGGGTCTCGAACAGTTGCTCAAGGGCGACAAGCTCCTGGGCATCGCCCAGAAGCTCAACTACAAGGAAGTCGACGACCTGATCGCCGCCATCGGCTACGGCGAGAAGACCTCCGTGCAGGTGGCCAACCAGATCCGCGCCGAGTTCGCTCCGCCCGAGCCCGAGATCACCGCCGAGACCTTCAAGGCCAAGCCCGTCCCGACCAAGGCCCGCAACGGCACCGGGATCCTGGTGGACGGCGAGGCGGGCATGCAGCTCCAGATCGCCAAGTGCTGCTCGCCGGTACCCGGCGAGCCCATCATGGGCACCGTCACCCGCGGCCGCGGCATCTCGATCCACTCGACCGAGTGCCCCAACCTGCTCGCCGTCGAGCCCGAGCGTCGCCTCAACGTGAGCTGGTCCGGCGTGAGCGCGTCGGCGAGCTACCCCGTCGAGATCGCCGTCGAGGTCATCGACCGGGTCGGCGTCCTCAAGGACATCACCATCCGGATCGCGGACATCAAGACCAACATCCGCACCGTCAAGGTCCGCCAGGCCCGCGACAAGATCGTCATCATCACCCTGATCATCGACGTCCTGGACATGGCCCACCTCCAGAAGGTGATCGCGACCCTCAGCCGCATCCCCGACGTGCTCCAGGCCTACCGCGTCGCCAAGTCGCAGAAGAGCCGTCCCGTCAACAAGAAGTAAGAAAGTCGCCGTGATCGTCTACCTGGCCACCACCAACGCCCACAAGCTCGCCGAGTTCCAGCCCCTCTTGCTGGACGCGCCCTTCACCCTCGAAGCCATGCCCGAGGCCGTCGAGGTCGAAGAGACGGGGAGCACCTTCGTCGAGAACGCACGCCTCAAGGCCCGCACCTGCGCCCAGCGCTTCCAGGTGCCGTGCCTCGCCGACGACTCGGGGATCGCGGTCGAAGCCCTGGACGGCCGGCCCGGTATCGCCTCGGCCCGCTACGCTGCAAGCGACACCGCGCGCATCGCCAAGCTTCTCGGCGAACTCGACGACAAGGCCAACCGAGCGGCGACCTTCCACTGCGCGGTGGTCCTCGCCTACCCCGACGGCCGCGAGGTCGCGGTCGAGGGTATCGTGAAGGGCCAAGTCACCGAGGCCCCTCGGGGCGAAGGGGGCTTCGGCTACGATCCGGTCTTCGAGGTCGACGGCCTGGGCAAGACCTACGCCGAGCTGAGCGCCGACGAGAAGAACACGCACTCGCACCGGGCCCGGGCGGTGCGCCTCTTGCTCGAGGCGCTGGCGTGAAGCGCCTCCTGGTCGTCAGCGACACCCACGGCCGCGCGAACCTGCCGGCGATCGCCCGGCTCGCCGAGGGGTGCGACCTGATCGTCCATCTGGGCGACGGCTTCAAGGACGGCCAGCAGCTCGCCCTCATGCAGCCCGTGCCCATCGTGCAGGTGCTGGGCAACAACGACCTGCCCCTGGACGTGGTGCCCGAGAAGCAGATCGAGCTCGAAGGCTGGCCCATCCTGCTCACCCACGGCCACCGCCACGGGGTCAAGCACGACCTGGTCAAGCTGGTCGGGCACGCGGACGACATGGACTGCCGACTGGTGCTGTTCGGGCACATCCACCGACGCGCCTACCAGGACGCTGGCCGGGTTCAGGCCTTCTGCCCGTCGAGTGCCGCCTACAACTACGACGGCACGCCGCCCTCGGTGGGCCTCATCGACTTCTTTCCCGATCGCATCGCGCACCACTGGCTGCCGATCGACGCGTAATTGCTACGGACCCGACCCCTCGGGCTTCCATACTAGACTCATGGGGTCGCTCTCTTGCTGCCCCTAGAAAGGCCCGCCATGCGCCGAATCCTCATCGCCACCGAAGGGTCCACCATCTCCGCCGCGGCCATCCGACAGTTCATCGCCGTGCTGGGGACGCAGCCCTTCGAGCTCTTCGTCCTTTCGGTCATCACCCGGCCGACCCTTCCCGACCAGCTGCCCCAGGTGGTCGCAAGCTACGACGGGGCGGCCGATGCGGCCCTCAGCGCCATCGACCACGCCACGGCCGAGCTGCGTGCCGCCGGCTTCGGGGCCCAGGGCCTCGTGAAGACGGGCGAGCCGGCTCCGGCCATCGTCGCGTGCGCCAAGGAGATCGGCGCGGACCTGATCGTGCTCGGCTCGCACGGGCGCAAGGGGGCCGAGCGCATGCTCCACGGCAGCGTGGCCGAGAGCGTGCTGATGCATGCACCCTGTGGCGTGCTGATCTACCCGGTCGGCGTCACGCTCGAGGTGGCGGGCGTCTAGGCCATGCTCGACGCGCTGCGCGAGGGGCTGGGTCATGCCCCGCTGGGGATCCTCTTTCTCACCATCGGCGCGGGCTACCTCCTGAGCCAGGTGCGCCTGCGTGGAGTGGGGCTCGGCGTGGCCGCCGTCCTGTTCGTGGGCCTCGGGCTGGGAGCATGGGGCGGCGAGCGCTTCGAGTTGCCCGAGCTCGTCGGGCAGTTCGGGCTCCTGCTCTTCGTGTACGCCATCGGCCTCGAAGCGGGCCCCGGCTTCTTCCGCATCCTGAAAGAACGAGGCCTGGGCCTCCTGCTGCTCGCGCTCGGCGCCATCGTCGGCGCGGGGGGCCTCATCTGGCTCGCGGCGCACCGCTTCGGGCTCGATCCGGCGCTCGCCGTGGGCCTGTTCTGCGGCAGCTTGACCAACACCCCGGCGCTCGCAGCCGTTTCGGAGGCGCTGCGGGGCACCCCCTCGGCGGTGCTGCCCACCGTCGGCTACTCAATCGCGTATCCGCTGGGCGTGGGGCTGCCCATCCTCCTGGCGGAGTTGACCTTGCGCCTGCGGCGGATCGACGTGGCAGCAGCGGCCCGGCAGGCGGAGCGCGACGGCGGCGAAGAGACCGAGCCCGCCAGCGCCCGTAACCTCCGCCTCACCAACCCGGGCTTGATCGGCACCGTGCTCGAAGCAACGCCGCTCGACGATCTGGGCGTACGGGTCAGCCGCGTGCAGCGAGGCGACCACGTGGCGGTGGCGACCGCCGGCACGGTCCTTCAGGCGGGCGACATCCTGCGCGTGGTCGGCAGTCCGGACGCGCTGACCCGGGCCGAGCGCCTGTTGGGCCCCGAGGCCCAGGGGGCCGCCGGTCCCGAGAGCCGCCGCGACGAGGTGGACTTCCGCCGGATTATCCTCTCCAACCCACGCCTGGTGGGCCGTCGGCTCGGCGACATCGCCCTCGAGAACCGCTGGGAAGCGATCGTCACCCGGATCCGCCGCGGCGACCTGGACTTCGTCCCGACCGACGACACGGTGCTCGAGCGCGGCGACCGGCTCCGCGTGGTCGCCCGCACCGACCAGATGCCGGCGGTCGCGCGCTACTTCGGGGACTCGTTCAAGGGGATCAGCGAGACCGACTTCCTCTCCCTCTCGATCGGCGCGCTCATGGGCGTCGCGCTCGGCCTTCTGCGCGTGCCGCTGCCCGGCGGGATGCAGCTCCAGCTGGGGCTCGCCGGCGGCCCCTTGCTCGTCGCCCTGGTGCTCGGCCGCCTCGGGCGCACGGGGCCCATCATCTGGAGCCTGCCGCTCGCGGCCAACCACGCGCTTCGCCAGCTGGGCCTGGTGCTGTTCTTCGCGGCGGTGGGCTTGCGCTCGGGCCGCCACTTCGCCGCGGCCCTGAGCGCCCACGGCCCCGAGCTCGTTGCGGTGGGCGCGATCGCCACCCTCGCCTCGAGCGCGATCCTGCTCTGGGGGGCCATGGCCCTGCTCCGGGCGGACTGGGTGAGCGCCGCCGGCCTCATGGCGGGCGGCCAGACCCAACCTGCGCTGTTGGCCTTCGCCAACGAACGCGCGCGCTCCGAGGCCCCCAACCGGGCGTACGCAGCGATCATGCCCCTTGCGATGATCGCCAAGATCCTGGGTGCGCAGCTGCTGCTCTGGTGGCTGTCGCGCTGAGCGCCACGGGCGCCTTCCCACAGTGGGAAGGCGCCCGTCAGCTTTGAGGCGAGAAAGGCTAGCGACGTCCGCCACGCCCTTCGCTGCGACCGCCCCCGCGGCCCTCGCCACGGCCCGGCCGACCGCCGCCGTTGCCATTACCGTTGCCGTTCCAGTGACCGCCGCCGTTGCCATTACCGTTGCCGTTCCAGTGACCGCCATTGCCGTTGCCGTGGCCACCGTGATGGCCCTTGCCCCGACCGCGACCGTGTCCCTTGCGATCGTCATCGTCGAAGACCACGACCGTGTCGTTGAAGAAGAAGGGGATGGCGTTCCCAAAGAAGGGATAGTCCCAGCCCCAGGGGCCAACGCCCCCCCAGGGCCCGATGCCGCCGCCCCAGGGACCGATACCGCCGGGGCCGTAAGCGCCGATACCGTCACAGGGATTACAGGGATTGGTCGCGAGCGGCATCGGGGGGATGGGCTGAGGGCAGGGCTCCGGCGCGGGCGGCGGCGCCACCTGCTGCATGGGCTGCCCACCGTTCGGCTGGATCGGAGCCGGGGCAACCGGCTCGGGCTCGCTCGGCGCCGTGGGGGCGGGAGTGCTGCACCCCCCGACCGTGACCATCGTGGCCGTGAGGCCGATCAGGAACCCGTAAGTAGCGTTCATGCGCATTCAGTCTTCCCTTCTCTCGTGGAGGCGCGCCTCGTCACAATGGGTCGGGGGCTAACGACGGCGCCCCCCCTGATTGATCTTGACCGAGTTGCCGTCGCCGCTAATCGCGATGTCGAGGGTGTCGATCCGGCTACCACCGTGGGCACCCTGCTTGATGACGACCTGGTTGCCGCTGCCGGCGATGTCGACGGTGGTGTCGCGGATGACGTTACGGGGACGCTCCCTGTCGTTCACGACGACCGTGTCGAAGACCACCGAGTTGAAGGCGAAGGGGTCGAAGAAGACGGTGCTGACGCCGAGACCGTAGGGCCCGTAAGGAGCGCCATAGGGGCCGTAAGGAGCGCCGTAGGGGCCATAGCCACCGAAGCCGTCGCAGGGGTTGCAGGGAGCGGCGGCGAGGGGGGCGGGGGGCACCGGGGCTGCGCCACCGGTGGGTTCGACCTGCTGGATCGGTTGGACCGGGGCCGGGGCGGCCGGGGCTGCGGTGGGCGCGGTGCTGCAGCCGCTGGTGATGAAGGTGAAAGTAAGACCGAGCAGAAGGCCGTTGAGGTGGTTCATGCGCATTCCGTTCCCATCCTTCCTTTTCGTGCGCCCCGGTTGACCTGGGGCGAGATCACCGACTCTCTTTCTCGAGGTGAAATCCGAGAGATTTAAGAGGAAGTCGTTTCAATCTGTGGGAAGAGGCACCCGTATGAGCCGGTCATCAATTCTTCGATGGTCAATTTTTAACACGGAAGAGCATAGGACCCATACGTGCGTTTCGCCTAAGCGGGGCTGTCGCCAGACGCTTTACGCTTGCTCGATCCTGCCCCCTGAAAGCCGCCCTACGCCCACTTCTCCGAAGAAGCATCCGTTTTAGGGACGTGATGAAGCTCACACCTGGATCCAGGGCAGCTTGACGGGCGTTTTCATCCCTTGCTCGATAAAGCAGCGCCGGGGGAGGACTCGTGTCCTCCCCCGGCGCTGTGCGACGAGACAGCTGATGCGGCAGCTTAGGCGTGCTTGTCGTTCTTCTTGCGATCGCCGCCCTGCTTGACCTTGACGACGTTGCCGTCGCCGTCGATGTTCACGTCAAGCCCGTCGATGCGCCCGCCGCGGCGGCCGCCCTGCTTGATGATCACCGTGTTGTTGTCCCCGGTGATGTTGATGCTGCTGTCCCGGATGACGTTGTCGGGCCGGACGTTGTCCTGGACGACGACGTCGTTCACGAAGAAGGGGTCAAAGAAGGTATCAACAAAACCGACGCTCAAGCCCGGAAGAGGAAGCCCCGTGTAGGGATAGTACGGCGCCCCAGCGTAGGGGCCATAGCCCCCGATGCCGTCACAGGGGTTACAGGGATTGACCGCGAGGGGAGCCGGGGCCACCGGCGCCGCGCCACCGGCGGGCTCGAGCTGCTGGACCGGGTGGACCACGGGGGCCGGATTGGCCGGGGCCGCGGTGGGCGCGGTGCTACAGCCGCTGGCAACGAGAGCGAGGGCAAGACCGACGAGAAGACCGTTGAAGTGGTTCACGCGCATACCGTTCCCATCCTTCCTTCTCATTCGCTCCGGTTGAGGCGGGGCGAAAACCACCGGCACGTTTCGCAGCGTAGAAAATGCGTTCTTTGAGAGGAATACCGTTTAGGAATCGGGTCATTTGATTTCGTGGACCGGTGGTGAACTTCGATGCCCCTTTTTTAGCACGGGAAGACCAAGGACCCGTACGTGCGTTTCGCCCAAGGGGGGCTGTCGCCAGACGCTTTGCGCTTGCTCGATCATGACCCCTGAAAGCCGCTCGGAACCCGTTTCTCCCAGGAAGCGGCGGTTATCGGGGGGTGAGCAAGGTCACAGGCGGGATGGGGCCGGTTTCGGCTCGGTCGACTGCTATCGGCCGGCCACCCGGACCACGTGATCGGTCCACTGCTCGAAGGTATCGTCGTGGCTGATCACGAAGAGCTGCTTGAAGGCCCGGATCTCGCCTATCTGGTGCGCGAGGTTGCTGCGCCGGCTCTCGTCCATGTTGGTGGTCGGCTCGTCGAAGAAGGCCATGTCCACGCTGGAGGTCTCCTTGAGGAGCGCCAGGCGAACCGAGAGGGCCGCGGCCATCTGCTCGCCCCCCGAGAGGTTATTGAAGGGGCGAGGGCGTCCTTCTTCCTCGAGCAGGATCTCGTAGTCGTTGCTCCAGCTCAGGTGGACGTGGTGGTGGCCCGTGATCTCGCGGAAGAGGCGATCGGCCTCCAGCGAGATGTTCATGAGGTAGGCCTCGGTGATGTAGGGGCCGGCTTCCTTGAGGGTGGAGCGGGCGAACTCGACGAAGGACGTGTGCGCCACCAGGCGCTCGCGCGCAGCGATCGCATCCTTCATTTCCTCTTGGACCCGGCGCAGGTCGGCCATCTCCTGCCGCGTGCGCTCCAGCTGCTGCGAGAGGAAACCCACCGCCTGCTCGAATCGGATGGTCTCGGCCTTGAGGCCCTCGACCCGCTCGCGCAGGCTCGAATGCTCATCAGCCTGGTACGCTCCGCTCCGCTCGCGGGCCTGGGCCGAAAGTGTCGCAAGCTCCTTTTCGAGCGCCTCATACCGTGCGATCGCCTCGGCGCGCGCCTGGCTGCGCGGAGCCAGCTCGTCGGCGATCCCGGCCACGGCCAGGTAGCGCAGGTAGCCGGGCTCGGCGGCCTTCTTCCGCGCAGCGGCCTGCTGCAAGCGATCATCGAGGGCGGCAAAAGGGGCCAGACGCTCGTCCAAGATCTTAAGGGCTGCGGCCTCGTCCTTGGCGATCGCCGTCTGCTTGGCATGCTCGGCTTCGAGGCGGGGGCGCTCGGAGATCGCCCGGGCGAGGGCCATCTCGCGCGAGCGGGGATCTCCCAGGCGCGCAAGCTCCTGCTCGACGGCCTCGAGCTGGCTCAAAAGCTCTGCCTGCGCTCCGACCACCTGCTCGTCGACCGCGATGGCCGCGACGCGCCCGGCTTGCTCCTTGGTCACCGCGTCGCGCTGGGCGGCGAGGCCCTCGCGCTGCGCGTAGCGGGCCGCCTCGGCCTGGGCCTTGGTCAAGGCCTCGCGGCTGGCAGCAATGGCCTGCGCCAGGCGCTCCCGCTCGCCAGGAGCGGCAGGGGCGGCGGCCTCCTCGGCCACAAGCGCTTCGAGAGCCGCCTCGTGCTTGGCGAGGGCCGCCTTGGCCTCGTCGTGCTGGAGGCGGATGCCGTCGAGCGTCGCAACCTGCTTGCTCGCATCGCTCGCCACCTTCCAGCGCTTGCGCAGGGCCAGCAGCTCGTCGTTGAGGGCCTTGGCCTTGGCCTCGCCCTCCGTGATGAGGCCCCGGTAGTAATCCTCGGGGGATTGGCCCTCCAGGATAGGACAGCCCACGTTGAGGATGGGGCAAAGGTTTCCGGCCTGAAACTGGGTGGAGGCCTTGCGATCGCGGGCAAGCTCCGCCTCGACCACGGCCAGACGATCCCTGAGGGCCTGGCCCTGCTCGGTCAAGGCATCGAGCTCGGAAGCGACCTTGCGCAACGGCTCCAGGCCGGCCAAGGTCGCGGCGTGGGCCGTGACGGCGCGGCGCTCCTTGGCGGCGGCCTCGTCGAGGAGCTTGCGGCGGCTCTCGCGCTCCTTGCGCTTCAGCTCCGCCTCTTGATACGCCGCGAGTGCCGCCTCTTGCTCCTTCAGGGCAGCCGAAAGCTGCTCCACGCGCGCCGGGGCATCCCGAAGCGCATCGAGCGCATCCAGCTCGGCTTTGAGCTTTTCGAGCCGCTCGGCCCAGGTCTGGTGCTCGGCGCGCGTGCGCGAAAGGCGCTCCGCGCTCGCCTTGATTTCGGCCAGGCGCGCCTTGAGCGCTGCAAGGGTCGCCTCGTGCTTCGCCTGGGCCTCGACCTGAGGCAGCAGGGCCTCGCGGGCCTCGGCGTCCTTCGCAAGGGCAGCGAGCTGCGCTTTGAGGGTCTGGGTGGCGAAGGTGGCCTCGTCCAGCCGACGCTGCAGGGCGGCGCGCTCGGTGCGCAGGGCGTCACGGGCCGCAAGATCCGCCTGGAGGGTGATGAGGTCCTTCTCCGCCGCCTGGTAGGCCTGGTGATCCGCTTCGAGGACCTGGCGCTCGGCCTGGGCGCGCTCGGCCTCTTCGAAGCGGGCCTGGGCCGCGTCACGCTCCTTGGCGGCGTACTCGCGCTTGGTGCCGAGGGCCTCCAGATCGCGTCGGTCCTGGGCGATCGCCTTCTCCAGCGCGTCCATCTCGGCGAGGCGCCCCTGCCAGAGCATGAGCTCCTTCTTGGCGCGTTCGAGGCGCTCTTCGGTCGAGCGGCGCTCGGTCTCGAGCTGCGCCTGCTGCACCTCCAGGTCCGGCATGCGCAGGAGGCGCCCCTGGTAGCTCGCAAGCTCCTGGTCGGCCTCGTGGATCCGTGCCTGGAAGTGCTGCTGCGTCTCCTTGAGCGCGTCCGAGGACTGGCGGTACTCCTCGACCCGCAGGATCCGATCGAAGACGGCCTTGCGGCGCGTGGCCGTGTCCATGAAGATCGCGGTGAAGGTCCCCTGCGGCACACCGATGGTCGTGCGGAAGAACTCGTCCAGGTCGGTATCGGGCGCCACCCCCAGGTGCTGGCGCAGCCAGGCGAGCACGTCCGTTTTCTGCTCGGCCACGCGGGTCTTGGTGGCGGGGTCGAAGACGTAGTAGGTGGACTTGGTGTTGCGGACGACCGTGTACTCGCGCTCGTCCACCCCGGACTCGAAGGTCACCCGCACGGTGCCCGTCGTGGCCCCCCGGCGCAGGAAATCCTCCTTCTTATAGGGAAGACTATCGAACAGGGTGAAGCCGATGGCCTCCAGGATGGTGGACTTGCCCGCTCCATTGGGTCCCGAGATGGCGTTGGTGCCCAGCATGAACTCGAAGCGGTCGTGGGTGTACCGCTTGATGTTCTCCAGTTCGACCGAGACGATGTGCATGCCTACGAAAGCTCCGACAGGGTCTGGGTCAGGTACGCCGCGATCTCGGCAGGGGGAGCCCCAGCGATCGCCTGCTGCTTCAAGGAGAGCACGACCTGGCCGTAGGCCTCGGCCTTGGGCTGGTAGCGCGCATCCCGGCTCACCAGGTCCTGGACCACCTGGCGCTCCAGTTCCTTCCGGTCCATCCCGATGGCCGCCCCCGGCGCCACCGCGTACTCGGCCGGGATGGCGTCGTACTTCACGCGAGGCAGCAACGGGTCGCAGTGCTTGACGATGAGGGAAGCGACCGCGTCCAGGTCCAGCTCGTGACGCTTGAAGCCCAGGGTCCCGTGCAGGGTCAGCTCCACCACGGGCTTCGATACCGTCTCGTCGGTGGGCCACTGGGGCTTGCAGCGCGGCCACTCGCGGATCAGGTGCGCCTCGATCGCCTCCATCGTCTCCTCGGGCGAGACGAAGGGGCTCACGTCCAGCCTGAGGCGGTGGAAGGGGCGCGAGGGATAGTCGGTGATGTGGGTGGCGACGTGGGTGCGCGCCTCGGGATCGATCTCGACCAGGTAGGCGCCGCGCTCCTCGCGGTACTCGCCCACGTTGGCGGCTTCGAGGCTGCCGGGGTTGTAGATCCAGCCCCCCTCGTCGTAGCGCTTGTGGATGTGGCCGAGCGCCAGGTAGTTGACGCCCGCTTCCTTGAAGGGCTTGAGCTGGTGGTGGGTGACGCCCCCCGAGTAGTGGTCCAGGTAGCCGTCCAGGCCCGTGTGGAACATCAGGAGGGTGTAAGGGTCGCCGGGCAAGGCCGCGATGGCATCGGCCAGAGGCTTGATCACCGAGGCTGTGGTGGCACCGTACCACTTGGAGCCCACGATCCGCACGCCCTTGAAGTCCAGGTAGCCGCCGTGATGCTCCTCGTCGCTCCAGGGGTGCAGCACGATGCTGCCGTCCTCCTGGTGCGCGGGCTCCAGCAAGCGGAACCAGCCCCAGTCCGAGAGGTAGCGCAGCCAGGTGACCTGGCTTGAATGCCCCGAACGGTCGTGGTTGCCCTCGATGGCGAAGACGGGGATCCCCGCCTCCTTGAGCTCCTTGAAGACGACGGTCGCCTGGGTCAGGACCCGCGGCTCGATGTTGCGCTTGTCGAAGAGGTCGCCTGCGACCACCACGAAGTCCACGCCCTCCTCCACCCCGTAGCGAACGACGACGTGGTGCAGCGCACGGAAGAAGTCCTTGCTGCGCTCCTCGTGGTGGTACGGGGTAGCGCCAAGGTGGATGTCGGCGACGTGCAGGAACTTGAGCGTGCGGCTCAAGCGAGCACCTCTTGGGCCTTACGAGGAATGGCGAGCCAGAGCCAGATCACGCCGAGCGCACTCGCGCCGATGTAGGTCAGCGAGTGCGAAGTGGGCGCCCCCATGGCGTGCAGCACCAGGCCGAGGACCGCGGGGCCCTCCAGCATGGCCGCCACGATGAAGGTGTGCTTGCGAAGGGCGAGGGCGCGCGGGGTGGGCCCGGGCTCGCGCTCGGCCTTGCCGAACTTGCGGGCGGGCAGCTCCTTCATCTTCTTGAAGGGGAGCCGGCGCCAGTAGATGAAGCCTCCGAGCAAGAGGGCGTTCGCCACCACCAGGAAGATCCCTTCGAGCATCTCGAGGGTCCGGTTCATCGGCACGGGTGCGACCTTCCACAGCCAGACGACGATCGCGCTGTAGAGCACGACCGTGAGGAACATGCCCCCCACCGACATGCGGAGTTCACGGGCAAAGCGGACGCGGTCTTCGGCGGCGGACATCAAGGGCTCCTTCGAGGGTGGGACGGATCGCACGGGGCCCGACAAGTACGGCCAAGAGTCGCGAAGCGCCGCTACGAGCGGCTTGCGGAAACCGTCTTGCCGGGTATCCAACCATCCTAACAGTTTGCGACGGCTAACTCAAAGCGCCAGCAAGCGATACCAGATGGGCAGCGTCACGAGGCTACAGAAGATGGTCGCCATCAGCCCGTTCACGACGAGCACCACGTCCAGCTCGTAGAGCACCGCCAGCGTCAGGCACGACAGCATGGTCGGCATGGCCGCCTGGAGCACCGCCGTCTGCTGGAAGGTCGGCGGCAAGCCCAGGACCTTGACCAGCCCCCAGACCACGAGCGGGATGAGCACGAGCCGCACCAGCACCACCGTCCCCACCAGACGCGAATCCTGGCGCCAGTTGCTCGCCCTGAGGGCCAGCCCCAGCGAGAACATGATGAGGGGGGTCGTCATGTCGGCGATCCGCTGCATGGCTCCGTCCAGCCAACCGGGGATCGCGAGGCCGTGCAGCGCAAAGCCCAGGATGACCGCGTAGAGCGGCGGGAAGGAGAGCAGCTTGCGCATCAGGTCCCGCGGCCGGACCGCGGTGCCGCCGGCGCTGCTTGCGATCGCGATCCCCACCGTGTTGAGGGCGATCCACATGCCGAGCTGGTCGTAGAAGATACCGAGCGTCAGGTGCTCCAGACCGTACACCGCCGAGAGGACTGGGTAGCCGATGAAGGCCGTGTTGCCCAGCGACATCAGGAGCATCAGGGCCCCTGCCTGGGACCTGGACAGGCCGCCCAAGCGGGCGAGCCCCCAGCCGATCCCGATGCCGAGCAGGATCGAAAACCAGGCGATCGCAGGCATCACCGCGTACGACCACGACAGGACGGCGCGGTGCAGCGAGAGGAAGATCAGGAAGGGCAGGCAGAAGTTGATGACCAGCTGATTGATGTCGCGGGTCGCGTCGGGGCCCACGAGGCGCAGGCGGCGAAACGCATAGCCGGCTGCGATCATCAGGGCGAAGAGCAGGGCGGTACTCCACATGGACAGGGGCCTTCATCGTCGGGTGAGGCGGCTGAATCCCAGGCGCCGAGCGCCATGCCGCCTTTCAACTATATCACCTGCGAGAGAACCCCAAGCTTTTCTCCATTGGGCCCCTAAGCCGCATCACGCGGCGGTCCCCGCGCCTTTGGGCCGAAAGAGCATCCGTTTACCGACAACGGGCTTCGAGCTAAAACAGGGCTTGTCCACGAAGAGCAAAAGGAGGCGGTCCGTGAAGAAGCGGACGTTCGGAACGGCAATCCGCGTCGCTGCGAGCCTGAGCATCCTCGCTGGCTGCAAGGGCCCCGGCCTGGCGTGGGGGGTCGCCGCGATGAACTGGGGGGGCCTGCCCGTGCAGCAGGCCCCCCACGCCTCGGCCACCCTCGCGCTCACCCTGTACGGTGACAGCTGGGCGCTCGTCACGGACGCGCGGCCCGTCAGCCTGGGGTCAGGGGACCAGATCGTTCGCTTCCCCGGGGTCCCCTCCCAGACCGACGACCGCAACGCCTATCTCCAGATCCCGGCGCGGGTCGACGCCCGGCGCTTCCGCTACGACCTCAAGACGCGCGACAAGCTGCTGGAGCAGTACCACGGCAGCATCGTCGAGATCGTCCCGAAGGACGCCACGGGCTCCCTTCAGGCCACCCTGCTGATGACCGACACGGGGCCCGTCTACAAGATCGGCGACACGATCTACCCCGAGCCCCCCGGCAAGGTCGCCCTGCCCGACCGGCCGGATCTCGCGACCGATCCCACCCTGGAGTGGATCGCCGCCCCCTCGAACCCCTGGAGCGGCGTCGCCACCGCCTCCTACGTCGCCAACCAGCTCGGCTGGCAGAGCGAGTACACCCTCGTCACCGACCGGCTCCAGACCCGGGGCGAGTGGACCCACTGGGCAGCCATCACCAACCGTTCGGGCGCCGCCTATCGGAACGCCCGGGTGACCCTCGTCGCGGGCGACGTCACCCGCAAGGAGCACATCGTCCCTCTTCCCATGCTCGCGGGCGGCGCCCGGGCCTATGCCGACACGGCCCAGAGCATCCCGGCCGAGCCCTACGCCGCGCGCTACCAGTACGTCCTGCCCGAGCCCCTGACGCTTGCGCGTGGCGCCGAGGAGCGCCTCAAGCTCGGCACCCGGGACGGGGTCGCCATCACCCGGGTCTACCGGTTCGAGAGCGCCGTGGCCTTCTACCGGATCACCGAGCCCGAGCTGCCCCAGAAGGCGCGGCTCAGACTCACCATCAAGAACACCGGCGCCTCGGGCCTGGGCTTGCCCATCCCGCGCGGCAAGGTCGCCGTCTACACGCCCGATACGCAGGGGCGACTTGCGATCGCAGGCGAACCGCGCATCCCCGACACCCCCAAGGAGCAGGACCTCATCCTGGATCTCGGCGAGGCCTTCGACGTCACCGCCAAGCGCGTGCAGACCGACTACCGGGTGACCGATCAGGGCCAGGAGGTCGCCTACCGCATCACCCTGCGCAACCAGCAGGACGTGCCCGTCACCGTCGAGTTGATCGAGCAGATGAACGGCGACTGGACCATCACCAGCAGCTCCATCCCCTTCGAGAAGCTCTCGACCACCCAGGCCAAGTTCACCCCCACCGTCCCGGCGGGCGGCGAGGTGGTCGTCACCTATCAGGCGAGCATCAAGAAGGAGCGGCCGCAGTAGCTAGGACTCGATCTCGTCCTCGCCGTCCTGCATCATGCGCAGGGGCTTGCCGTTGAAGTAGGAGTCCATGGCGGCCATCGCCACCTCCGGGTAGTTGGTGATGAGGCCGTTCACCCCGCGCCCCAGGGCCTTGAGCATGGTCTTCTGCTTGTTGACCGTCCAGACGTGAACCCTGAGGCCCGCCTTCTGGATCTGCTCCACGTCGCCCGAGTCGAGCGTGGCCAGCATCAGGTTGAGCCCGTCCATCTTGAGCTTCGTGGCCCTCGAGAGGCGATGGTCGAGCGGGTCCACCAGGCCGAGCAGCGCGCAGCTGACGCGCGGGTTCACCCGGCGCATCTCCTGCATGAAGGCGCTGTCGAAGGACATGACCTGGACGTGCGAAAGATACTGCTTGCGCTCGATCGCCTCGTTGACCTTGGCGGCCATGAAGGCGCGCTCCTCGGCGTTCAGCTTGCCCTTCACCTCGATGTTGAGCATCGCCTTGCCCCGCACCGCATCCAGGACCTCGTCCAGGGTGGGGACCTTTTCGCCCGCGAACTCGGGCTTGAACTTGCTCCCCGCATCCAGCGCGCGGATCTGCGCGAATTTCAGGTCCCGGACGTTGCCCTTGCCGTTGGTGGTCCGGTCGACGCTGGCGTCGTGCATGACCACCAGCTCGCGATCCTTGGTGAGCTGCACGTCCACCTCGACCATATCCACGCCGAACTCGGCGGCAGCCCGAACCGCGGCGACGGTGTTCTCGGGGTAGCGGCTCGAGTAGCCGCGATGGGCGACGACCCAGGCAGGGAAGCGTGCAGGCCCGAACGGCACGGGATCGATCCGGTGGTAGGGCAGCGTGCCCAGGATCCCGAAGGAGGCCGCCCCGTTCGCGCTCGGTGCCCCCGTGGGGCCCTCGCCGCACCCTGTCAGCCCCGAAGCGGCGCTCAGGACCGATACGGCCAGCATGGCGATCGCGAGGGGAGCCTTTCGCGGCGAGGGATGGGGGGCTGAGCGCACGTGCACCTCCAGGGCCAGGAATCCGTTGTTAGGTTATCGGCATATTAAGGGAAAGCTTGCTTCTTGGGAACAACCGCGTGGCCAAGCGGCGTCCGGCCGTGTAGAATAGGCGCGGAACCGCTCATCATCAGGTATCAGGGATAGACGGAATTGAAACAGAAGGTCGTACGGCGTGCCCCCCAGCGCGACGAGGAGATCCCCCAGAAGAAGCGCAACTGGGTGGTGCGCGTCGGCATCGGTATCCTCGGCTTCGCCGTCTTGATCTCGTCGCTGGTGCCGCTGCTGAGCATCTTCGACCGGGGCCCGCAGCCCGTGGATACGATCGGCCAGGCGCTCCCCCAGCTCGAAGCCGCCGCCAAGGATAACCCCAAGGACGCCGCGATCCTCACCCTCCTCGGCAACAGCTACTACGACCTCAAGCGCTACCCCGAAGCCGCCGCGACCTACACCCGCGCGCTCGCCATCCAGCCGGATGAGCACAACGTCCGGGTCGACTACGGCACCGCCCTCTTCTACTCGGGCCGCACCGCCGAGGCCAAGCAGGCCTTCGAGGCCGTCATCGCCAAGAACCCCGACCACCTGCAGGCCCACCTCAACCTGGGGGTCGTCCTCCGTTCCGAGGGCCAGCTCGAAGCAGCCCGCACCGAGTGGACGAAAGCGCAGCTGCTCGCCAACGACGAAGCCAGCAAGCAGCACCTCTCGGAGCTGCTCAACTCCCTGGGCGCGCCCACGCGCTAAGAGCATCTGACAAAACCAGGCATGTGACGGCCATTGGCCGCCGAGGGCGGCTTGATGGAACAGTCTTGTCAGACCCTCTAACCCTATTTGCCATCCTTGATCGCAGGCGTCGCGTAAGCCGGCGGCCCGACCAGGTAGCTATCGCCCTTGCCGCCCGCGTAGACGAAGTCGAGGCGGCCCTGCCCGTTGGGCGGCATGGCGTAGGACTGGGTCTTGGAGACCGTCCCTGTACGCCCGGCCGTCACCTGGACCGGTACCCCCACGGGCACCCCCGTCACCCGGTAGTTCCCGGCATTCACCGTCCCATTCAGCGTCCGCGTCTTGAGATCGACCGTCACCCGCACCGACACCTTGGCCTCGCCGTCGAGGAGCCGGTACCCTTTGGGCAGGCCCGTGGCGCGATCCAGCTCCTCGCTGTCGGCGAGGAAGATCTTGCCCGTCAGGACCCCGACGCTCACGGTGGCCTGGTTCGTCGCGGTCGGCACCTTCGGCGGAGCCGAGCGAAAGACGTAGGTCGTCGGCTCGGGCTCGGAGCAGGCGATGAGCACCATCCCCCCCAAGCCCAGGCTGAGTAGCGCACCCCATGCACGTGCCTTCATGACGCAACCCCTCCCTGCCTCCAATGCTAAGGAGGCAAGAAGGGGTTATCGAGGGGCGAATGACCGAAGAACTTGGTCTCTTAGACCCGGCGCTTGGTATCGAACGCGTCGCGCAGGCCGTCGCCCAGGAAGTTGAAGGCGACGATCGCGATAGTGATGAAGAAGCCGGGCAGGGTCAGCCAGGGGTAGAGCGTCAAGCTCGGGATGTCGAGCGCCTGGTTGAGCATGTTGCCCCAGCTCGCCGCGGGCTCCTGCACGCCCACGCCCAGCATGGACAGCGCCGACTCGCTCAGGATGAAGCTCGGCACCGACAGCGAGGCGCTGATGATGACCCAGGTCGAGGTCTGCGGTAGGACGTGCTTGGTGATGATCCACCAGGACGAGGCGCCGGCGGCCTTCGAGGCCTCGATGTACTCGTTCTGCTTGATCGAGAGCACCATGCCTCGGATGACACGGGCCAGGCCCGTCCACGCGAGCAAACTCAGGATGGCCGTGATGACGATGTAGCGCTGGAACGAGGTAATCTCCCACTTCTGGGTCGCCGCGAACAGCGCCAAGAGCAGGTAGAACGAGGGGAAGGCCATCAGGGCTTCGACGATGCGCATCAAGGTGTTGTCCACCCAGCCGCCGAAGTACCCGGCGATGCCGCCCACCGTGAGACCGATGGGGATGTAGATCGCCATGGCGATGATGCCGACGGTCAGCGACACCCGCGAGCCGTACAGGATGCGCGAGAGCAGGTCGCGACCCATCTGGTCGGTACCGAACAGGAAGACGTTACCGGGCTTCGCGACCCCGAACAGGTGGCGATCGGTCGGGATCACCCACAGCAGCTTGTGGGGGTCGCCCTTGGCGAAGAACTGAAAGCGATAGGGCTTGCTCCGATCCTCCTGATAGCTCATGAGCCGGGTATCAGGGTCGAAGTGCCGGACCGCGTTGTAGACGAAGGGCCCGATGAACTTGCCCTCGTGCATGACGTGGATCGGAGTGGGCGGCGCGAGCGAGAGGGTGCGATGCTCGGTGGCGTCGGTGTACGGGGCGATGAAGCTCGCGAAGAGCATCACCAGGTACATGACGATGAGCACCGCGCCGGCCGCCATGGCCATCTTGTGCTTGCGGAAGCGGCGCCACACGCGGACGCGCGAGGAGACCATCTTCTCGTCGAGGCCGTCCTTCTCCGCCTGGGTGGCGTTGTGAGCGGTCTGCGTCAAAGCGGACATGGGCTAGGCCTCCAGTTTGATGCGCGGATCAACCGCGGCGAGCAGCAAGTCGGCGAGCAGGTTGCCCACGATCAGCATGGTGGCGCCGATCATCAGGCCGGCCATCGAGAGGGTCATGTCCATGCCCACCATCGCCTGCAGCATCAGCTGACCGAGGCCCGGCCAGCCCACCACGTTCTCGACCAGCGCGAAGCCCGAGAGGAGCGCCGCGAGGTCGTAACCCAAGAGGGTGACCATGGGGTTGATGGCGTTGCGGACCGCGTGCTTGTAGATGACCTTGTTCTCGGGCAGGCCCTTGGCGCGGGCGGTGCGGATGTACTCCTCGCCCAGCACGTCGAGCATGTTGCCGCGCATGCGGCGCTGAAGGATCGCGATCGAGCCGATGCCCACCGCGATGGTCGGCACGATCAGGTGGTAGAGCAGATCGAGCGCCTGCTGGTACCACGGGAAGGTGAAGGACTGCGGGCTCATCATGCCGCCGATGGGGAAGATCCCCGTGCGCGACGCGAAGTAGAGCAAGAGCAGCGCCAGGAAGAAGTCAGGGATGCCCAGGCTCACGAACGAGAAGATCGAGGCGACCTTGTCCCCCAGCGAGTACTGCCGCACCGCCGAGTAGATGCCTAGCGGGATGGCGATGAGCCAGGTGAAGAGCATGGCGGCGAGCCCCAGGATCAGGGTGTTGCCGAGCTTCTGGCCGATCACCGCCGCCACCGGGGCGTTGTAGGTGAACGAGATGCCCATGTCGCCCTTGGCGAAGTTGCCGGCCCAGCGCAGGTACTGGATGTGGATCGGCTGGTCGAGGCCCAGGCGCTCCCGCTCCTTCTTGATGGTCTCGGCGCTGACGTTGGGGTTCATCTCCATCTTGGAGAGGAAGTCGCCGGGCGCGAGCTTGGTGACCCCGAACGAGATCACCGAGATGATGATCAAGAGGGGGATCATCTGAAGGAGGCGCTTGATGAGATAGCGAAACACTCTGGGCTCCTTACTCCGCGTACATCTGCCAGAAATTCACGAACGGATGGTACATGAACGTGGCCGTGAGGGCCGTGGGTTCGGTGTTCTGGAGGCTCGAGCGGTACACGTAGAACGCCGTCTTGTTGTAGATGTGCAGCAACGGCAACTCGTCGGCGACGATGCGCTGCCACTCCGCGAACAGCGCCTTGCGCTTGTTCTCGTCCATGGTGCCGCTCGCCTCGCTGAAGATCCGGTCGATGCGGGTCTCCCACGGGTTGTTCGGAGCCTTGTAGGTCGACTTGGGCGAGCGCTGGTTGAACATGTGCAGGGTACCGTCGCTCGTCCAGAGGTTCGCGCCGGTGTTGGGCTCGGTGCTGCCGGTGAAGCCCATGATGCAGGTGTCGTAGTCCAGGCTCTTGCCCGTCCGGTCCACCAGGGCGTTGAAGGTGATCGGCTTCACGTTGAGCTTGATGCCGTTCTTCTCGAGGTCCGCCTTGAAGATGTTGCCGAAGGGGATCGAGTTGGGGCTCTCCGAGTAGACCAGGAGGTCGAAATCGACCGGGTTGCCCTGCTCATCGAGGCAGCGACCCTGCGAATCCCACTTGAAGCCGCCCTTCACGAGCTCTTCCTTGGCCTTGGCCAGGTTGTAGGAGTACTTGGGCACGTCGTCGGTGTAGTAGGGGTTGCTCGACGAGAGCGGGCCGTAGGCGGGCTCGGCGAGGTTCAGGGCCAGGTTGGTGATGACCGTGTCGCGGTCGAGGCTGTGGCTCAGCGCGCGGCGGAAGTGGACGTTGTTGAACCAGCGCTGCTTCTTGAGCGGCACGTAGTACTCGCCGTTCGGGCCCTTGTCCCGGCTCATGTTGATGTAGACCGAGAAGCTGCCGAAGTCGGTGCCCCCGTCGGCGACGGTGAAGCCGCTGGTCTTCTCCATGGGCTTCATGAGCTGGTAGTCCTTGGAACGGACCTGCTCGAGCATGAAGTCCGCTTCCTTGGCCATCATCTTCAGCGACTCGGTCGAGAAGTTGGGGGTGATGAGCAAGAGAACCTGGTCCGAGTAAGGCAGGGGCTTCTTCGCCTCGTCGACCCGCAGCCCGTAGTAGGGGTTGCGGTTGAGGAGGATGTGCTGGCCCGGGATGTACTCGGCGATGGTGTAGGGACCACTGCCGATCAGCTTGGTGACGTCGTCGTTGACCCCGAAGGCCTGGTACAGCTTGGGACGGCCGCTCTTGTCCTTCTCCTTGACCAGGGGCTCCCACTGGTGCTTGGGCACGAAGGCGGTGCCGGCGACGGTGCTCAAGAAGGGCCCGAACACGCGCGGCAGCTCGAACTTGACGTGCAGATCGTCGATCTTGGTGACCTTGGGGAACTTGCCGTCGATCTTGACCCCGTCCACCTGCCGGTTGTCAGGGAAGTTGGGGCTGCAGATGATCTCGTTGAAGGTGAAGACCACGTCGTCGGCGGTGAGGGGGTGGCCGTCGGACCACTTGAGCCCCTCGCGCAGCTTGAAGACGAAGGTCTTGTTGTCGGGCGACACCGTCCAGGACTCGGCGAGACCGGGCTCGACCGCGGCGGTCTTGGGGTTCGACTCGACCAGGCCCTCGTACATGAAGGTCAGGGCGTACTGCGAGTTGACGCCTTCGGCGTAAAACTTGTTGAAGGAGTTGGGCTCGGACGAGAAGACCCCCGTCAGGATCCGCTGCCCCTTGCCGAGCGTGCCGCTCTGGACCTTGGGGTTGGGGATCGAGTAGGTGACCTTGTCGTAGGGAACCGGCTCAGGGCGCTTGCTGTTCGAAGCGAAGCAGCCGGTAAGACCGAGGGTGACAGCCAGGATTGCAGGGAGGAGAGTGCGATGCAATTGACGGACCATCAGGTGCTGCACCCTAGAGACCCGAGCGGCCGATGACCGCCAGCGCGATCGCCACCAGGATCCAGCAGGCGGCGATGACCGTCGTGATCCGGTTGAGACCGGCTTCCACGCCCTTCTGGCTTCCGAACATGTGCGCCTGTCCGCCGATACCGGCGAGCCCTTCGCCCTTGGCGGAGTGCAACAGCACGGCGACGATCAGGGCGATCGAGAGGAAGACCTGCGAAATGCTCAAGAAGACTTTAAAGAAGGGCATTGGGATCCTCTAAGAAGCGACAACAACGGGGCGCAAGGTGTAGAACACCTTGCCGCAACCTCAGGTATATCACGCAGGGGAGGGCGCGTCAAACCTTCAAGAGGCGAGGTTTCGCGGGGGTTCGACGCTCCGAGGGGCTAGGGATTGGCGCTCTTGGTCGCGTCGTTACCACCGTTCCCCACGCCCCCGACGAGGGTGTTGTCACCACCGCCGGACGAAGGGGGGCCGACCACGCCCGGCATGTCGTCTTCTTCGACGGCGCAGGCGACGGGCAACATGGCAAGGCTGAGCAGGAGCAGGAGCTTCCCGAGATTCTTCATAAGGCTTGATCCTCCGTTCAAGTCTTATGCCCCGTTCGAGGGTTCGTGCAACCGCCGAACGAGGGCGATCGCCACGGCTTTCGCGATCGCGCCCTTCGGAAAGGGCCGATAGCTCCCATCCGGAGCGCTCATGAACGGCTGCTTGGCAATGTAGGCGATCCGCCCCCAGGCCCATCGTCCGCTCTGCTCGATGAGGCAAAGCCCCTCGGGCTCCTCGTCGACGGGCGAGAGCCAGCGGATCAGGACCGAATCGCCGGGCACGAGCCCCAGGCCCTCGTCCACCTCCAGACCCACCTCGACCACGCCCTCGGCCTCGGGCAACGCCCAGGGAGAGCCGTCCTCGGCGGGCACGGGCCCCGGGGCACACCCGAGGTGCCTGAGAGCAGGCAAGGGCGACGGCTCGGGAAACGGCAGGCTCGGCTGGTGGGTGCGATCCCCCAGGAGCGCCGCGCGCTCGACGCCGAGCGCGCGCGCCAGGTCTTCGAGTACCTGGCGCGAGGGGTTGGGAGGCGCTTTGGTCGCGCTCGAGAAGCCGCGCTCCAGAGCCGCCAGGTAGGCGCGACTGATGCCCGCGCGCTCGGCGAGCTGCGACTGGGTCATGCTCGCGGCCTTGCGCAGCTCGGAAAGGCGCTCGGCCAGACGCTCGGCGATCACTTCTGGCGCGACACCGGCATCGGTGCCTGGCCCATGCTGATGAGGGTGTACTGCGCGATCATCTCGGCGCTCATATCCTCGTCCTTGGGCTTGACCGAGATCTCGAAGGTCTTCGACTCATCCGGCTTCTGGCCGTAGGGGTAGTACGCGACCTTGGCCACGTCGGCCCCCTCGACCCACTCGGCGACCATGACCGCCCCGAAGTACTGGAAGGCGTAGCGCCACTTGCCGTCCACCTGCTCGCGCGCAGGGCCTCCCATGTACTCGGTCGACTGCCCTAGCCCGCTCGGGGCCCAGCCGAAGAACCCGCCACCCGAGACCTTCTTCGTCTTGTCGCCCGTATCGGGCGGCGGCTGGGTCCAGTCGAGCTTGTCCAGCTCCTTGGTCATGGCAAGGACCGACTTCCAGTCCTTCATGCCGGGCGGCAGGGGCATCTTGCGAATCTGCTCGTCGGTGAGCCCCGCGTACTCCTTGTACTGGCGCAGCGCCTCGAAGGTCGCATGGTCCTTGTCCACCGGCTTGGCCGAGGGCGTGGGCCTGGGGGTCGGGGCCGGTTTCGGCTTGGTGGCCACCTTGGCGGGCGCAGGCGTCGGCTTGGCGGCGACCTTCGGGGTCGCGGCGGGTTTCGGGGTGGGGGTCGGCTTGGGCTCGGGCTTCTTCTTGTCGGGGTACTGGATGGTCCCCTTCTTGATCTCGACGGTCTTGGGCTGGAGCTTCTCGAGCGCCACCAGCGCCACCGTGATGTTCGGGGTGGGCAGGGGCATGGGGGGCACCCGGCGAGCGGCACTGCCCGCCGGGAAGACGAGCGCACCGAGCACCAGGGCATGGATCAGGAGCGACGCTCCGAAAGAGCCGATGCGCATGAGACCTCTTTCCTTCACCAGGCTACTTGGCGGCGCTCGCGAAGGTGACCGAGTTCACGGTCCGCTGCAGATCGTCCGGATAGAGGTCGCCGTACGCGTACAGGAGCTGACCGGCCTGCTCGGAGCCGAAGTAGTTGTAAGGCGCCTGGTAGCTCAGCGAGCTCATCTTGTCCACCAGCCCCAGGGCCATGGCCCCGGCCATGACGGTCAGGAACATGTTGGGCTTGGGGCGATAGGAGACGAACATCCAGTTGAGGCCGTCGGTGTAGTGCAAAAGGGTGATGCGCGTGCCGAAGAAGCTCGCGAACTGGAGCGAGTGGAGCTGGAAGCCCGCCGGCACGTAGCTGGGCAGGGCGACCTTCTCGCCGATGGCCTTCTCGGCCTCCTCGACCGAGCGGTACTGCACGAAGCTGTTCTTCTGATCCCGCTGGAGCTGGACGGTGTTGAGCTTGGAGGAAGGCAGGCCGACCTCGGTGTCCACCCGCGGGGAGGGCACGAAGTCCTCGAAGTAGCTGGAGAAGTAAGGCGAAAGGCCCTTGCCCCAGGTGCGTTCCTCCTTGAGGACCTGGTTGGTGTCCTTCGAGATCCAGAAGCGGTGCCCCGGCGTGACGTAGCCGCGGATGGGCTCGGCCTCCAGCACGTAGCAGGGCGTCATGGCGACGATGCTGTTGGGCTCCTCGGCGTCCGAGAGGATGCGCAGGGCGTAGTTGCGCTGCAAGAGGGTCGGGTTGGCGGTCAGCTGGCCGAAGATCGTGCTGGCGGCCTCGTTGCTGCCGGTGGGGTTGTCGTTGCGGAAGAGCAGATTCTCGGCGGGGAAGAAGACGTTGGCGCGGTTGTCCTTCATCCACAGATTGACGCCCGTGAGGGTCGAAGGCTCCTGCACGGTGACGCGGTAGTTCTTGTCGTCCTGGTAGAAGACCCGCATGGCGGCCTTGAGGGCCAAGGTCTGGCGGGTGAGGAGCTGGACGCGCTTGCCGGTATAGGAGACCGAGCCTTGCGAATCGAGCACCTGCCGGACCAGCTGGGTGGGGGTGGGAGCCGCGAACGCGGCGCTCGCGAGGGCGACCGGCAGGGTCGAGACCGAAAGGGCCACGGCCACGACTTTCAAGGCGAATCGGTTCATGCGCATTCCTTCTTCCAACGAGGCGGGGGACGCTGCTGCATCTCTTGACGACGGAGGCTCGCGCCGGGTTCGATCGCACCCTGAACAAGCAATGCCTCACTTAGGCCCCGGCCATGGTAGCATCCCCCCCTGCCATGGACAACGCTCGTCCAAACGGCTGTCAGCAGGGGGTGAGAGGCGGATGCAGGAAGAAGGGAAGCGGGCGGTACGCCCGTTAGAGCATCTAACAAAACCAGGCATGTTACGACTGATGGCCGCCGGGGGCGGCTCGAAGGAACAGTTTTGTTAGACGCTCAATGCTCCTGGAGGACCCGATCGACGATGGCGCCGGCCATGGTCTCATAGTGGGCCTGGACCACGGGCAGGGTGCCGGCGGCCTCGGGCGGGAAGAGCTTGAGCACGATCTTCTTCGGATCGTTGAGGTCCACGGTCCAGGGCAAGTACTGGGCGGTGGCCTCGTGCTGGAAGAACAGCAAGCCACAGAAGAGAGGGCCGTCTTCCCGTTCGATGACGATGGAATCGATCTGCATCGTTGCCCCCTTTCAGCACGTACTGTAGGGAGTATACCCGCGCGACGAGCGGGCAAGCGCCTTTCACGAAGATTTAAAGCCCCGGAGCGCGCGATGCTAGAATGGCGAAACCAAGAGGTACGCCATGTTCGAACCGGATCCCGAACTCGTCTCGACCCATCGGGTCGCCTTCACCAGCGGAGAGGCCATCGTCTTCGACCAGAGCCTGTGGGGCAAGGTCATCGAGGTGCGCGAACTGCACCAGGATGGGGGCCGCTACTACCTCGACGACTACGTGGCGACCTCGAAGCTGCGCCAGTTGCTGGAGGCTGCGACCATCGAGGGCGTCTGGGCCTTTCCCGAGGAGCACGCGCTCTGCTGCGACATCCGCACCGAGGTGCGAACGCTGATCGAGACCCTGTTCGGCGACTGGGACACTCCCTAGTGTTTCGCGCCCGCCTCCGGGTGATTGGGAGCGGGGAAATCGAGCTTGCCGTCGTTGCGGTAGACGAAGTCGAAGCGCACCGTCGAGTGGGACAGCTTCTTGAGTCGCACCTTGGCCACGAAGGCGTGGCGCTTGGGCGTCGCCGGCTTGGCGCTGCCGGAGGCCCGCTCAGGCTCGGCCAGAGAGACCGCGTCGATCTTGATCCCCACCACGTCGCCGGCCTTGAGGTTCCACACCGCCGCGCGCTCGCTCTCGTTGCGCTTGAGCCACTTGTCGGCGGGAATCGTGCGCACCCCGTCGAAGTCCACCGGCCCCAGCGGCGCGAAGCTCAGCGCGTGCTGCGGCGAGTCAATCGCCACCAGGGTGTGGCCCGGGTGCAGCGGATCCGAGGGCGGGTTGAACTTGAAGCGGAAGTGCGCCTGCCACTCGTCAGCCTCGCTCTCCACCGAGCGACCGTTCACGAGGTTGATGCCCGGCGTCTGCCAGTAGCCCTCGCCCAGGTCGTAGTACTTGAGGACCGCGTCCGTTCCCCAGGTGAAGTGCTCGGGGTAGAGGCCATGGTAGGCCTTCTTGGGAGGCGGGTCCTTGAGGAAGGGGACCTTGAAGACCACGCCCTGCATGGCGGGCTTCTCGGCGGCCATGTTGTTGACGACAAGGCGGAGGGCGGCCTGGTTACGGGGGTCAGCGGCGAAAGCCCCGAGCCCGATGGCGATGGCGAGGCCGCCTGCGGCGATCAGCACTTTGTTCATAACCCCCGCATACCCATGCGCCAAGCAGGCTAAACGGTGCGTTGCCGGGGTCGGATCAAGGGCCGTATGATAAGGAAGTCGCTCTTTCGCCAACGCCCACGGCTTTCAAGAGCACCCGCGGCTTTGACTCAGGAAGGTCTCATCGTGTCCCCATCTCCCGATCCCCGAACCTCCCGCGCCGCCGTCGGCCGCCCGACGGGCGCGCCCAAGCGCTCGCTCGATCCCTCCGCGGTCGATCCGCTCTGGCTCAGCGGGGGCCTCCTCGGCGCCGGGCTGTTCTTCGGCTGGATCCTCCAGTTCCTGACCCCCGTCTGCGATCGCCATCCCGCGATCGCCGTGCTCATCGCGGGGCTCAACTCCCTCTTCGCCGTCGCGACCGCCTACTTCGCCATGCGCCAGGGCGTCCGCCCCCGCATCGCCCTGGCCGGCGCGACGGCCGTGGTGCTGGGCGCCTGTTACGTGCTCTGGGCCCAGGCCGCCTACCGCTCGACCCTCAAGGGCGCTCCCGGCTACACCCTGCCGCACGAGCCGCTCGCCTACCCGGCGAGCGCCAAGGAGGTCACCCTGACCACCGCCGACGGGGTGAGCCTGAAGGCGACCTACATGGGTCGCGGCACCGGGGTGGGCGTGGTGCTGGTCCCCGGCTGGGCGAGCGATCGCCAGGGCTTCGCGATCGCCTCACTCGCCCAGTGGCTCGCCCCGCGCTTCGACGTGCTGGTGCTGGATCCGCGCGGCACCGGCGACAGCGGCGGCAAGCAGACGCCCGACCTCAAGGCCAAGTACGACCTCCTGGCAGCCGTCGCCTACCTCAACGCCCACGGCGTCAACCAGGTGGGGGTGCTGGCCGAGCGCGAATCCACGCTGCCCGCCATCGTGGCCGCCAGCGAGCAGAAGAGCATCCGCAGCATGGCGCTCGCAGCCCCCACCGGCCACTGGGGCGAGGCCCCCGTACGCGGCGCCTGGTTCCAGGACCCCGGCAACGTGTTCGGGCGCCTCTACTGGCGCCTGGGCGCGGGGGTGCGCATCGCGGGCGGGCGCGGTCCCGAGACCGCCGAGCTCTTGCCCAAGGCCAAGGGCACCCCGATTCTCTTGCTCGGCAGCAAGGAGGACCCGGGCGGGCTGCTGCGCCAGCTGCACCTGGTCGCCCCCGAGCCTCGCGGGCTGCGCCTCTTCCCCGGCGCGGGTCAGCCGGTGGCCTGGGAGGACTTCCAGGCCTACTACCACACCGTCGCCCAGTGGTTCGGCCTCACGCTGAGCGAGGCCGAGAGTAGGGCCGTCGTCGAGCCGGTCCAACCCCAAGCAGAAGCGACCGACTCGATCCTCACGCCCTAAGCATCGAGGCGCCGCTGAATCAGCGGCGCCTCGAAAAGTCTGTCCCTAGAATGAGGGCGGCGCTGCGCCACCCGACGCGGGACCACCGGAATTGGAGGGGACCGTATCGGTCGAGGGCGAGATCCGCGTCTGGATGTAGGGAGTCACGATGATGACGATATCCGTCTGACGGTTGCGCACGTCGTTGTTGCGAAACAGCAAGCCGAGCAGCGGGATGTCGCCGAGGATGGGCACCTTGCTCACCGTCGTGACCGCCTCGGTCCGCTTCAGGCCGCCGATCACGATGCTCTCCTTGTCCCTCACCCGCATGCTGGTCTTGACCGATCGCGAGTTCACCACGGGGACCGAGTTGCCGTTGACCAGGGCGGAGCCGCCTTCGACGCTCACCTCCGGCGAGAGCTCCATCGTCACGAAGCCCGAAGGATCGATCCGCGGGGTGAGGGAGAGCTTCTGGCCCACCTCGAGGAACTCCACGTCGGTCTGGGTGCCGGTCGTCGTCGTGAGCGTCTTGAGGACGGGGTACTTGTTGACGATGTTGATGTTCGCTTCTTTGTTGTCCTGGGCGACGACCTTGGGGTTGGCCATGATGGTGGCCTGGCCATCCGAGATCGCCGCGTCGAGGCGAACGTTGAAGTTGGAGGTCATGTTGCCCAGCGCGCTGAACGTCAGGCTGATACCATCGGCCGCCGTGCTCGGATTGCCCGCCTGGTTGCCGGGACCGCCCGCCGTCGCGTCCGGATTGCTGTTGTTGTAGCCGAGGCCGAACTTCCCGCCGCCGTAGCCGTAATTGAAGCCCAGCTTTCGGCTCGCGCTGTCCGACAGTTCCAGGACCTTGACCTCGATCTCGACCTGGGGGGTCGGGACGTCCAAGAGCGCCTTGAGGGCCCGCGCCCGGTCGATGATGTCCTCGGGAGCGGTGATGAGCAGCGAGTTGGTCCGGTCGTCCTTGATGATCTTGGCGTTGACCGTGTTCACGGCCATCCCCTGACCGGGAGCACCCCCCTGACCCCCGCCCGCGCCGTCGCTCAGGGCGTCCTTCATGATCTTCTCGACGTCCTCGACCTTGGCGTTGTCGAAGCGCAAGAGGGCCGTCTGCGTCCCCGAGAAGCCCTTCTTGCGGAAGGACTCCTCCGAGGCGATGAGCAGGCTCCCGCCGATACGGCGAGCCGAAAGCCCCCTCATCTTGAGAACCAGGTTCAGGGCCTCATCGAGCGGCACCGCCTTGAGCGAGAGCGAGACCATCCCCGTCACCGAATCGTCGATGAGCAGGTTCATGCCGCCCTTCTTGCCCATCATGTCCAGGAGCGCCCGCACGTCGGCGTTGGCGAGGTTGAGGGTCAAGAGGGTCGGGTTGGTGATCAGCTTGGGGCGCTCGGGCGTCGCCGTCCGGTCGGTCACGGCACTGGCGCCCGTGGCGTCCTTGATCTGCGCGAAGCTCGGGCCCATGTTGACGCCCATGGCGCCCAGGGCGACGCTCGTCGCGAGCGCTGCGCGCGCCACCTTCCACTTCAGCTTAGTTGGCCGCATCCGCGCCTCCGATCGTCTTGGGGAACCGTCGTCCGTTCAGCATGAGGACGACCTTGCTGCTTTCGAGTCGCACCACGCGCGAGCCGTCTTCCAGGACCTCGCCGAGGCGCGCCTCGCGGCTGGAGCCCTCCGACTCCAGGAGGGCGATCTGCTCGCGCCCGGTGTTCAGGACCCCCGACAGCGTCCACTTCGGAACGATCAAGGGGCCGCGCACCGGCTCGTCGCCGGCCTCGGGGGGATCGATGATGATCTCCCGGTTACCCTCGCGGTTGATGCGCGTCGCGACCTGGACCGGGGGCTTGGGGACCACGACGGGGCGCTCCACCGGCAGCGGCACCGTCTGCGGGCGCAGCACGGGCAGGTTCGGCAGGGACTGGATGATGTCCGAGCTCGGATTGATCAGGGCGACGAACGGGTCTTCGCGCCCCGAGTTCTCGCGGGCCATCCGCACCAGGTCCATCTTGGTGGTGGCCTTGATCCGATCGCGCTCGGCAGGGAAGGCCGCCCCGGAGCCGAACTCCGGATTGCCCGCGAAGACCGCGCTCGCCGTCGCAGCGCGCACGGGGGCGGCCGCGAGCTGGACGGGGCCATCGGCGGTCGTGATCTCGCTGGTGGTGGTCGCCAGGCCCGCAGCCGCAGCCGCCAGCGGCGCGGCGTTGACCGGCGTCGTCAGCGAGAGGTTCTGAGCGTAGAGGAGGCTGCCCAGACCCAGCGTGGTGAGCGCCGGGATGATCATCACCTGCTGAAAAGTGACTCGTTTGCGGGGCTTCATCGGCGAAATCCTCTTACTGGCTGAGCGCATAGGTCGTGAGGGTGAAGGTCACGGTGAGGTTGCTGTTGAGCGAGTCGGCCTCACCCGGCGTAAGGGTGGGCGCCTCGATCGTCAGCACGCGCTCGTAGCGGCTGAGTTGATCGAAGAGCAGGATAACCGAGGGATAGGTGCCCTTGGCCGTGACCTCAACACTGATCTTGCCGAGGTCCTTGAGGGACTCCTGGGGAAGGTTCGTGAACTCGCGCGGCTGAAAGCTCACCAGCTCGTTGTGGGTGTCCTTGAAGATCTTGGCCAGGTCCAGGATCATGATCGAGAGCACCTGGTTGCGCGGCGGGAAGCGGCCGTGCAGCGCGGCCAGATTGTCCTCGACCCGCTTGAGACGCGCCTTGATCTGGGGGCCTGTCTGGGTGAGTGCCTTGGCGTTATCGAGCGCCGTGCGGCTCTCATCGAGCGTCGCGCGCATCGCCATGTACTCCTGGATCTTGGGCCAGGCGCTGCTGTTGAACATCAGCAAGCCCAGGACCACGCAGCCGATGATGACGCCCCGCGACTGGACTTCCGGGGTCAGCTGGATGGTACGGCCGAAGAGAGTAATACTTTCCACCGGCTATCCTCCCAGCCCCTGGTCGTTGATGTCGCAATCCAGGTTGAAGCGGATGACCGCCTGGCCGCCCACGCTCTCGCTCTGGAGGCTCCCCAGCACCGGACGGGCGAAGTGGTTGGCGTTCTGGAAGTTGGTGTAGAAAAAGGCGATCGCACGGTAGTCGAGGGCCTTGCCCTCGATCTTCAGCTTGTTGCCGCCGTCGATGGACAGACGCGTCAGCCAGGCATCGGTGGGGGTCAGGTCTCGAACCTCTTCGAGCACGCTCTTCCAGGTCGCGCTCTGACGCGCGAGCTTCAAGAGGCTCTCGTAATCCTTCTCGAGGGCCTCTGCCCTCTCCTTCTCCTTCCGCAGGACCGAAGCCGTATTCTTGTTGGTGCCGAGATCCCGCAGAATCCGGTCGTTCTCGGCAACGGCGGGCCCGAGCATCAGCTTGTCCACCGAGAAACCGATGATGAGCGGCAGGATGAGGGCGATGATCGCGCCGACGATGCCCCTGAGGAGCAGCTCCGGGTCGATGTTGAGGTTGGAAGGCAGCAGCGACGGGGGCCGATCCCCCAGCAGGTTGATATTGATAATCTTCATACGCCCTGCACCCCCCGGATCGCGAGCCCAATGGCCGTCGCAAGCGTCGGTGCCTGCGGCTGCAACACCTCGGGATCGAAGGCCCCCTCATCGATCTCGACGGTGACGAAGGGATCGACCAGCTGCGTCTGCATCCCGAGGCGATTGGTGAGGAAGCGATCCAGGTTGCGGAGGTTGCCACCCCTGCCGCTGAGCACCACGTGCGTGAGGGGCTCGGTCCCCTGCGAAAGGTAGAAGTCCATCGAGCGGCCGATCTCGCCGATCAGCTCCATCAGGGCGGGGCGAATGATCTCGGTGGCCTGCTCGACCTGAGGGGCCAATGCCTCGAAGCCCTGCGGATCCACGTCGATCTCGTCGAGGACCGAGCGTGCGGTCTCCTCGTCGAGGCCCAGCGAGTTGATGATGGTGTCGAGGAAGTACGAGAAGCCGATGGGAATGGAGCGCGAGAAACGCGGCACCCCGCCCACCATGATGTTGATGTCGGTGGTCCACCCCTGGATGTGCACCAGCGCCACGCTCTGGTCGTCATCCAGCTGCTCGGTGTTCGCGATCGCCCGCATCACCGCGAAGGAGGCCACGTCCACGCACACCAGCTCGAGGCCCGCCTCGGCGACGGTCTGCTGGTAGGACTCCACCAAGGTCTTCTGGGCCGCGACGAGCACGACCTCTTGCTTGGGCGCGCCGTCCTCCTCGACCTCGTTGAGGGATTGGAACGAGACGTTCACGTCGTCGATGGCGAAGGGGATGTAGCGCTCGGCCTCGATGCTGATGACTTCCTTGAGCTCGCTCTCGGGCATCATGGGGAAGCGCACCGGGCGGATGATGGTGCTCTGGCCGGCCACCGCACAGACGGCCTCCTGGGCCTCGATGCCGTTCTCCTCGAGCAGCACGGCGATGACCTCGGCAACCGCGCCGGGGTCCACGATCTCGCCGTCCTGGACGGCATTGAGCGGGGTGCTCGCGATGGCGATGTTCTCGAGCGAGATCGCTCCGCGCTGCCGCTTGAGTTCGACCACCACGATGGTGTCGGCCGTGATGTCCAGGCCGATGCACTTCTTTTTCTTGAAGCCCGACTTCAGGCGTTCGAGCAGCGTCGTCAGTTCCATCGCGATTCCTTGCCTAACCCATCAGCAGCCCGACGTACCAGGTCCAGATGGCCGAACCAGCGAACATGCTGGCGAAGGTCCCCAGGACCAGGGCGGGGCCGAAGGGGAAGGGCTTGCTCTCACCCCCGGCGCGGGCCTTGAGCACCAGCCCGATGACCGAGCCCAAAGCAAAGGCGATCATCAGGGCGACGGCGAGACCGGAAGGCCCGAGCCAGGCGCCCATCATGGCCGCGAGCTTGGCGTCCCCGCGCCCCATCCCGTCAACCTTGAAAACCCACCGAGAGACCAGCTCGATGGTCAGGAAGAAAGCATACCCTCCTACGGCCGCCGCCAGGTGCAAGGGGAGAGCCTGGGCGATCAGGGCGGCGTAGACGAGGCCCAGGGCGATGCCCGGCCAGGTCATGACGTCGAGGATCAGCATGGTGTCCACGTCGATCCAGAAGATGGCCACCAGCACCGACGCCAGGATCGCCTCGGCGAAGAAGCGCGGAGTCGGCCCCTCGCGGAGCATGAGGGCGAGCCAGAGCAGGCCGGTCGTCGCCTCGACCAGCGGGTAACGCCAGGAGATGGGCTGCTTGCAGGTCCGGCACTTGCCCTCGAGCACGGCGTAGCTCAGGAGCGGGATGTTCTCGTACCAGTGGAGAGAGGTCTCGCACTTGGGACAGTGGGAGCCGGGCCAGACGATGGATTCCTCGTTGGGAAGGCGGTAGATGACGACGTTGAGGAAGCTCCCGATCAAACAACCAAAGACGCACGCCGCGATCGCGACGAACGCCAAAGGGAGGTGTACTTGATCCATCGTCATCGCGGTTGCGCTTCCTCGCCGCCAAGCCTTGAAACGGCTTCTTCAAACGATTCTACCCACTCCCATGATGAACCTATCACGCGAGGGTTACCCTCATTCTACCGTCCGAGCGGGCGTTTTGCGGTGCGCCGCGCACATAATCCCGCCAGGACTCAGGGATCGACCGAGACTCCGAGCTTGGCGAGGGCCCGGCGGGCGAACCCTCGAACGCGCGCATCCCCCTTGGCATGGATATTCCTCCAGGAGGCGATGGCCAGATCGGTTTTGTTGCCCTTGGCGTACATGCCAGCAGCCATTCGAGCCGCCCCCGCTGGCCCATCAGGCAAAGAAGCAGCCCGCGAGAAATACTCGGCGGCCTCAATGTACCGACGGGCATAGAGAAACTCGACGAACCCGAGCTGATACGGGTAGATCCATTCGGAAGGGTGCTGGTGCATCGACTTGACCAGCAGACGCCGGGCCTCATCCACCTTCCCCGCGTCAGAGAGCATCCAGGAGCCGAAGATGGCGGCTTCGCGGAAGCGCGAATCCAGATCCGTCACCAGATCCAGGGCCTCGTACATGCCGCTAAAGTCGCGCATGGCATCGCCATCGGCCACGAGCTGCTCGCCGTTGTGGACGATGACCTGCATCCAGAGCAGATCGGCCGTGAGGTTATCGAAATCCGAAACCGCCAGCTTGACCAGCTGCGGGTTCGGGACCGTCAGGCGCGAGATCCCCGCGCTCTGGGCGGCGCCCAGTTGCTTGAGGCAAGCCGCCTGAACTCCCCATAGCAGCGCCGCCAGACCCAGCGCAACGACACGACGGCGCATGGCGCTAGAACTCCTTGCGTTCGAAGAGCGCCGAGGCGGTCGCAAGCAGTGCGCAGACGTAGGCGGCGGCATACCCGATCGCCCACAGCCAGCGCCCGGCAGAGACCGCGTCTCCGTACACCACCATGTTCTTGGCGTCGAACGTACTCAAGTTCGGCAGCACGTAGTAAAGCGCCTCGACAGCCGCCTTCTGGAGAGGGCTGGCCTTCTGCGCGAGGGCCCGCAGGGCCTCCGTGTTGTGACCGATGAAGTAAAGGCAAGTGGTGAAGACCATGCTCATGATCGGCGAAGCGAAGGTCGAGAAGAAGAGCGTCAGCGCCACCACCACCAGCAGCTGCAAACCGATCAGGGCGATCGCCCCGAGCAACGCCGGCGAATAGGCTCCCTTCACGGACGCCAGGGCGAGATAAGCGCCCCCCATCAGCACGAGCAGCAACCCGAGGGTCAGCGCGAGCCCGAAGAACTTGCCCAGCAGGAAGACCGAACGCGGGATGGGCTTGGTCAACACCACGTAGACGGTGCGCTTATCAATCTCCTTGAAGAGCAAATTCGTCCCGACGAACACGGCGATCGCCACGCCGAACAACTCGATGGCGGCAAGGCCCAGGTCCAGGATAATCTTGCGGTCCTGACCGACGGTGAGCGTCCCGAAGAGGGTGCTCGCCCCGATCATCACGAAGGCGAAGACCAGGATGACGTAGAGAACCCGGTCGCGAATCGTTTCACGAAAGGTGTTGCGAACAAGATCCCAGAGGCGGGTCATGCCCTCGCCCCTCCCACCGCCTTGACGAAAACGTCCTCCAAGCTAGCGCCGCCCACCGTCAGATCCCGCACGCTGCCGCAGGCCACGAGCTTGCCCGAATGGAGGATCCCGACGCGATCGCACAGCGCCTCCACATCCGACAAGATGTGAGAGTTGAAGAAGATGGTCTTCCCCTCGCGCTTGAGATCGAGAATGATATCCCGCAGCTCACGCCGACCGACCGGATCCAGGCCGCTCATGGGCTCGTCGAGAAAGACGACCTCGGGATCGTTGACCAGTGCCTGCGCCACCCCGACCCGCTGCAGCATCCCCTTGGAGTACTTGCGAAGCTGGGTATTCTCGGCATGCGCCATGCCCACGCGATCGAGCAGCTCAGTGGCCCGATCGCGAAGAGGCCGACCGGACAGGCCGAAAAGACCGCCGCAGAATTCCACGAACTCGCGTCCGGTCAAGTAGGTGTAAAAGTAGGGATTCTCAGGCAGATAACCGATCCGAGCGCGAGCACGCGTATCCTCGGGCGAGGCCCCTAGCACCGTGGCCTCGCCCGAAGAGGGACGGACAAGGCCGAGCAAGATTTTCTGCAAAGTGGTCTTGCCCGCCCCGTTAGGCCCGAGCAGGCCAAACGTCTCGCCCCGCGTGACCTGGAGCGTCACGCCCTCGAGGGCCGTCTTGGCCGACTGGCCAAGCTGCGGCGAGTAGACTTTGCCGAGATTCTGAATATCAACAGCGATCTGACTCATGACAGAGAGAGGCTCCTGTAGCATTGCGATTTACCGCTCGATGTATACCACGAGAAGAGAGCAATAAACAGGAGGGGGCCGGAATCCCGGCCCCCTCCTGTTTGAAATTCCCCCAGGAAGCGCGGCTTCCTAGAAGTTCCTCTTGTTGATGACGCAGATCGAAGCAGCGCCGCGCTTACCAGCGCCCTGGACCGAGTAGTTGTCCTGAGCCTGGCCGCTCCGGTTGTACATGAGGGCGCCGAATTGCTGATTCGTCGTAGGAACGAGGTTGTTACCGGCCGCGTTGTAAAGCGTCGGGTTGTTACCGGCGCCGAGCGCCACGTCGGGGTTGCTACCCGCTCCGGCGACGTTTCCTGCCCCACCGGCGATGTTAGCCGCCTGCAGGGTGTTCCAGGGCGTCCGCGGGAAGGCCGTGATGTAGCCGGTACCCGCCCCCATGAAGGTGTTGTCCGTGAGGGTAGGGGGGTACTGGCCGGCGAAGTCGACGGAATACTGCTCAAGGGCCGACTGGATGTTGGCGGCATTCGCCTGAACGCCCGAGTTCTTCGCCTTGTCCTGGGCGCCCATGAAGTTGGGGATCGCGACCGAGGCGAGGATGCCGATGATGACGACGACTACCAGCAGTTCGATAAGGGTGAAGCCTGCCTGCTTCGAGGTGTTGCGGACCATTCAATCCTCCGTTCGAGAGAGAAAGAGAGAGCTTCGAAAAACGTGACCCCGAGGGGCACTTCACCCGGAAACCTGAACCAGGCGATCCCGGTTGCTTCCACATTTAAACCCACTGGCAAAAAAAAATCACACGAGCAGCAGAAAGATCTTCAAACTTGCTTCAGAAACATGAGCCGGCTTGCTATAATTAAAGAGCGGTTGGTCACGGCCAGCTTTTACAGCGCGCAGGCCCGCTCGATCGGGCCCTCAAACACAGGAAGGAATTGCAATGACGCACGTTTCTTCGTTCGACCCCATCTGCGGCTGCACGCTCGATCTGAGCGATGCCGTGGGCCCGGTGATGTATCGGGGTCAGCGCTATCACTTCTGCTCTCATCGCTGCCAGAGCCAGTTCTTCTCGAACCCCCCGGCCGATCTCCAGCGTGAGCTGCGAGTGACCATCACCATGGCCCCGACCGCCGAGCTGGCGTCCATCGCCTAGCCCTTTCCCGAACCCTTTCGACGCCGTGCCCCTTGGGGCGCGGCGTTTTTGCTGGAAACGGCCGGGTGTTTTGTCACAGCATGGCGCGGGTATAGCATGCTAGCGTCGGTGGCAGGATCATCACGCCGCCCACAGCGGCCAGGACGGGGAACATGGCCGGGATCAACATCGGTCGCAACTTAAATCCAAACCCGGACATCCGCACCGGCTCGCAGGGCGGTGCCCAGAGCGCGCCGCGCGTCACGGGCCCCACCGCCCCCAGCCTGGAGCAGGCCGCCAAAGAGCGCCCCGCAGGCCCCCAGTTCTTCGGCTACCACAACGACGCCTCGATCGCCGCGCGCCTCGCGCAGCAGGGCATCGCCCCCAATCCCGTCAACCTGCGCCTCGCTCAGCAGATGCTCCGCTACGGCATCCCGCTCAGCGCCGACGCCCTCAACCACTTCCGCCAGATGTGGCAGGGGATGGGCAGCGCCTCGCTGGTCGAGCTGGAGGCCCTTCTCGCCCTCTTCACCCAGGGCATCGAGGCCGGTCCCCAGAACGTCGCGGCCATGACCCAGCTGCTCAACGGCGGCCCCATGAGCCACCTGCTCGCGCAGCTCACCATGGCCCTCAAGAACCAGGAGACCCTCAACCCTCAACTCCAGGAGATCCGGGCTCAGCTCAACGCCTTCTGGAAACTCGGCACCGGCCCCGAGCAGCTGGGCGCCGATCTCGCGCAGTTCCAGCAGCTCAAGCAGCAGCTCTCCCGGATGCTCTCGAACCTCGACCCCGCCAAGGTCCCCAGCGAGCTCATCAACGAACTCGCGCAGCTCAAGGATCTGCTCCACGCCCAGAAGATGCTGGTAAAGGATCCTCAGACCGCGGTCTACGTGCCCTTCTACCAGTGGCGCGACCAGCAGCCCATGCCGGGCGAGCTCCTGGTCGAGACCGAGGACAACCCTAGCTTCCAGGCGGCAGGCTTCGCCCAGGTCACCCTCGCGGTCGAGACCCGCAACCTGGGCCGCATGACCATCAGCTTCACCACCGTCCGGGGGCACCTGACCGTCAAGCTCGAGGTCCAGGACACCCCGACCAAGCAGTTCCTCGAACGGGGCCTGCCCGATCTGCGCCACCGGCTCACCTTCCGCACGCCCTACCAGGTGGCCACCATCATGTGCCTGCCCACCGGCCAGGAGCGCGCGACCAGCGTCCTGCTGCCCAAGCGACGCGACCTGCGCAAGCTCGGCCGCGCCATCGGGGTGATCTAGCATGGCCGAACAAGAGCGCAAGCGCCTGAAGAAGCTCCCCGCCAAGACCGGCCCCCAGGCGCCGGCGACGGGCGAGCTGAAGCCCACCCACCCCGCCGTCGCGGACATCATCCAAGGCCTCGCCGTCCAGCAGGCCGTACCCGCCGAGCTGATGCCCGCCATCTCGGAGATGTTGACCTACATCTACCAGATGGACGACGTGGCCGAGAAGCGCAAGCAGATCCAGAGGAGGTAGCCCATGCTCAGAGGAATCTACTCGGCTGCGACCGGCATGATGTTCCAGATGCAGCAGGTCAACACCATCGCCAACAACCTCGCCAACGTCGAGACCAACGGCTACAAGCGCAAGGAGCTCGTCGGCTCCTCGTTCGGGGACCTGCTGGTCCAGTTCACCGACCAGGCCCCGGGCACCGACAACGTCATCGGCACCGGGATCAAGGCCGACGGCATCGCCCGCTACGAGACCCCGGGCAACCTGGTCCAGACCAAGAATCGCTTCAACGTGGCGATCGCAAGCTCCGGCTACTTCCTCACCCGCGGCGCCGACGGGGTCGAGAAGGTCACCCGCGACGGGGACTTCCAGCTCGATACCAACAGCCGCCTCACCACCCGCTCGGGCGACCTGGTGCTCGGCACCGATCGCCGCCCGATCCTGCTCACCGGCGACCTGCACACCATGCAGATCGCCGAGGACGGCCGGATCTCGGTGGGTGAGCAGCCGGTGGGCCAGCTGATGGTGGTCGAGCCCCCCAAGATCGCGCTCGAGACCCAGTTCCCCCTCGCCCCTCCGGGCCTGCCCCCTTCGACCAACGTTTCGATCAAGCAGGGCTTCCTCGAGCACTCCAACGTCAACGTCGTCACCGAGATGGTCTCGATGATGACCGCCAACCGGGCCTACGGCTTCGGCCAGAAGGTCATCAGCGCCCACGACCAGATCCTCCAGAAGGCCGCCAACGACCTCGGCCGCATCTCGTAACCAAGCGGAAAGGAGCCCGCCATGATCCACGGCATTTGGACCGCAGCGACCGGCATGCAGGCGCAGCAGATGCGAATCGACGTCATCGCCAACAACCTGTCGAACGTGAACACCACGTCCTACAAGCGCTCGGCCGTCGACTTCCAGGACCTGCTCTACCAGACCATCAACCAGCCCGGCACCGACAACGCCGGCGTCCAGATCGGCCTCGGCGTTCGACCGGTGGCGGTGACCAAGCTCTACGACCAGGGCAACCTCCAGGTCACCAACAACCCCCTCGACATCGCCATCGACGGCGACGGCTTCTTCGGCGTTACCCAGATCAACGGGCAGGTGGCCTACACCCGCGACGGCTCCTTCAAGCTGGATGCCACCGGGCGCCTGGTGACCTCGACCGGTCAGCCCCTGGAGCCCCCCATCACCATCGCCCCGGGCACCTCCAACCTCTACATCCGCAAGGACGGCACGGTCTTCGGGACCCCGCCCAACGGCACCGAGCAGCAGATCATCGGCCAGATCCAGCTGACCCAGTTCATCAACCCGGCAGGCCTCCAGGCCATCGGTAACAACCTGATGGTCGAGACCTCGGCCTCGGGACCGGCCCGGCAAGGGCAGCCGGCCATTGACGGGTTCGGTGGATTGCGTCAGGGTGCTCTCGAGGCCTCGAACGTGGAGCTGGTGCGCGAGATGGTCATGATGATCGCGACCCAGAAGGCGTACGACACGTCCTCGAAGGCCATCACCGTCTCCGACAAGATGATGGAGACCGCCAACCAGCTCCAGCGGTAACCTTTAAGGAGGTCTCTTGGCCCGTTTCGTCGCGCTCCTGCCCCGCCTCGCCGCAACCGTCGTCGCCGTCGGTTGCATGCTGCCGGCTGCCGCCTGGGCGGCACCGGTCCGCGAGGCGGACGTGCTCGACTTCCTCACCGAGCAGGTCGCGCAGCGCCAGCAGGTGGAGCGCAAACGGGTCGAGGTCCGCTGGAACGGGCCGAGCCTGGTGTCGCTGTTGGGCAGCAAACCCCTGCCGGATGGGGCCGCGAGCTTCTCGATCGTGGGGGTGCCGCGCCTCTTGGGCCGGACGGCGGTGCCGATCGCGATCGAAATCAACGGCAAAAAGCTCAAGACCGTGTACCCGCGCGTCGAGATCAAGGTATGGCAGGACGTGTGGGTCTCGACCGAGGCCTTGCACCGCGGCCAGCTCTTCAATCCGTCCCTGGGCCGCGCCGATCGTCGCAGCCTCGAGACGGTGATGGGGTCGCCCGCCGCCGCGCTCGCCCCCCTGGCGGGCGCCGTGGTCAAGCGCGAGATCCCCGCCGGGACGGTCCTGGTCAACGAGATGTTCGACCTGCCCGCCCTGGTCAAGAACGGCAAGGAGGTCACGGTCCGGCTCGTCAGCGGGGAGCTCGTCATCGTGACACGTGGGCAGGCGGTCGCCGACGGCGCCATGGGCCAGCTGGTGCGGGTGTACAACCCCGACTCCCGGAAGGACTACGTGGCGCGGGTGACGGGGATCGACGAGGTCGAGGTTCGCCTCGAAGAAGGCCCCTCGGGCCAGAATTAAAAAGGGTTCGACATGCGACGGATGGTTCTTGCTTTGATGGCTGCTTTGCTGCTTGCGCCCGGCGTGAGCGCGCCGGCGCTCGCCGACAGCCTCTACACCGAGGACGCGGGCGGCTTCTTGACCGATCGTCTGGGCGATCGCCGCTCGACCCTCGGCCCCGGCGCCCTCGTGACGGTGCTCGTCACCGAGAACATGATCGCAAGCTCCGGGGCGACCACCAAGGCTTCCAAGCAGGGCCGGACCCAGGCCAGCTGGGACTTCGGCAGCCTGCTCCCGAGAGCGACCAAGAGCTCCTTCGATCTGAACGGCCGCAACGAGTTCCAGGGCGACGGGGTGACCAAGCGCGCCGACACCGTCACCCTCCTGGTCGCCGCCACCATCCAGGAGATCCTGCCGGACGGCAGCCTCCGCCTGGCAGGCGAGAAGCGCCTCAGGGTCAACGACGAAGAGAGCACCGTCGTGATCTCGGGCACCGTGCGCCCCTACGACATCGACGGCGCCAACCAGATCCAGTCCACCAAGGTCGCCAACCTCCAGGTCGACTTCCGCGGCACGGGCTCGGCCTCGGCCAAGGCCACCCCCGGCATTCTCTCCCGCCTGTTCAACTGGCTGTTCTAAGCAGGAAGCCTCCCATGCGCAAAATCCTCGCCCTCTTCCTCGCGATCGCCCTGCCCCTCGGCCTGAGCGCTCCCAGCGACGCCCAGGCCCTCAGGGGCGGCACGCCCCTGCGTCTCAAGGACATCGCCAGCATCCAGGGTGCCACCGACAACCAGTTGCAGGGCATGGGCCTCGTGATCGGCCTCAACCAATCGGGCGACACCGTCTCGACCGGCTTCACCGACCGGGTGCTCAAGAACTTCATCATGAACTCGGGGGTCTACATCCCCCAGGAGCGGATCCGCGTCAAGAACGTGGCGGTGGTGGCCGTGCGGGCCAACCTGCCCCCCTTCGTAAAGCCGGGCCAGAAGATCGACGTGACGGTCGCCTCCATCGGCGACGCCAAGAGCCTCGCCGACGGGGTCCTGATCGGCGCCGAGCTGCGCGGGCCGGACGGCAAGGTCTACGTCACCGCCGAGGGCGCGCTCTCGACGGGCGGCTTCGGCGTCGAGGCCAACGGCAGCCAGGTCCGCAAGAACCAGACGCTGGTCGCCCGGATCCCGAACGGCGGCATCGTCCAGCGCGAGGTGCCCGTCACCATGCTGGACGCCAACGGCTTCATGTTCGTCAACCTGGCCCAGCCCGACTTCGTGACCGCCTCGCGGGTCGCAAGCACCATCACCAAGTCCCAGCTCGGCATGGCCCAGGCGGTGGACGCCGGCACCGTCCGGGTCTACGTCAACACCTCGTACCGGGACAACCTGGTGGATCTCATCGCCCGCATCGAGCAGGTCTCGGTGCTGCCGGACGCCATCGCCAAGGTCGTGATCGACGAGCGCAGCGGCACGGTGATCCTGGGCTCCGGCGTCCGGATCGGGGCCGTGGCGGTCTCGCACGGCAACCTGATCGTGCGGGTGGACACCAAGCAGACCGTCTCCCAGCCCAATGCCCTCTCGGGCGGCGGCACCGCCGTCACCACCGAGTCGACCATCACCGCGGACGAACAGAAAGCCAAGAGCGTCGTCTTCGAGTCGGGAACGACCCTCGGCCAGCTGGTGCGGGCCCTCAACGCCCTGGGGACCACCCCCCGCGACATGATCTCCATCATGCAGGCGGTCAAGGCCGCCGGCGCCCTCAACGCCCAGCTCGAGATCATCTAGGAGCCAACGGCCATGGACATCAACGGCCTGCCACAACCGCCTCGGCTGCCCTTTGGGCCGATCTCCGGCCTGACGAGCGAGGGGAGGTTACCTTCGGCCCCTGTCGAGGTACAACAAAAAGAAAAGAGGGAAGCGGCGGAGAGCTTCGCGAGCTACCTCTATGCCCAGGTGTTCTCCCAGATGCGCCCCGAAGACTCCGGAGAGGAGGGCGGGTTGTTCTCAGGCGAGCAGGCTGGAATGTTCATGGACTTCTTCGACCAGGCGCTCGGCAAGCACTACGCCACCAGTGGCGGGAACGCCCTGGTTGAGCAGCTGGTGGCGCAGCTCACGCGCCAGCAAGGGCAGAGCGCCCAAGAGTAAGACAGTGGAGTGGTCGTGTTAAAAAAGCCTGCCTCGCTAGAGGGGAAGCGCAGCCTCGACAATGCCGCCATCAAGCAGTACATGCCGATGGTCCGGGCGATCGCGCGCCGCATCTCGACCAAACTGCCGCGTCACTACGACATGGAAGACCTGGTCTCCGACGGCGTGATGGGCCTGATGGCTGCGGCCGAGCGCTTCGACCCCGAGCGTGGCGTCAAGTTCGAGACCTTCGCGACCTACTACATCAAGGGCGCCATCCTCGACAACCTGCCCAAGCTGCCCACCGTGCCCAAGAGCCAGCGGGTGCAGGCCGCCATGGCCCAGGCCGAAGAGGAGGCCATCCTCAACGACGGCGAGCAGGCCGAATCGGACGCCACCGTCCTGGTCAACCAGATCCAGCAGCTGACCTACTCGTACATCCTCTCGCTAGACGCCCCCCAGGGCTCGGACGGCGAAGAGAGCTTCTCGCTGCTCAACCAGCTCGGCGCTGCCGACACCATCCAGCACGACATGGAGCTCGAAGAGCTGCAGCAGCTCCTGCGCCTGACCATCGAGCAGCTGCCGGTGCAGGAGCGCACCACCCTGCGGTGCTACTACTTCCAGAAGATGTCCTTCAACGAGATCGGCCAGAAGCTGGGCCTGTCGGAGTCGTGGGTGAGCCGCATCCACCGCCGCGCCCTGGAGCAGCTGCGCCAGAAGCTCGGCAAGAAGAAGAGCCTCGACGACTTTATTAGTTGGTAGTCGGAAACGAGCGGACAAGCTTAATCCAAGGTTTACAACGATCCGGCCCTTGTCTGGGTACAAGCCAGACAGGGGCTCGCTCATGTACATAACGCACCGACCGCTTGCCGCTCTTGCGCCATACTGAGACTGGGGAACACTCCCCGAACGGAGGGTAGCCACGTGATCAGTCGTGAGGTCCGAGGTCTCGAGCGCGCAATGGACGGCTTCGCCGCCCGGTTTGCCGCCCAGGCCAACAACATCGCCAACATCAACACGCCGCAGTACGCCCGCCAGGACGTGCGCTTCGAGGATGCGCTGATCTCGGCCATCGACTCGGAGCCTTCCCCCGGTGTTGCCGAGGCGCAGGATCCCTTCACCAACCTCTTCGGCTCGGCCGCGCGCCCCACCGACGACATGCTCGAAACCTTCAAGCCGTCGACCACCGCCACCAAGGGGCAGGGCATGCGCCGCGACGGCAACGGCGTGTCGCTGGAGCACGAGATGAGCCAGCTGGTCCAGTCGGTCGAGAAGTACAACACCCTCGCGACCCAGATCGCGACCCAGTACCGCACCTTCAAGTTCATCACCGACCAGAAGTAGAGTAGGAGGAGCGAATGAGCCTTCACAAGGTATTCGACACCGGCGCGAGCGCCATGACCGCCAACCGCTTCTGGCTGGAGGCCATCTCCAACAACATGGCCAACGCCAACGTGACGCGCACCGCCGAGGGCGGCCCCTACCAGCGCCAGATCCCGGTCTTCCAGCAGATCCTCGACGAGGAGACGGGCATGGGCAAGGGCGTGCAGGTCGCAGGCACCGTCCGCGACGCGACGCCCGGCGAACTGGTCTACAAGCCGGGCCACCCCGACGCGGATGCCAACGGTTTCGTGCGGATGCCCAACGTCAACATCGTCACCGAGATGGTCGACATGATCACCGTTCAGCGCGCCTTCGACGCCAACGTCACCGCCTTCAACGCGGGCAAGAACATGCACCAGAAGGCCCTCGAGATCGGCCGCTAAGGTTTTTAAGGAGGAAGGCCCATGCTGGTCAACCAGAACTTCATGCCCGGTCTCAACCGGTCAACGCCCGGCATCGGCGCCGGCTTCCCGGAGTTCCCGTCGCTCGATTTCTCGATCGACACCAACCCCGAGTTCGGCGACGCGACCATCGACGGCTTCGGCCAGAAGACGGACGCCACCAACGGCCGCAGCTTCGCGGACTTCTTGACCGAGGCCGTCGACGGCGTCTCGGCCCAGGACCAGAAGGCCGTGGACACGGGTCTCGACTTCGCCCTCGGCCGCAAGGACGTGGACGCCCACCAGGTGATGATCGAGCAGGCCAAGGCCGAAGCGCAGCTCCACCTGATGTCCGCCGTCACCAACAAGGTCGCGTCCAGCTACCAGACCTTGATGAACATGCAGATCTAACCCCCACCCTGAGGCGCCCAGAGCCATGCTCGACTTCCTGAACCGCTTCCCCCCACCGGTCCGCATCGGCATCATGGCCGGCGTGCCGGTCTTGCTGATCGTGATCACCCTGTTTATCGGCATGGCGATCGGCGGCGGCGGCAAGAAGCAGCCCACCGAGGAGCAACTCAACAAGAACGACGTGGTGCTCTACCGGCGCATGTCGCAGCTCTCCGCTGGCGAAGCGGCCGCCAAGCTGCAAGAAGAGCGCATCCCCTTCAAGCTGGTCGAGGACGGCACCGCCATCTCGGTCCCCAAGGACAAGTCCGACAAGGCCCGGGTGTCGCTCGCGGCCGCCGGCTTGCCCAAGGACGGCGATCCCGGCTTCAGCCTCTTCGACAAGAGCGACTTCATCTCCACCGACTTCGACAAGAAGATCAAGCTGCTGCGCGCCATGAACGGCGAGATCAAGCGCCTGGTCAAGCAGGTGGACGGCGTCGAGGACGCGGCCGCCATGGTCACCATGCCGGAGGACAGCCTCTTCCAGACCGAGAAGAAGCCCGTCACCGCGGCGGTCATGGTCAAGATGCAGCCCAAGCGATCGCTGACCCCCAGCCAGGTCGAGGGTCTCACCCACCTGATCGCAAGCTCCGTGCCGGGTCTCTTGACCGACAACGTCACCATCACCGACGACCTGGGCAACCTGTTGACCTCGGGGATGGAGGCCAACGCCGGCAACAAGGAGGACCGCATGGTGTCGCGGGTCCTCAACATGCAGATGAGCCTCCAGCGCCAGAAAGAGCAGGAGATCGAGCAGAAGCTGACGACCCTGCTCGACAAGGTCGTAGGCTCGGGCAAGGCCGTGGTCCGCGTGAGCCTGGAGCTGGACTTCAACAAGCGCCTGGTCCGCAACACCCTGAAGGCGGCCGTCACCAACGGCAACGGCGAGACCGTGCCCCTCACCAAGTCCGAGCAGACCGAGACCGTGCAGGGCGGGGGCGACGGCGGCGCACCGGGTACCGTGGCCAACGTGCCCACCTACCCCGCGATCCCCTCGACGCCGGGTGGTAGCAAGGAAGTCACCAAGAAGAACCTCAAGGAGCAGCCGGCCTTCAACGAGGAGACCCAGCTGGTCCAGCCTTCGAGCGGCAACATCAAGCGCATGTCGATCGCGGTGCTGATCCCCGACACCCTCAAGCAGGAGAGCGCCGACCGCCTCCGCATCATCATCGCGACCGCCGCCGGCGCGGACCCCGCCCGCCGTGACCAGGTCAACGTGGAGCGGGTCCGGTTCGACGCGAGCACCTACGACGACCTCAAGAAACAGCTGACCGAAGAAGAGACCGCCGAGAAGACGGCCAAGAAGGGCCAGTCGGTCTCGTGGGCCATCGTCTGGTGGATCGGCGGCGCGCTCTTGCTGATTTTCCTCTTGCTCGCGCTCCTGCGCCGCGCCACCCGCAAGGAGGCGAATCCCCTCGACACCCTCACCGCCTCGTTGGGCGGCGAGGCCGAGGCGCTGCCCATGTTCGACCAGCAGGCGCTGGGCGGCTTCGACCCGAACGCCTTCCCCGGGCTCGACATGGGCCAGGGCGGCTTCATGCAGCCGGGGATGGATCAGTTCGGCGGCCAGTTCGACCAGCAGGGCGGCTACGCCGACGCTGGGTACGATCAGCAGGGCTACGCCGACATGGGTGCCCAGGCTCAGGCCCCGCAGGGCGGCGGCGCGTTCGACTTCATGTACGAGGTCAGCCCAGATGCCGCGGCGGCGGCCTTCGATGGCGAGCGCCCGGCGACCATCGCGGGGGTGCTCGCGACCCTCGACCCGAGCTACGCCGAGCAGGTCCTCCAGTACCTGGATCCCAGCATCCAGGAGGATGTCTTCAACCGGGTGAACCAGGGGGCGACCCTGCCCTCCATGACCGCCCGCATGGCGAGCCAGAACCTCAAGCGCAAGCTCGGCGCGAACGTCGGGTAGCCTAGATGGTCGGCGCCATGGGGGGAGGCAAGGGGGTCCCGATCCGGGACTTCGTGATCGCGGGCCTGATGGTCGCGATCCTCGGCATCCTGTTCTTGCCGCTGCCGGTCTGGATGCTGGACGTCTTGATCGTCCTGAACATCGTCATGGCGATCATCATCGTCTTCGTGGCGCTGTACATCGTCAGGCCGCTGGACTTCGCGACCTTCCCGTCCATGCTGCTGCTGACGGCGCTCTACCGATTATCCCTCTCGGTCGCAACCACGCGCTCGATCCTCCTCCACGCCGAGGCCGGCAACGTGATCCACACCATGGCCGAGTTCGTCATGGGCGGCAACTACATCGTCGGCATCATCATCTTCATCATCCTGATCATCGTCAACTTCATCGTCATCACCGAGGGCTCCAAGCGTATCGCCGAGGTCGCGGCCCGCTTCACCCTGGACGCCATGCCAGGTAAGCAGATGTCCATCGACGCGGACCTGGCGGCCGGCCTGATCGACGGCAACCAGGCCAAGCAGCGGCGCGAGGACCTGGTCCGCGAAGCCAACTTCTTCGGGGCCATGGACGGCGCCAACAAGTTCGTGAAGGGCGACGTCATCGCCTCGATCATCCTGATCGTCGTCAACATCGTGGGCGGCATCCTGATCGGCATCCTGATGAAGAAGATGGACGTGATGACGGCGCTCGCCAAGTACGCCATCCTCACGGTCGGTGACGGCCTGGTGGGCCTCATCCCGGGTATCCTGATCTCGATCTCGGCGGGTCTGGTCAGCTCGCGCTCGGCCTCGGACCAGAACCTCGCGGCGGACATCAAGCAGCAGGTCTTCTCCAACCCCAAGAGCATGGGCGTGGCGGCGGCCGTCACCTTCCTGATCGCCTGGGTGCCGGGCTTCCCCAAGTTCCTCTTCATCCCCCTCGCGCTGGCGCTGGGGGCTTCGGCCTTCCTCTCCGTGCGCAAGTCCATAATGCCCGCGGGCGGCGTGTCCGACGACTTCGGCATGCCCATGGACGATATGATGGACGACTACGCGCCCGAGTCGGAGGAGGACCTCAAGAACCCCGAGAACGTCATGAAGATGCTCGGGGTGCCGCCCTTGACCCTGGAGCTTGGCCTGGACCTGGTGCCCCTGGTGGACCCTGGCCTCGGCGGCGAGCTGATGGACCGCGTGGTGCCCATGCGCGTCAACATCGCGCTGGATCTGGGCTTCGTCATGCCGGGCATCCAGTTCAAGGACAACCTGAACCTCAGACCCAACGCCTACCAGCTCCTGGTCAAGGGCAACGTGGTCGCCACCGGCGAGCTCTTGGTCGGCTACATGCTCGCTATCCAGCAGAGCACCACCGACACCAGCCAGGAGCTCGTGGGCTTCCCGACCACCGACCCCGCCTTCGGCAAGCCCGCGGTGTGGGTGGCCGGCGCCGAGGCCCAGCGCGCTGCTCAGCTCGGCTATCTGATCCAGGATCCCACCAACGTGCTGACCGCCCACATGGAGCACACGGTCCGCTCGTACGCGCACGAGATCCTGAGCCGCGAGGAGGTCCAGATGATGCTGAACCGCCTCAAGGAGAAGGCCCCGGTCACGGTCAAGGACCTGGTGCCCGAGATCCTCTCGCTGTCCGAGGTCCAGCGCGTCCTCCAGGGCCTGATCCGCGAAGGGGTGAGCATCCGCGACCTGGCGACCATCCTGGAGCGCCTCGCCGACTACGGCAAGATGACCAAGGACATCTTCCTGCTCAACGAGATGATCCGCCAGCAGCTCTCGCGCCAGATCTGCGCGAGCCTCGCGACCGAAGAGGGCGTGATCGAGGTCATCACGCTGGATCCGGGCGTGGAGAACACGATCCAGGGCTCGATCACCAACACCCCGCTGGGACCGCAGGCGGCGGTCAACCCGCAGATCATGCAGCTCATCCTGGCGCGCCTCGCGGCCGTCCAGCAGGAGGCGGTGGCGCGCGGCTCCAACCCGGTGCTGCTCACCAACCCGACCATCCGGCCGCACGTCAAAGGCCTCATCGAGCGCAACTTCCCGACCATGGCCGTCATCTCGTACGCCGAGATCAACGCCAAGTTCAAGGTCCAGTCGGTCGGTCAGGTCTCGATCGCGGTGGGCGTGAACTAAGAGCGCCATAAATCAAGCCCTGACCAAGTTTTAGCAAAGATTTAACAAAACTCCAGGCACGGATCTGAAGACAAAGGGTTGAGAGATCGGTTAAGATAGGACTATCGAAATTAACCTTGGCTTAACCGCACAGTCTTCCATCCCACCCGAAGAGAGAGCCACGATGTCGACCGCCATTCAGCACGCCCCTGTGACGCCCGCCTTCGCCAGCCCCCTGCCTGCGACCCTCGCGCTCCACGTGACGTTCGACGGGGAGCTGGACACGCGCAGCGAGCGCTTCTTCGAGGGTGTCGAGCGCCTCATCTTCGCCAAGGATCACAGCGGCCTCCACAAAGCCCGCATCCTGCGCCGTTACGCCCGGATGCTGCTGACGAGCCGCGAGCGCCGCCTGGCTGAGCTCGCCTGGCAGCTCGCCGAGACCTACGAGGCGACCACTCGCCAGTTCCGCTAATTCTCGCTTCGAAAGCGCCCCCGCCAAGGCGGGGGCGCTTTTCGCATGAAAGAGACAAGCTTGTGCGATCGATCGGCGATAAGGACAGAAGATGACAACCAAACGATAAACTGGAGTTAACAATGCAGCACTGGTCCGGATGGTTGAAGCGTCCCACTGCGATCGCCCTGAGCAGTCTCGTGCTCGCCGGCTGCGGCCTGGCTCCCGGTGCGCTCAAGCAAGGGGAAGACCCCGAGGCGACGGCGCAGCGCGACATCATTTCAGCGCTGGTCGGCGACTCTCCCAACTTCGCCCAGATGAGCAACGGCGACATGATGACCGCCGTCTCGCGCGACTACGGCCGCGGCGCCAAGGCCGGCGCCCTGATGGAGCTGTACTACCCCGACTACGCCAAGGACCACCTGTGGGACTCGTACGTGGGGGTCACGGTCCAGGGCCAGCTCAAGTGGGCCCACCAGATCAAGCTGGTGAATCAGCGCCTGGTGCCCGACACCGGCATGGCCGTCAGCACCTTCGAGGGGCCGGGCTATGAGCTGAAAATCTCGGACCTGGTCCGCCCGGGCAACCACGCACACGTCCGTCGCGTGAGCGTCACCAACACCTCGAACGCTCCGCTTCGCGACCTCTCGACCACCTGCTACGCCTTCTTCACCCTCAATCACCTGCCGGGCGGTGATACCCTGCGCTTCGACCGCGCCGGGGGCGCCTTGGTCCAGACCGCCAAGGGCGTCGCCGTGGCGCTCGCCTCCGACCGCCCTGCTACAGGCTGGCAGTGCGGCGAGGCCAACGTGCCCATCGGCTCCAAGCGTGACGCGCGCCTTGCGGCCGAGTCGGGCAAGTTGAACGGTAGCGATCGCGCCAGCACCCTGGTGACGGGCGTCAACGGCGCCGTGGCCCAGGCCCTCCCCGAGATCGCCCCCGGCCAGAGCGCCGAGGTGACCTACGCCATCGGGATCGCAGGCCAGGAGAGCCAGGCCCTCGCCGAGGCGAAGGGCGCGCTCAAGCTCGGCTGGGAGGGCGCGCAGCGCGAGGACGCCGAGCGCTGGCAGCGCTTCCTCTCTCAGGGGCGCATGCCCGCCATGCCCGAGAAGGTCCGCGCCGTCTACCGCCGCGCCCTCATCACCCTCAAGCAGCACCAGAACACCAAGGGTGCGCTCATCGCCGCTCCCACCAACATGGATCCCCCCTACCGCCTGGTGTGGCCCCGCGACGGCTCGATCAACGCCCTGACCCTGCTCGAGGCGGGCTACGACCGCGAGGCCAAGGCCTTCTTCGAGTTCCTCGAGCGCCTGCAGCAGAGCTCGGGCGGCTGGGCCATCAACTACTTCCCGGACGCGAGCCGCGCCCTGTGGGACTTCGGCACCAACGGCAACGAGCACGACCAGGTGGGCACCTTCCCCTGGGCGATCATGCAGGTCTACCGCAAGACCGGCGATGCGAGCTGGCTTTCCGCCCGCTGGCCGGCGGTCCGCAAGGCCTGCGACTTCCTCGTCATGGTCCAGGAGCAGGACGGTCTCCTGAGCCACTGCCGCGATCTGTGGGAGCTCTCCCACGACGGCACCTGGACCTTCTCGAACGCCGCGGGCTGGGCCGGACTCGTGGCGGGCGCCGAGCTCGCCGATCGGATGGGCGATCGCACCCTGGCCGCCAAGTACCGCCAGACGGCCGACAAGCTGCACGCGGCCATGGAGCGCGAGCTGGTCGTGAACGGCGCCTTCGCCCGCGGCAAGCGCAAGAAGGGCGTGGATGCGACCCTCGAGGCCGCGAACCTCGCGCTCGGCTCGGCGTGGTTCGGCGCCTTCGAGGACCGGGATCCCCGCATGAAGGCGACCGCCGCGCTGATCGAGCAGCGCCTGTCGAGCCCCATGGGCGGCATCCGGCGCTACGAGAACGACACCTACTACGACGGCCAGGCCTGGCCCGTCACCACCGGCTGGCTTGCGCTCTACAAGCTGACGGCAGGCGATCGCGCAGGGGCCCAGCGCCTCTTCGACATCATGACGGGCTACGCCTACCAGACCGACAGCCTCATGCTCGGCGAGCAATTCGACGAGGCCAAGCGCGTCTGGGTCAGCGCCTTCCCTCTCGCCTGGAGCGAGGCGACCTACGTCCGCTCCACGCTGGAGCTGTACCGATAGCACACGGAAGGGGCGGCGCCGATGGCGCCGCCCCTTCGAGCTTGGGGTCCTGATTGACTACGCGTAGGCCTCGAGCTTGTTGACCGCCGATTCGAAGCGCGCAAGCCCGTTGGTGCCGCCGTTGACCGCCCGGCGCACCCCCTCAACGTCGCCCCGCTCGGCCTTGGCCGCGATGTTGCGGTCCTTGAAGTAGCGCGCGAGGATCTGGGCCGCGATCTTGGGGTCCAACGCGAGGCTGGGATTGCCCACCAGGTCGACACCGAGCTGCTTGCCGTACTTCTCGTAGTTGTAGCGGCCGGTGATCTGGATGTAGCCACGCCCCTTGTAGCGTCGGCCGTCGCCGCGCTGGGTGTTGCCCAGATCCCTGCGGCCCTCGTAGGCGTCACCGCTCGCGTACTCGGTGATGGGCTTGAAGTTGCCGGTCTCGACCGCGATGGTGGCGAGCACCGAGATGACAGCGTCCTCGGAGGTGATGCCGTGCTCCTTGAGGGCGTCCACGACGTAGGGCAGGTTCGCCTTGATGTTCTCGAGCGGCACGTTCAGGGCCTTGGCGATCTCCTCGTCACTCAGCGGGATGCCAAGCGTGGCGAGAGAGCCGCTGCCGGAACGGGGCGGCGCGGCAGGGGCAGGGCCCGAAGGCGCAGGAGGCTGGGTGGTATTGGGGGCCTTGGCGCCCGGCACGATCAGCTGCTGGCCGGGGAAGATCCGGTCGGGGTTCGAGAGGGTGGCGCGGTTGGCCTCGTAGAGTTCGGGCCAGCGGGCGCCGTCACCTAAAAGCTGCTTGGCGATCTTCGAGAGGGAGTCGCCCTTCTGGACCGTGTAGGTCGCAGGGGCTGACGGCTGTGCAGGCGGCTGCGCAGGCGGCTTGGTCGGAGCGGGCGGGGGCGTCTTCGTCTCGTGCAAGAGGGTGTGCAGGCGCTGGATCATGTCCTGCATGCGGGTGTTGAGGTGGGTCGGCAGGGTGGTGGGCACCCAGGCGTCCTGGCCGAGGCCCTGAGGCGCGACGGGTTGAATCGCGGGGCCGTATGCAGCCTGCATGGAGGCCTCAAGGCGGCGTGCCAGGGTGGGATAGGCGGCAGCGACGTTGTTCTTCAGTTCCATCCGGCGATCCTCAATGCAGCCAACATGCTTGAGAGGTTATCGCCAGGGAAAACCGAAAACCGGTAATCAACAGGTCAAGGTTGGGGCAAGGGCGGATTAAAGTCCCCCTACCCCAGCTTGAAACGATCGAGGTCGCGCACCCGCGGGCAGTCCGGCAGGGCCGTCAGGATGGTGTGCCCGTAGTTCTTGGTGTAGAGACGGTTGTCGAGGATGGCGACCAGGCCACGGTCGGTGGCGGTCCGGATCAGGCGCCCGAAGCCCTGCTTGAGGCGGATGATCGCCTCGGGCAGGGTGTATTCGCGGAACCAGTCGCGGCCTTGCAGCTTGAGGCGCTCCACGTGGGCCTGCACCACCGGATCGTCGGGCACCGAGAAGGGCAGGCGATCGATGATGACGCACGAGAGGGCATCCCCCGGCACGTCCACCCCTTCCCAGAAGGAGCTGGTGGCGAAGAGGACGGCCCCTGGGGTGGTCTTGAACCATTCGATGAGCTGGCTGCGGGGCAGCTCGCCCTGCTTCTTGACCGGGAAGGGCAGGGTCTCGAAGAGGACGTTGAAGGCGGCGTTCATGGCCCGGTAGCTGGTGAACAGCACGAAGGCCCGTCCCTGGGTCGCGCGCAGGATATCCTTGATGGCCTCGCGGGCGTGAAGCGCGAACTCAGGGGCGTTGGGCTCGGGCAGGTAGCGCGGCACGTAGAGGGTGGCCTGGCGCTGGTAATCGAAGGGGCTGGGCAGCTCCAGGTCGAAGGCCTCCTCGATACCCACCTTCTGCTTGAAGAAGCTGAAGTCGCCCCCGACCCCGAGGGTCGCCGAGGCACAGACCGTCGGCCGCTGGCTCCACAGCAGCTCGTGCAGGTCCTTCGAGACGTCCAGAGGCGCGCTCTTTAGCTCGAAGTAGCCGCGGTTGCGGTCCAGCTCGACCCAGTTGACCCGCTCGGCAAGTGTGGCGTCCGCCTGCATGCCGAAGAACTCCCAGCGGGCCATGAGCCCTTCGAGCTGGTTGATCAGGCGCGGCCGGTGCAGGGGAGCCTTCTTCGCGATCTCGGGATCCAGCATGCCGCCGCCGAGCGACGAGTCCCGCTCAAGCCAGGAGCGCAGCAGGCGCAGGTCCTCGAGGATCCCGTCCAGGATCTCGATGAAGACCGCGTCGGGATAGAGACGGTACTGAAGGCGTTCGCTCTTGAAGACCCAGTCGAAGAGCCGGCTCTCGTGGCCGACCAGCGAGAAGGAGATCTCGTCGGGGATGGCCCCCAACCGGCGCCGGATCTTCTGCAGGAGCTTCGCGATCGCATAGCGTCCGATAGACGCCGAGAAGGCGCGGGTCGCCGACGCGGGAAGGTGGTGGGCCTCGTCGAAGACCACCGCCTCGTGGCTCGGCAGGATCCCGCCGGCGGCCGCGAGGTCCGCGAAGTAGAGGGAGTGGTTCGCGATGATGAGGTCCGCATGGGCCTGGCGTACCCGCGCCTGGCGCTGGGGCGAGACTTCGTAGAACTCGCACTTGGCCCCGAGGCAGTCGTCCGCGTCGGAGGCGACCTCCTCCCAGAGGCGCTGGCTCGGCACCCAGGGCAAGCTCGCCACGTCCCCGTCCCACTCGTGGTCCTGGAGGTAGGCCGACATCTGGTCGAACTCGGCGCGCAAGGCGTCGTTCATGGGCAGGCGGCGGTCCACCTCCCAGAACTTCTGCTTGCAGAGGTAGTTGCCCCGCCCCTTGGCGAGGGCGACCTTGAACTGGTTGCCGGTGGCCTTCTGGAGGAAGGGGATGTCCTTCTTGAGCAGCTGCTCTTGAAGGGCGATGGTGCCGGTGGAGACCACGTAGGGGCCCTGGCCCTCGAGCAGGGGGATCAGGTAGCCAAAGCTCTTGCCGCTGCCGGTGCCTGCCTCGATGACGGCGTGGCGCTTCTCGGTGAAGGCCTGGTGGATGGTCTCGGCCATCTGGAGCTGCCCCGGCCGCGGCTCGTACATGGGCAGCTGCTGGACGACCTCCTGGAAGCGTTCAATAAAGGGCTTGGTCGGCTGGGTCATCTTTCCTCGTCAGGCTCGGGATCGGCGGGTTTCTCGGCGGCCTCCTGCACCTTGGCGGGGACGGCCTTCAGGGTCACGACCAGCTCCTTGCGCTGGCCCTCTCGGCTGACGAGCAGCTTGATCTTGTCGCCGACCCGGTGGTTGGCGACCATGTGGGTCACGTGGCTCGGCTCGCTGACGGGCTTGCCGTCGACCGAGACGATCACGTCCCCTTCGAGGATGCCCGCCGTGGCAGCGGGGCTGCCCTCGGCCACGTCGCGCACCAGCACCCCGGGATCGGTCTTGCGGAAGAGCTGCGCGGCGCGCTCGGGGGTCAATTCGGCGATCGCAACGCCCAGCCAGGGGCGCTCCACCTTGCCCTTCTCGCGCAGCTCGGAAACCACGAACTTCACCGTCTCGACCGGGATGGCGAAGCCGATGCCCTGGGCCTTGGCCGCGATCGCCGTGTTGACGCCGATCACCCTGCCTTCGAGGTTGAGCAGGGGGCCGCCCGAATTGCCCGGGTTGATCGGCGCGTCGGTCTGGATGAAGCTGACCCGGTCGTTGATGGCCACGTCCCGGTTGAGGGCGCTGACGATCCCGGCGGTGACCGTCGTCGAGAGGCCCAGGGGACTGCCGATGGCCACCACCCACTCGCCCACCCGGACGCGCGGCGCGTCGGCGAGCTTGAGCACGCTCAGGCCCTTGGCCTCGATCTTGACCAGGGCGAGATCCGAGCCCGGGTCCTTGCCGATCACCTTGCCGTCGAAGGAGCGCCCGTCGCTGAGGGTCACCTTGATGGTCGAGGCCCCCTGGGTCACGTGGTGGTTGGTGAGGACGAGGCCCGAAGCGTCGATCACGAAGCCCGAGCCCACCCCCTTCTGCTCGAAGTACTGGGGCAGGCGGCTCAGATCGGTGCCGAAGAAGCGATGGAAGAAGGGATCCACCTGGGCCATGGGGTTCTTCTGGCGCCGGACGGTGTCGATGTTGACGACCGCAGGGGCCGCCTTCTCGGCGAGATCCGCGATGGTGTCGGGCCCGAAGGCCGCGGCCGCGCGGGCAGCCGGCGCGGCGTTCGCGCCGAGCGAGAGGGTTGCCAGCAGGACGGTGGCGGCGAAAAGTCGCTTCGGCATCGAGGTCTCCTTCTGGACGGCGAAAATCGGCAGACCGGTCGTATGGCCCTGGAAACGACTATTATACCGCCCACCCCCGAGGCCGCCAATCTCGCGCCGAGGCGATACCAGCGAGTGACCGATCGCGGGGAATCTGATATACTCCTTCATGCCAGAGCGCCCCGATGATCGCGGGGTCGGGTCCCATGCGGCGTCGCGCCGTGAACCCCGTCAGGCCCGGAAGGGAGCAGCGGTAAGCGGAAAGCACGGGTGTCATGGATCAGCCTGATCCTGCCGGCCATCGGGGAGGCCCTGGTAATTTTTTGTGAGGCCCCATGGCGACGCGCGATTACTACGAGGTCCTGGGCGTCCCCGCGAACGCCACAGACGACGCGATCAAAAAAGCCTACCGTAAGCTCGCCCGACAGTACCACCCCGACCGGGTGCAGGGCGCCGGCAAAGACGCCGCAGAGGCCCGCTTCAAAGAGATCAGCGCGGCCTACGACACGCTGGGCGACGCCGAGAAGCGCAAGACCTACGACCAGATGCGACAATTCGGCCCCGGCTTCCAGCCCGGCGGCTCTCAAGGCCCCTTCGGCCGCTCCTCGCGCCGCGGCTCCTCGCCCTTCGGGGGACACGGTGGTGGCTTCGGCGGCGGTTTTTCGGGCGGCGGCTTCGAGGACATCCTCGACGCCATGTTCGGCGGCGGAGGCACCACGCGCCAGACCCCGAGCGAACCCGTCGAGGTGCCGGTCCACGTCACCCTCGAAGAGGCCCTCGCCGGCACCAGCCGCGAGGTCATGAACCCGCGCACCGGCAAGCAGCTTCGCGTCAAGCTTCCCGCGGGCGTCGCCACCGGCTCCAAGGTACGCGCCGGCGACGTGATGGTCGAAGTGACGGTCAAGCCTCACTCCCTGTTCGAGCGCACGGGCGACGACCTGCGGCTCGATTTGCCCGTGACCTTCTGGGAAGCCATCGACGGCGCCGAGATCGAGGTCCCTACCCTCGACGGGGCCATCAAGATGAAGATCCCGCCCCGCACCCAGAGCGGCCGCACCTTCCGCATCAAGGGCAAGGGCATGCCGCACCTCAAGGGCGAAGGGCGGGGCGATCTCTTCGTGAAGGTCCAACTCCACCTACCCCCTGAGATCGACGAGCAGGCGCTCGCCCTCTGGCGACGCCTCGGCACCATGGCCCCCTACAACCCGCGCGCCCACATGCGGCGAGGAGGATAAGGCATTGAACATTCCCCCCTTCCTGAAGCAGACCGTGCTGTTCGGTGACCTGGAGCCCGCCGAGCTCGAGGCCATCGCCGCGATCACGCGCAAGCGCAACGTCCCCAAGGGCTCTATCGTCTTCTACGTGGAGGACCCCGGTAACGCTTGCTACATCGTCGTTGACGGCAAGGTCAAGATCGTCGTCAACTCGGGCGACGGCCGCGAGCACATCCTGGGCATCGTCGGCCCTGCCGAGCTGTTCGGCGAGATGTCGCTCCTGGACGGCCAACCACGCTCGGCCACGGCGATCGCCGTCGAGGAGACCTCGGTCCTCACCATCCAGCGCGAGGAGTTCAGCAAGATCCTGCGCGACCTGCCGAACATCCCGCTCAAGCTCCTGACGGTGCTCTCGCGCCGCCTGCGCTCGACCGACGCCCACGTGGAGAGCCTCGCCTTCCTGTCGGCGCCGGGCCGCGTCGCCCGGCTCTTGATCGAGCTGGCCCGCGAGGACGGCACCGTCTCGCCCGAGGGCAAGCCGACCTTCTCCACCCGCATGACGCGCCAGGAGATGGCGAACCTGACCGGCACCAGCCGCGAGACCTTCACCCGCGTCCTGATGGACTACCAGGACCGGGGCCTGGTCTCCATCGACCGCAACCAGTTCACGCTCATGAACGAGGGCAAGCTCAAAGAGCTGGTGGTGTGATCACCCTCGTTACCGCCACGCCTTAAGCTGAGACTCGCCTGCCCCATTTTCCGAAGGAGACTCGCCTTGCGCCTACCGAGACTGATGCTCGCCGCCGCTACCGCCCTGGTCCTGACCGGCTGCCCCGGCTTCATGGGCCTTGCGGGCAACACCGCCCTCAACCCCAAGCTCCTGGCCGTCACCTCCAAGGAGCAGGGCATGACCACCGCCTCGATCACCCTGACCTGGGACGGCGTGACCAACGCCGCCACCTACCAGGTCTCGCGCAAGGTGGACGGCAGCGCCCCGCGCCTCATCGTCTCGACCGACAAGACCACCCACACCGACCGGGTCGAGCCGGGCCACGAGCTCACCTACGTCGTCACCGCCTTCTCGGCGAGCGGCGAAGAGAAGGCGAGCGTCGAAACGCCCCCGGTCAAGGTCTCGGCCTCACAGGTCGGCCAGCCGGGCACCCTGCGCCTGGACGGCGCCGCCTCCGAGAGCGGCACCTTCACCACCAAGACCGGCAAGCCCGCCCTCAGCTGGGGCGAGGGCGCCGGGGCGACCGCCTACTACGTGACCGTCAACGAGAACCAGAACGGCAAGAACGGCAAGCTGGTCTACGCCGCGCTCACCAAGACGACCGCCGCCACCGTCGGCTCTTTGCCCGACGAGAACCTCAAGTTCCCCGGCTATCCCCAGCTCAAGGGCGAAGGCCTCGTGAAGGGCAAGATCTACTTCTACACCGTGACCGCCATCCGCGCCGACAACGCGGACCTCGAGAAGGCGACCGTCTTCGACATCGCCTCCATCGACGCGCCGGCGACCATCAGCTTTCCCTAACCTGTAAACAAAGAGGGCGGGCGCGGTTTTCGAACCGCGCCCGCCCTCTTTGTTTGGTTACTGCTTGGGCTTGAAGATCGTCACTCGGACCTTGGACACCCCGGAACCGAGCATGCCGATGGCCTTGGCCGCGCCACGGCTGAGGTCGATCATCCGGCCCGGGATGTAGGGCCCGCGGTCCGAGACCCGCACCAGGGTGCTCTGCTGGGTCGTGAGGTTGGTGACGAGCAAGAGCGTGCCGAAGGGCAGGGTCTTGTGGGCCGCCGTGAAGTCGTTCTGGTCGAAGCGCGAACCGTCCGCGGCACGTCGGCCGTGGAAGAAGCCGCCGTACCAGGAGGCGACGCCGACCTGCTGGCGCCCGTAGCCGCCGCGCGAGGCGGTCTGGGCGATCTGCTGCTGGAGCGAGCGGCCGCCGAGGGCGTCGCGCAACTGCGAAACGTAGCGCAGCGCGAGGGTCGTGGGCGGGGTGCCCTGCCGGTTCGCGAAAGCCTGATCGAAGGTCAAGAGGTCCTCGCCGCCGACGCTGACGACGTAGAGCTTCTCCTTCTTGCGGCGACCGGGCATGATCCGCTCCGCTCGCAGCGCCCCCTGCTTGTTGAGGGCGATCAGCTTGTCGCTGACGCGCTTGGCCATGGTGCCGTCGTCGCCGTCGAAGACGAAGACCTGGCGATCGCCGATCCAGACGCGCGAGGTGCCGTGGCGCCCCTTGGTGGTCTCGTAGGTGGCGAAGGCCGCAGGACGCGCCGGCGCGCTCGGCGCGCTCATGGTGGCCTCGACCTCGGCGATGACGCTCGTCGTGGCAAGCATCTCCGGCGAAACGACGAGGGGCTGCACCCGGGGCTCCTCGACGACCTGAGGCGCCGGCTGGACCTCGACCGGAGGCTGAGGCTGCTGACGGGCGATCACGACGGGATGGGGCTCGACCGGCGCGCTCGGGGTCTGAGCGAGCGGGGCCTGGATCAGGCCCTCGCGGAGCTGGCGCGTGTAACGCGCGGCGAGCGTCTCGGGCTTCTCGCCTTGACGACGGGCGAAGCGCTCGGCGAAGACGAAGACGTCCTGGTTGCCGACGAGCAGGGCGTAGCGGTCGCCCCGGCGCTCGTAGCGCACCTGGTTCGGGTTCAGGCCGCCACGTGCGTGTAGCGCGTTGAGGCGGTCACTGACACTCCGCGCGGCGATATCCTTTTGTTCGTCGAAGGTGAGGATGGCGCGCCCACCCACCCAGACGCGGGAGGTGCCGGGACGGCCCTTGGTGTTTTCGTGGGTGGCGTAGGACTGTGGCGTCGCGGTGGTCGACGCGAACGCTTTCGATTGCTCCGAAAGGGGCTCGGCGAGGCCCGGAGCCGAGAGGAGGACCAGGTGTAGGCCGATCGCAAGCGAGAGACTGCACCGAATGGTAAATTCCTTCATAAGTGTGAAGGTTATCACATCTCTTGCTTGAAAGTCAAAGACGGGCGAATTATGTCAACTACTCGCCCGCCTTTGTAATCAAGTTGATGAATAAGCGCAGGGAATTTTTCGCGCTTACGAAAGGCCCGCTTTAAGCAGGCCGAACGGCCGTGAGACCGACCCATTCGCCTTCGGGCTCGCGCTCGATCACCTGGTAGCCGGCAGCCTTCAGAGCCTCGGCGACCATATCGGCCTTGCGCTCGATGATGCCCGAGGCGATGAGGGTGCCGCCCGGCGCCGTGACGGCGTAGAGGGCATCAGCGAGCTCCACGATGACCTCGGCGAGGATGTTGGCGAAGACCAGCTCGGCCTGGCCGGGCAGGTCGCCCGCGCTGCCCACCCGGTTGACGAGGCGATCGGCGACCCCGTTGATGACGCCGTTCTCCTCGCTTGCGGCCACCGCCACCGGGTCGGTGTCGACCGCGATCGCGTCGGGGGCGCCGAGCAAGAGGGCAGCGATCGCCAGGATCCCCGAGCCCGCCCCCACGTCGTAGACGTGGCCGAGCGGCCCCTTGGCGGCGAGGCGCTCCAGGGCGCGCATGCACAGGCGGGTGGTGGGATGGGTGCCGGTCCCGAAGGCCATCTTGGGGTCCAGGGTGATGACCACGTCGTCGGCCGCGGGGGTGTACTCCTCCCACGAGGGGCGGACCACCAGGCGCTCGCCGATGCGCTGCACGTGCCAGTACTGCTGCCAGCTGGTCGCCCAGTCTTCCTCGGGCACCACGCGGGTCGCGAGCGTCACGTCGCCTTCGAGCTGGACCGAGGCGATCGCCTGCCGGGCCGCGGCCTCGAGCGCCGCCAGATCGGGAGCGGCGTCCAATTGGGGCAGGTAGGCCTTGAGGACCGCGTGCTCGCTGATGGGGTCCTCGGGGCGGCGCTCGCCAACCACCACGCCAGGCAGGCCGTGCTCGGTGAGGGCCCAGGCCACGGCCTCGGCAGCGGGGGCGGGGACGGTGAAGGCGACTTCGAGATAGTTCATGGTGTCCTTTGAAGCTTAGGCGTCGGTGAGGACCTTCGCGATCATGACCGTGCGATCGCGCTTGAGGTCGAAGATCCGGGCGAACTCGAGGGTCTCGCCCTTGGCGTCTTGAATGATCTTGACGATCGGGCGGCTGGCCATGCCCATGTCCACGTCCACGACGATGGCCGTCTCGCCCGTCGAGAGCTTGAGGAAGGTCCCGGGCGGGTAGGGGGCCACGTTGGCGACGAAGGTCGTCACCAGGTCGAGGCTGAACTGGCTGCCTGCGCCCGCCATGAGGTACTCGATGGCCTCATGCGGCATGAAGCGCTTGCGGTAGACCCGATCGGAAGTCAAAGCGTCGAAGACGTCGGCGATGGCGGCAATCTGAGCGTTGATGTGGATGTCGTCGCCCTGGAGCCCCTTGGGGTAGCCGGTGCCGTCGAACTTCTCGTGGTGCTGGAGGGCCACGATCTTGGCCTGGGCCGACAGGCTCATGATGCCGCGCATGGTGTCGAAGCCGACGCGGCAGTGCTCCTTCATCTGGTCGAACTCGGCCTCGGTCAGCTTGCCGGGCTTCTCCAGGACCTCGCGGGGGATCCCCGTCTTGCCGAGGTCGTGCAGGATGAGGCCCAGCGCCAGGTCCTTGAGGCGCGACTCGTCCAGGCCGATGCGGTGGCCCAGGATGGTGCCGAGCACGCAGACGTTCACGCTGTGGGCGAAGGTGTAGTTGTCGTGGCTCTTGAGGTCTGCCATCTGGATCGACACGTCCCGGCTCGCGAGGATCGCATCGACGATCTGCTTGGAGACCTGGGCCACGGCGTTGAGCTGGACCCCGATCTTGGAAGCGCCGCTACCCTCGAGCTGACCGAAGGTGTCGCGGATGACGCCGATGGCCTCCTGGCGCAGCTCGTCCGAGATGGTGTCGCGCGGCCGCGCCTCGGGGGCGCGGGGGTCCACCACGTAGACGAAGCCGAACTTCATCGACTTGAGGGCGGTCAGGTACCGCTCGGTGAGAGCCGTCCCCTCCCGCAGGAGCGGGCGACCGTCGGGGGCGAAGATGCTCTTGGCGAGCACCATGCCGGGCTGGGCTTTGTCGATGTCGATGGCGCGCAAAAGGGAATACCTCCAGCTGGTCCTATACCCGTGCTCGCCTGGGCGCAAACGCATCCGCGGCGCGCACCTCGGCGAAGAACGCCCTCAGCCGTTCGGGGTCCTTGCGACCGACGGCCGCCTCCACCCCACTCGACACATCGACCCCGTGAGGCGCAAGGCGCTGGATGACCTCGCCCACGTTGCCGGGGTGCAGGCCGCCGGCCACCACCAACGCGGTCTCGGTCGAGAGTCCCTCGACCAGGCTCCAGTCGAACGCCTGCCCCGTCCCGCCCCCCGAGTCCAGCACGAGGGCATCCACCAGGGGCGCGAAAGCATGGGCCTCGGCGATCGCCTCCGAGCCTTCCACCTTGAGGGCCTTGTAGAGAGAGACCCCTGGCCGCAGACGGCCGCGCAGGGCCGCGAGGTACGAGGTCCCCTCGGAGCCGTGAAGCTGCAAGGCGTCCAAAGCGCAGGTCTCGGCGAGCGCCGCCGCCTCGTCGAGCGCAAGGTCCGCGATGACGGCGACCCGCGTGGTCATGGGCCCCGCCGCGCGGCAGAGCGAGGCAAGGCGATCGGCATCCACGAAGCGCTTGGAAGCAGGCACGTGCACGAAGCCGACCGCATGGGCGCCTTCGGCGACCGCGAGGTGAACGTCCGCTTCGTTCGTCAGGCCGCAGATCTTGACCCGGGTCACGCCAAGAGCTCCCGCGCTGCGAGGGTCAGATCGGGCTGGCGCAAAAGGCTCTCGCCCACCAGCATGGCCTCGATCCCCCAGGCTTCGAGCAAGCTGCGGTCCTCGGGGCTGGCGATACCGCTTTCGCTGACCAGCATGGGCACGCGCTCGGCCGTGCGCGCCAGGGTCGCCAGCTCGCGTGTGACGGCAAGATCGACCGTGAAGGTCTTGAGGTCGCGGTTGTTGATGCCCACCAGCGGGGCTTCGAGCGCCAGCGCCCGGCGCATCTCGTCGGGGGTGTGGACCTCCAGCAGGAACTCCAGGCCCACCTCACGGCAAACCGCCATCATCTCGCGCAGGCGATCGTCCGTGAGCGCCGCCGCGATGAGCAGGAGCGCATCCGCCCCGGCGGCGTAGGCCTCATGGACCTGACGGGGATCGATGAGGAAGTCCTTGCGCAGCACCGGCAGGCCGACGGCCTCGCGCGCGGCGGCCATGTCCGAGAGACTGCCGCCGAAGTAGGGCGCGTCGGTCAGAACGGAGAGCGCCGCCGCGCCGCCCGCCTCGTAGGCGCGGGCCATGGCGGCAGGCTCGAAGGCCTCGCGGATCATCGGGCGGCTGGGCGACTTGCGCTTGATCTCGGCGATCAGGGCGACCGGACCGTGGGCGCGCAAGTGGGCCATGAAGCTGCGGGGGGCGGTCCGGCGGACAGGGGGTGTCCCCGCGACGAGCGAGGCGACCTCCTGGGCCTTGGAGGCCAGGATCTCGTCAAGGATGGTCAAGCGGACCTCCTTCTATGGAAAGGCGCGGGCGGGAAAAGCCCTCCTACGATAGCACAGCCGCTTGACGCAGGGTGAAGGTGAAGGAGGCCCCCTGGTTCGTGCCCTTGCTCGCCGCCGCGATCTCGCCGCCGAGGCTCTCGATGAGCTTGCGAACGAGCGGAAGGCCGAGCCCCAGGCCCCCGTAGCGCCGGGTCGATCCGCTGTCGAGCTGGCCGAAGACGGTGAAGAGGGATTGAAGCTTCTCGGCGGGGATCCCCACCCCGGAGTCGACGAGCGTCACCCGCACCACCTCGCCCTCGGGCTGGGCATGCCAGCGGATGAGGCCCCGCTGATGGTTGAACTTGATGGCGTTGTCGTGAAGGGCCTGGAGGGCAAGCTCCAGGCAAAGACCGTCCGCCCAGACCAGGGGTAGATCGTCGTCCACGTCGAGCCCGACCTCGATCTCCTTGACCAGGACCTCATCGGCGTACTGACCGAGCACGCGCTCGATCGCCTCACCCACGTGCAGCGGCTGTAGGTGGATGATCAGGTGACCGGCGTTGAGCTTGGTGAGCATGATGCTCGTCTCCACCAGCTTGCCCAGCGAGACGCTGGCACGGTGGATCTGGCGCAGGAAGTCGCGATGCTGATCGGCGTCGACGTTGCCCACGTCGAGCTCGTCGAGCAGGATCTCCGAAAGCCCTTGGATGATGGTGAGCGGGGTGCGCAGCTCATGCCCGATGTTGGCGAGCACGTCCCCCAAGCCCGACCCGGCACCCGTCAAGGACGTCGTCGGGGCATCCATGTTCGTGGTCATTCCGACACCTCGCCTCACGATTGCGCCGGTGGATATCCGGGCAGAGATCCACCGGTGACTCGTTACAAGTCTTCAGAAAGATTTTAAATATATAACACGGTTACTCCCTCTGTAGATCGATCGAAGCAAGCGTGTGGGGCGCTCACCCGCAGTGGCGCTGCGTTGACGCTCTTCGGGCCAGCGTGATATATAACGGGCAATCACGTCCATCGCCCCACCCCCTGCATCGACAGGAGCGCGCGTGTCCCGACGAGTCTCTTCCGTCCTCATGGCATCCGCCCTGACTCTTGTGCTGTCGGTGGCCGGGTGCGACCGACAGACGTCCCGCACGACGCTCACGCTCTGGCACGCCTGGGGCGGGGTCGAGCTCGCCGGTCTCAAAGAGACCCTTTCGAGCTTCCGCGACGCGCACCCCGAGGTGGAGGTGGTGGCCCTCCAGGTCCCCTCCGACAAGCTCCAGGACAAGTACCTGCGTTCCACGGCCGCCAACGGCGGACCGGACCTGGTCCTCGGCGCGACCGACTGGGTCGGCAAGTTCGCCCAGTCTGAGGTGATCCTGCCGCTCGACCAGGTCGTCTCGAGCCGCGACCTCTCGCGCTACCTGCCGGTCGCCCTGGACGCGCTGCGCTACGAGGGCCGCCTCTACGCCCTGCCCGAGAGCCTCGAAACCCTGGCCTTGTACTACAACAAGCGCCTGGTGACGGGTGCGCCCCCCACCACCGTGCAGGACCTCTTCACCCTGGCCAACTCCCGCGATTACTGGCAGGGCGATTACCTGCTCGCCTACAACACCCAGTTCTTCTTCACGGCAGGCTACCTCTTCGGGATGGGCGGCGGCCTCTTCGGCCCCAAGGGCGACGTTTCACTCGCAGGCCCCGGCGCGGAGCACTGGCTCGGACTCTTGCGCGACCTCAAGCGGCACCCGCGCATCGCCGCCAAGAGCGATTACGGCCGCGCGGACGGCCTCTTCCGCGACGGCAAGGCCGCCATGACCATCAACGGCCCCTGGGCCCTCGGCGGTTACCGCCAGGTCCTCGGCGACGCGCTCGGCGTCGCCCCCCTCCCCATGGTCGAAGAGGGGGTCCCCGCCGTGCCCTTCGTCGGCGTCAAGTGCGTCATGTTCAACCCCAACAGCCACCAGAAGCAGCGTGCGCATGCCCTGGAACTGGCGCTGGCACTGACGGGCGCCGAGGCCGCCGAGCGCATGCAGCGCGTAGCGGGCCACATCCCCGCCCAGCGCGGCGTCAAGATTCCTGCGGGCGATCGCCTCGAGGCCTTCGCCCAGCAAGCGCGCTGGGGCACCCCGCTGCCGCCGAGCCCCGAGATGAAGGAGGTCTGGGCCCCCATGGACGAGGCGATCGAGAAGGTCCTGACCGACGTGGCGCAGCCTCCGCGGGCCCTCGCGGAAGCCCGCGAGGTCATCTCGGCCAAGATCGAGGCGGTGCGCAAGCAATGACGCCGAAGCGCAAAGCCTCCGACGCCGCCACCGCCTATCGCTTCATCGCCCCGGCCGCGCTGGTGATGAGCGCCATCACGCTGTATCCCCTGCTATACGGGATCTGGATGGCCTTCACCAACTTCAGCCCGCGCCACATCCGGCACCAGGACCCGCAGTTCGTCGGGCTCCAGAACTTCGTCGACATCTTCCGGCACGCCCCCTACCTGGACTTCAGCTTCCTCCACGTCCTGGGCTTCAACCTCCTCTGGACGGTCGCGAACCTGGTCTTCCACGTGGGCCTCGGGGTGGGGCTCGCCCTGCTCATCAACACGCCGGGCCTCAAGGGGGTCAAGATCTACCGGGCCCTGCTCATCCTGCCCTGGGCGGTGCCGACCTACGTCACGAGCCTCGTCTGGAAGAACATGTTCGACCCCGAGGCGGGGGCCATCAACCTGCTCTTGAAGGACTGGAGCAAGTTCCTGCCCTTCTTGCCCACCAACACCGACTGGCTGGGGCAGTTCCCGCTCGCCTTCTACGCGGTGCTGCTGGTCAACGTCTGGCTCGGCTTCCCCTTCATGATGATGGTGGCCTCGGGTGCCCTCCAGGCCATCCCTTCGGACCTGTACGAGGCGGCGGACCTGGACGGGGCAAACCCCTTCCAGCAGTTCTGGACGGTGACCGTCCCCATGCTGCGGCCCGCCATGGTGCCGGCCATCATGCTGGGCTTCATCTGGACCTTCAACCAGTTCAACGTGATCTACTTCGTGACCCAGGGCAACCCGCTGGGCAAGACCCAGATCCTCATCACCCAGGCCTACAAGCTGGTCGACGCCGGCATGTACGGGGTGGCCTCGGCGTTCGCGGTGGTCATCTTCTTCATCCTCCTGGGCTTCACGCTCCTGAATCTCCGCCTGACCAAGGCGGCCGAGGAGGTCTGATCGCATGGTTGGTAAGAAGCAACACCCCCTCAAGCTGGGGCTGATCCACCTGGTCCTCGTCCTATTCTGCGCCTTCTCCCTCTTCCCGGTGCTGTGGGTCGTCTCCATGGCCCTGGACCCCAGCTCGGTGGCACGGCCGACCGAGCTGCACCTCATCCCGCGCGGCATCTCGTTCGAGGCCTTCAAGCAGGTCTTGATCAACCCGACCGAGATCGACGGCGTCTCGTTCTGGCAGCTGTTGGGCAACAGCCTCCTGGTGTCACTCGGCACCACCGCCTTCGGGATCCTGTTCGGTGCGTCGGGGGCCTACGCCTTCTCCCGGCTGCGTTTCCCCGGCCGGAAGGCCGGCATGATGCTCTTCATCGTGCTGCAGATGTTCCCCGCGGTCTGCTCGATCGCCCCGCTCTACGTCCTGCTCTCGTCGCTGCACATCCGGACCTCGCTCATCGGCCTGATGATCGCCTACGCAGCGGGCACCCTGCCCTTCGCCATCTGGAACCTGAAGGGCTACTTCGACACGGTGCCCAAGGACCTGGAGGAGGCCGCCCTGATCGACGGCTGCACCCGCAGCCAGACCTTCTGGCGGATCGTGCTGCCCCTTTCGGCGCCCGCGGTGGCGGTGACGGCCCTGTTCGGGTTCATGACCGGCTGGACCGAGATCATCCTCGCCTGGACCATGCTCGAGAACCCCAAGACCTTCACCCTCGCGATGGCCCTCTACGGCATGGTGGGGCAGTACGAGACCTTCAAGCCCTGGAGCCAGTTCGCGGCCATGAGCATCATCATCTCGCTGCCGGTCGTGATCGTCATGCTCATTCTCCAGCGCTTCATCGTGTCGGGGCTGACGAGCGGGGGCGTGAAGGGGTAGAATAGAATCTCGAACATTTAATCGAGATTCGAGGATCCCCCATGGCCAAGATCAAGACCAAGTACGTCTGCCAGCAGTGCGCCTCCGAGCAGCCCCGCTGGATGGGCAAGTGCCCCGAGTGCAACGCCTGGAACTCCCTGGTGGAGGAAGCCATCTCGGCCCCGGCGCCCACCGGCGGCACCAAGGCCGGCACCTTCAAATCGCCCGCCATCGGCCGTGCGCCCCAGCGCCTCCGAGACGTTTCCATCCAGGACGAGGAGCGCTTCAGCAGCGGCCTCGATGAGCTTGATCGGGTGCTCGGCGGCGGCGTGGTACCAGGCTCATTGGTGCTCCTGGGTGGGGATCCGGGCATCGGCAAGTCGACCTTGCTCTTGCAGGTCGCTCAAAACCTGGCGGCAATCGGGCGCCGCGTGCTCTACGTCTCGGGCGAGGAGTCGGCCCGCCAGATCAGCATGCGCGCGCGGCGCCTCGGCGCCGAGAACGACCACCTCTACGTGCTCGCCGAGACCGACATGTCGGTCATCGCGGCGACCCTCTCCGAGGTGCAGCCCGAGTGGGCCGTCATCGACTCGATCCAGGCCATCTACGACCCCGACCTCAACTCGGCGCCGGGCTCGGTCTCCCAGGTCCGGGGCGCCACCGGCACCCTGATGCGCCTGGCCAAGGACCAGGGCATCAGCCTGTGCATCGTCGGGCACGTCACCAAGGAGGGAACCCTCGCCGGTCCCCGCGTGCTCGAGCACATGGTGGACACGGTGCTGTACTTCGAGGGCGATCGCTTTAAGAGCTACCGGCTGGTCCGCGCTGTCAAGAATCGCTTCGGCTCGACCAACGAGGTGGGCCTCTTCGAGATGCAGGAAGCGGGCCTGATCGAGGTCACCAACCCCTCGGCGGTCTTTCTCGCCGAGCGCACCAAGGAGACCACCGGCTCGGCCATCGTCCCCACCATGGAGGGCACGCGTCCTCTCTTGGTCGAGATCCAGGCGCTGGTCAGCCCCAGCACGCTCGCAAGCCCGCGCCGTGCGGCGAACGGCATCGAACACAACCGCATGGTGCAGATCCTCGCGGTGCTCGAAAAGCGCGTGGGCCTACCGCTCTCCAAGTACGACGTCTACGTGAACGTGGTGGGCGGCCTCTCCATCGAGGAGCCCGCGGGCGACCTCGGCGTGGCGCTCGCGGTGGCGAGCAGCATGCGGGACGTGGCGCTCGACCCCGAAACGATCGCCATGGGCGAGGTCGGCCTCAACGGCGAGATCCGCGGCATCAACGGCCTGGAGGCGCGCCTCAAGGAGGCCGCGAAGCTCGGCTTCACCAAGGCCATCGTGCCGTCGCACAGCCTGGACGACAAGAGCCTGCGGCTACCCAAGGGCCTGGAGGTCGTGGGGGTGAATCGCCTCTACGATGCCATCGTCAAGGCCACGGTCGCTCCTGAGAGCGCTCGTAGCGAGCAGCTGACTTAATCAAGCGTGGTGGCTTAAACGGGCTGGAAATCGCGCCGCAAGTACAGCCAGTGGAAGGCGGGAATCGCAACGGGCGCGAACAAGAGGAGCGCGATCGCCCACAGCGCCTTGCGCCCACCGGGCATCGCCATTCGCCACAGGGCGATGTAGACGAAGAGCCACAGCCCCAGGAGGTTCATGAGCGTGCCGGCCGTCCCCACGACCATGAACACGGCCAAGTCCACCGACGAGGCAGGCCCCCGGGCGGCGAGCAGCGCCATCAGGCCCAAGAAGAGCAACGGCTCTAGGACGATCCAATCCACCATGTGAGAAGAGAGTGAGCGCTTCATGCCCTCCATGATACGCGCTCCCGCCTGCATGCCGGATCTCTGCTACAATTCGTTACAGACCGGGAGGGCCCGCCATGAAGCGTCGCATCATCCAGCCCCGCGCCCCCATCGCCTTGCCTCCGTCGCACGACGGCCCGGACAAGGACGCTCCGCTACGCCACGACATCCGCTGGCTGGGCGAGCTCCTGGGAGAGACCCTCCGACAGCAAGGCGGCGAGAGCCTCTACGAGCTCGAAGAGCGGCTGCGCGCCCTCTCCAAGGGCTTCCGGCAGGACCCGACCACCGACCATGAGGACGCCATCTGCGACCTGGTCTCGTCCTTGAACGTGCACGAAGCCACCGGGGTCATCCGCGCCTTCGCCATCTACTTCGGCCTGGTCAACGCCGCCGAGCAGCACCACCGGGTGCGCCGCCGCCGCGCCATCCAGCTGGATCCCCACGCTCCGCCCCAGCCGGGCTCTTTGCTCGACACCTTCTGCCACATGCACGCCGCAGGAGTCACGCCCCAGGCCCTGCAAGACGCCCTCGATCGTCTCCGGCTCGGCCTCGTCGTCACCGCCCATCCCACCGAGCCCAACCGCAAGAGCGTGCTCAGCAAGTGGACGCGGATCGGGCACCTGCTCTTTGCGCGCGACGCTTGCGAGCTGACGCCCACCGAGTGCGAACGCCAGGACGACGCCATCCGCGCGGAGCTGACCACCCTTTGGCAGACCGACGAGATCCGCGAAGCGCGCCCTACCGTCGACGACGAGCTGACCAGCGCCCTCTACTACTTCCGCTCGACCCTCTTCGAGGCCCTGCCGCGCCTGCAGCGCGACATGACGAGCGCGCTCGATGAGGCCTACCCCGACGAGCGCTTCGAGGTGCCGGCGGCAGTGCGCCTGGGCACCTGGATCGGAGGCGATCGCGACGGCAACCCCTTCGTCACCGCCGAGACCACCTGGCGCACCCTCACGCGCCTGCGCGCCGAGGCCCTCGACCTGTATGAGCGCTCCCTCGACGCCCTCTGGACCCGCTACTCCTTCTCCGACCGCGAGCACCCCGCCCTCCCCGAGCTGTACGAAGTCATCGAAGGATTAGGCCTGCTCTTCCCAGAGCGCCTCGCCCAGGTGCGCGCCCGCAACCCGCACGAACCTTACCGGCAGATGCTCGCGCTCATGCGCGCCCGGCTCGAGGCCGTCACCAAGCCCGACGCTCCCGAGCGGTACACGAGTGCTGCCGCCTTCGCCGCGGACCTGCGCCTGATGGACCAGGCCCTGCGCGCGCAAGGGGCGAGCATCGTCGCCGACCAGGAGCTTGCGACCCTGCGTCGCCAGGTCGAGGCCTTCGGCTTCCAGCTCGCGACCCTGGATGTGCGGCAGAACTCCCGCAACCACGACGAGGCCCTCGACGCCATCCTGCGCGAGGCGGGAGTCGCCTCGGACTACGGCAAGCAGGACGAGGCGGGCCGCCAAGCCGCCCTCGCTCAGGTCTTTTCCAGCTCGCGCCCCTTGCTGCCCTCCGAGGCCCGCCTCGAAGCGGGTCCGGCCGAAACCCGCCAGACCATGCGGATGCTCGCGCGGGCCATCGCCGAGTTCGGCCCCGACGCCCTCGACGCCTACATCGTCAGCATGACCGAGGCTCCGAGCGACCTACTGGAAGTCCTCGCCCTCATGCAGGACGCGGGCCTCTACCGGCGCCGACCCGACGACACCGCCGAATCCGCCCTGGACCTGGTGCCCCTCTTCGAGACCATCCCGGACCTGCGGGCCGCCCCCGACGTCTTTTGCGCCCTGCTCGCCCACCCCGCCTACCGCGCCGCCCTTCGCGCGCGCGGTGACGTGCAGGAGATCATGCTCGGCTACTCGGACAGCAACAAGGACGGCGGGATCCTGAGCGCCACCTGGGAGCTGTACCAGGCACAGCAAGCTCTCACCGAGCTCGCCGAGGCCGAAGGAGTGCGCCTACGCCTCTTCCACGGCCGCGGTGGCTCCATCAGCCGCGGAGGCGGGCCGACCCACCGCGCCATCCTCGCCCAGCCCCCGGGCAGCGTGCAGGGCGACCTCAAGATCACCGAGCAGGGCGAAGTCCTCGCCTGGAAGTACGCCCAGCCGGCGCTCGCCGATCGCAATCTTGAACAGATGGTCAGCGCCACCCTGATGGCCACCCTCGCCTCGCAAGGCGACAAGGCGCCCAACGCGGCCGAGCGCGCCGAACGCTTCGCGCGCATCTCGCAGGAGGCCTACGAGACGTACCGGGCTTTGGTCTTCGACGACCCGGCCTTTCCTGCGTTCTTTAGAGCCGTCACCCCCATCGCCGAGATTGAGTCGCTCAAGATCGGCTCGCGACCCTCGCGTCGGCGCGAAGGGGGGATCGAGTCCCTGCGCGCCATCCCCTGGGTCTTCTCGTGGATCCAGAACCGCTGCCTCTTGCCCGGCTGGTACGCGGCCGGCACGGCCCTCGAAAGCTTCATGACCCGCGAAGCCGACGGGCGCGAGGTCATGCGCGATTGGTACCGGAGCTGGCCCTTCTTCCGGACCCTCATCGACAACCTGGAGGTCAGCCTCACCAAGGCCGACATGGCGATCGCCCGCCTCTACGCGGGCCTCGCAGGCAGCGAAGGATCGGCCCTCTTCGAACGGATCCAGGAAGAGTACGACCGGACCCGCGCGGCCATCCTCGTCATCTCGGAGCAGAAAGAATTGCTCGAACGCCAGCCGATGCTCGCGCGATCCATCCGGCTGCGCAACCCCTACGTGGACCCGCTCAACCACTTGCAGGTCGACCTCTTGCGTCGCAAGCGCGCGAGCAAAAAGCCCGACGAGGATCTGGATCGCGCGTTGGCGCTCACCATCACGGGGATCGCCGCCGGGCTACGCAACACGGGCTAAGCCCCAAAGGAAAAAGCCGCCCAGGCCTAACGCTTACCCCTCTGCTCCGCTTCATCAAAGGGTTTAGCGCTCGGGCGATCGACATCCTTCTTCAAGCGAGGTATGCTTCCGAGCAGGTTCCCACGTGGATAGGAGGATTCCGTTTGAAACCCACCGTCATCCTGCTCGGCCTCGGTCTCGCCCTCTCGCTCGCCGGCTGCCAGCCCGCCGAGGAGAAGAAGGCCGAAACCACGCCCAGCGCGCCCCCCGCCGCTGAGAGTCCCGCCGCCCCCACCACCCAGGCGGCCAGCCCCGCCGCGGTGGACGAAGCCGCCCTCAAGGCCAAGGGCGAGAAAGTCTACGCCGCCAACTGCGCCTCGTGCCACCAGGCCAACGGCGAAGGCATGCCCAACGTCTTCCCGCCGCTCGCGGGCGGCGAGATCCCCAACGGCGATGCGGCCGAGCACATCAAGACCGTGCTCAAGGGCAAGTCGGGCCCCATCACCGTCAAGGGCAAGCAGTACAACGGCGCCATGCCTCCGTTCAGCCAGCTGACCGACGAAGACATCGCCGCGGTCGTCACCTACGAGCGCACCACCTGGGGCAACAAGGGTGGCGCCGTCAGCCCCGACCAGGTCAAGGCCCTGCGCTAAAACCCCACGCCTTGAAACGCCCCCACCCGATGATCGGGCGGGGGCGTTTTGCTGAACGAGCATCGAACGAAAAAAACGCCGGCCCCTGAGGGACCGGCGTCTGAGTTGCGGGGGCAGGATTTGAACCTACGACCTTCGGGTTATGAGCCCGACGAGCTACCGGACTGCTCTACCCCGCAGATCTAATATAGCAAGCTTCGACCTCGAAGTAAACACGCTAGCGCAAAAGTTCTTGGGCAAGTTGCGCCCGGCGCAATGGGGCAAGCAAGCCTCCTCGGCCGCCCTTGGCCGCTGCGCGCACCCAGCTGTTCGGATCCTGGGCCAGCGCCGAGAGGGCGCGCCGCCCGAGACGGCCGCTCTGGGCGGCGGCCTCCCGCACCGCCCAGCTCTCGTCCTGGGCGGCATGCTCGGCCACCTGCACCGAGGCCCGCGGATGCGTGATCGCCCCGTAGCGCACCTCCACCCGCGGGTCGTCCATCAAGAGGAGCAGGGCCTTGGACGAGAGGTGGGGATTCTCAAGCAGGACGCGCTTGACGTCCGGGGCGCTGTCCTGCGCGAGCGCACAGGCCGCAGCCTCCGTCAGGTCGCCGCGCATGGCCGCACGGGCGCGGATCCGCGCGTCGGGATCCTGGGCGAGTGCTTCGAGGGCGGCCGGCGTGAGGCTCGCAAGCTCCAGGAGGCCCGCCCGCAGCCGAACCTCGCCCCCCGCCGCCAGGGCGAGCTGGACCGAGACGTCGGCCGCCGGGTGGCGCAGGATCGCCTGCTTCACTTCGAGCCCCGCCCCCTCCAAGAGCGCGAGCAGCATCCCGGGGCTCGCCGCGTGAAGGGCGAGCAGGTCCCACCGCGCCCCGTCGCTCAGCTCGGGATCCTGGGCGATCGCCTCGAGCATGGCCAGGGTCATGTGGGGATTGTGCATGGCCGCCCAGCGGATGTCGCGCTCGGGATCGTCCGCCAGCAGCAACAGCGCCTCCTCCGGCGCTTTGGAATGAGCGGCGACGCCGTAGCGCACCCGGACGTTCTCGTCCGAGGCGAGCCGTCCCAGGATCTCGGGGGTCACCCCCGGGTGGAAGGCCACGGCGGTGCGGACCTCGGCCACCCAGTCGGTGGCGAGCACCCCGAGGGTCTCGGCGGCGGTGTGCGGGTGCATGGCCACGTGGTAGCGCAAGAGCGAGTCCTGGGCGTCCCGGGCCAAGAAGGCGAGCGCGGCCAGACTCGTGGTGGGGGCCTGGGCGACGTCCTGGAGGGCCTCGGGCGAAAGCCCCCCCAGCGAGAGGACCGTGGCCACGGCCGCCGGGGTGGCGTGGGGATGGGCGAGGATGAGCGCCGCGAGCTCAGGGTCGGCGTCGTGGGCCAGCGCCTCCAGCACACGGCCCGGAGTTGCCGGGTGGCGCGCCACCGCCGTGCGGACCAGCGAATCGTCTCGCCGCGCCAGGCGTTCGAGGGCATCGGGCGAGAGATGGGGGGCCTGCGCGATCGCCCGGGCCACCGCATGGTCGGGGTCGTCGGCGAGCCCCTCGCGCGCCTCGGCATCGAGCAAGGGATGCAGGGCCGCGCCCGCGCGCACCGCCGGGTCGGGATCACGCGCGAGCAGCTTGAGGGCCGCCGCGGTCGCCTGGGGGTGGACGAGCACCGCACGCCTCACCCGGGCAAAGCCGCTCTTGGCGAGCGTCGTCAGAGCCGCAGGGCCCGCCAGCGGATGGGTCGCGACCCCCTCCTGCACCCGTGGATCCGGGTCGGCGGCCAGGGACAACACCAAGGCCCCGGTCAGCTTGTCGGAGCGCAGCAGGGCAAGGCGAACGGCCGGCTCCTCGTCCTGCACCAAGAGCGCGAGCACCGCCTCGGCCGAGCGGCGATCGAGCGCGAGGCGCTCTCTCAGGCGCGGATCCGGATCGTCGGCGAAGGCCGAGAGCACCGCCGCATCCGCGCGGGGGTTCAGGTAGGCCGCCTCGCGCACGGCCGAGTCCGCGTCGTGAGCCAAGAGGCGCAGAGCGTGGGGCGAAAGCAAGGGATGCTGGGCGGCGAGGCGACGCACCCAGGCGTCGGCGGATCGCGCGAAGCGCTCGACCAGTGGCGCCCCGCACCGGGGGTGCGCCAGGAGCAGCGAGGCCGCCTCGGCGTCACAGGCGGGCGAATCCGCGAGGGCCCACAGGACCTGCTCGGGGATGGTGGGGTTGTCGGCGAGCGCGATCAAGACCTCGGGGGCCTCGTCCCGCGCGAGGCGCGAGACGACCGAAGGCGGCAAGTCGCGACGGCAAGCGAGCTGGACGCGCAGGCCGACGTCGGGATCCGAGGCGAGCAACAGCAGGGCCTCTGCCGGCACGTCGTGACGCCTGGCGAGCATGGCCCGGACCTCGGGGGCCTCGTCCCGGGCGAGGGCGGCAAGCTGAGCGCTCGCGGTCAAAGGATGGCTCGCGAGCGCCAGGCGCGCCTCGGGCTCGGCGGGTAGCTCGGGTGCCATCGGCGCCTCGGGCAGCGGCGCGCGCGCAGCGAAGACCGGCCCCCGGCCGCTGCGCTGAAAGCGGTCGCGGTTGGCCGGAAAAGCTTGAGAGCCTGGCGGGTACCGTTCCATGCGGAGAACCTCGGCCTCGGACGGCGGGCAAGATGAAGCGAACAGCTTCCCTGGCGCATGATACCATCGCCTCGCCCGGACGCTCCCTTGCGCGGGGGAAGAAAAGAGAAGAGCCCGGTACCTTTCGGTACCGGGCTCTCATTCCTCGGAGCGGGGTTGACGGGGCTCGAACCCGCGACCTCCGCCTTGACAGGGCGGCATTCTAACCAACTGAACTACAACCCCTCGGAACTTTTTTATAGTACTGCGGATAGCGGGTTGAAGTCAACACCCCTTCTTGCATTCTTTACATTGCTTTATACGAGGCATCACGTAGGCTTGAGGTAAGGCCCCTCGCTCAAGCCTTGGTCACCACCACGTCTCCGACCTTGAGGCGGTTGTAGACCTCCTCGATGTCCTCGTTGAAGAAGCGCATGCAGCCGTGCGAGGCGTCGCGGCCGATGGAGTTGCGATCGAAGGTACCGTGCAGCTCCTCGCCGCTGCGGGTGCTCTTGCCGGTGTTCGGGTCGTACCAGGAGAGGTCCACCAGGCGCGTGCCGAAGGCGCGGCCGCCGGATTCGGGCCACAGCTGCTTGGCGACGTTGGTGGGATCGGCGAGCTTGCCGCTGACGATCTTGATCCCCGCATCGGTCGCATTCTCGCCCTTGCCGGTGGCGATGGGGTAGATCTTCTCGAGCTTGCCCTGGCGGTCGTAGAGGAAGAAGCGGTGCTGGTCGATGGCGGCCACGCCCCGGCTGGGCTTGCCCTTGACCATCTCGGGGGCGACGAAGGCCTTGGGGGAGAGGTTGGGATCCTCCCAGGCCTTGAGGCCTGGGGCGGGGGCGACCTCGTCGAGGCTGCGCATGGTGGCGGCGTCCAGCTCACCGGTCTTCGGCAGGCCCTGGCTCGCCTGGAAGTTCTTGAGGGCGAGGGTGGTCTGCGCGCCGAAAGCGCCGTCGGCCCCGGCGGGCAGGGCGAAGCCCAGATCGAGCAGGGCGACCTGAACGGCCTTCACCCCTTCGCCCTTGGCGCCAAGGCGCACAGCCTGACCTGCCATGGCGGCGCGCAGCTCGGGGGCGTCTGCAAAGCGCCCGTTCTTCGGGGCGCCCGAGAGCGAGAGGCGATCGCCGGACGGTGCGACGGCAGGCGTATCGTCACCGCCCGCGAGGATCTTGGAGATCGTCTCGCCGCGACGCTGGGTGGGCGCCGTGCCAAAGAGCGTGGAAATCAAGCCGGTGCGCATCATGGGCCTCCCGTTCAGAAACCGTTCACAGGAGAGTTATCCGAACGAGAGGCCCATGGCTTGCGGGCGATCAGTCAAGTTTCAATCAAACTAAACCCAACATTAATATCAGAAGACGTACCCGAACCCCAGGTAAGGACCGTTGAGGCTGATGACGTTGGTGGGCCCGACGGCGGTCTGGCCCCGCAAGCCCAGATCGACCCCGAGGCCCTGCACGAGGCGCCAGCCGAAGCCCACCTTGTAGTCGAACAGGTCGGTCCGCATCCCGTCCAGGTACATGAGAGGAGCCCAATCGCCTCGCACCTGCAAGAAGGTGCTCGCAGGCAGGCGCATGTCGAAGATGGCGCCGATCTTGGGGGACACGCCCACCAGGCGCGGCGAGGCCAGATCGCCCACCCCGATCGAGCGCACGGCGATCCCGACGTCCCCCGTCAGGGCCCCCGTCGCGCCCTGCGCGAGCCTGAGCTTGCCTTCCAGGTCGGCATTGGTGAAGGGGCCCACCACCCCACCGAGCGCGCCGCCGAACGCCCCGGTCATGCCCCAGGCCCCCACCGAGAAGCCCGGCGCCAGGGCCAGGCTCACGGCGAGGCCCGGCATGAAGGCGTTGGCCGAGAGGGTGTTCGGGCCCGCGAAGTAGTTGCCGTTCGCATACCAGGCGAAGGTCCCGATGGCTCCGCTCGGTTGGTAGCCCGAAACGCCGGCCGTGGGGGTGGGAGGCTGGGCAAGAGCGGGCGTCGAGAGGCCCGCGAAGGCCGCTGTGAGGCCCAAGAAAGATGCCCAGCGCTTGCAATGCGTGGTCATGGATCCCACCTCCCTTCCCCATGTCGGGGTTCGCGGCTGCGCCTGCGGCTCGCACCGTTACGATGCACGCCGATGGGTGGGATGGCGCTTGGCATTTTGCACGATTTCTCGGCGAAAAGCGCTACTTTGCCCGGTGGTTGTAGGTGAAGTCCCCAACGTAAGGGTTGCCGCCCGCAGTGATCTCGACGTGGAGCAGATAGGATTGCCCCACCACCGGCGGGCTGCTCGGATAAGCAAAGAGGTAGGGATCCGCCTTATCCTTCGGGCGAACGAGCCTGAGCGGAAGGGTCTCCGCACGACCGTTCGCATCCGAGATCCGCAGGGTTCCCGACATGGGCACGTCGTGTCCCATTCCATTCTGCGCCGCGTCGAGGGGATAGAAGGCGTACAGCAAGCGCTTCACGTCGTTGGCACCCACCGCGAATTCGAGATAGCGACCGTTGGTCGCGACGATCTGGTTGCTTGCTCCCTCTTCGGGCGCGGCAGAGGGCGCCACTTGGGGGCGCGAGACGACCGTCGGCGCCTCCGGGTAGATTTCGGTCTGGCAGGCCGTCAGGGCGAGGGTCATGGCCAACAAGGCAGGGCGAACATGGCGCATCGGGTAACCTCCGAGCAACGGGGACCTCGCCATCTTAGCAAAATCGTGCCCTTGCATGCAGATCGCTCGAATGGCCCGTAATCCTGGGTACAAGAGGGTGAGCGACACATTTTGCCACTCGAAGGGACTCTCATGCGACACCACACGCGCTCCGGCGGCTTCACCCTGATCGAAGTCTCGCTGGCCATGGTCATCGGAATCATCGTCCTGGGCGGCGCCATCACCCTCTACAACCAGGTGAAGGTCAGCGCCGCCAACGGCGAGGCCAAGAGCCGCGCGCTCGCCCTCGCCGCCCTGGTCGAGGAGCATGCGTCCCGCAGCACCAACTACCCCAAACTCGACGAGCTCAACAAGCTGTGGGAAGCCCGGCGGCCGGACGACGCCAAGAAGAACCCCTGGGGTGGCGAGCTCAGCGGCGATCCGATCGACGGGCATGAGAACGTTCAAAGCCTCGTCTCGGCGCCGGTCGTGCTCGGCAGCGGCGAGCGGCACATCGGGGTCACCGCCCCGACCACCCTGGCCGATCGCGGCCGCCTCTACTACTTCCGCCACGCCAACAACGAGGCGTTCTGGATCGACGACTTCAGCCTCGCCGGCGCGGACGAGGCTTCGGGCACCGTCCGGGTGCAGGGCTACGGCATCGCCTACGTGGGCCCCAACGGCGAGAACTGGTACAACGTGACGGGCAAGGCCAACGCCCTCGATCCAGACGCCCAGTACCCGGGCGGCCCGATCCGCGGCAAGATCACCAACTAGGCGAAAAATCGCTCGGCTGGGTATAAAACCCTCGGACAAACAAGCGTTCCGGAGGTTTTCCCATGATCGCGAGCAACCTCGTCAAGGGCCAGCGCGTCAGCTCCCAGGTCAAGCGCAAGCTGGCCGAGCTCGGCACCCCCATCGTCGAAAACCAGGGCAAGGCCGCCCTCAAGAAGGCGGCAAAATCGCTCGACAACCTCGTGCTGTCGAGCCCCACCCTGCGTAACCAGGTGACGCTGCACGTCAGCGCCGACGAGGCCCACAAGGCGCTCATGGACTCGATCAAGAACGCCAAGAAGTCCTTCCACATCGAGACCTTCATCTGGCACAACGACGAGGCGGGCAACGACATCGCCCGTCGCCTCGGGGCCAAGGTGCGTCTGGCGCGCATGAAGGGCGAGGAGTTCGACGCCAAGGTATTGATCGACGGGCTCGGCCTCCGGAACGGCACGGGCGGCGCTGGTGACGCCAAGCTCATGGACAAGATGCGCAAGTACGGCGTCGACGTCCGCGAATTCAACCGCCACAAAGTCTCGCTGGATCCGGTCGGCATCCCCATCACCCACCGCAAGCTCTACATCGCCGACAACGACTCCTTCATCACGGGCGGTCGCAACATCGGCGACGAGTACCTCAAGCCGACCTTCAAGAACGGCGACAAGGTCGAGACCTCGTGGCACGACCTGCTCTACACCGTCAAGGGCGAGGAGACCGACCGTATTCACCGCGAGTTCTTCGAGAACTGGGAGCGTGCGGGCGGCAAGGCGCCCAGCGACCTTCCCAAGCCCGCCCCCGTCTCGGGCGAGGCCAAGATCCAGTCCTTCGTGACCGATCCTCACGCGGGCACCAAGTCCCTCCAAGAGGCTCACTTCAAGGCCATCCGGGGCGCCCAGAAGGAGATCATGGCCATCTACCCGTACTTCTCGGACGATGGCCTGATCAACGAGCTGATCTCCGCCAAGCGCGCCAACACTGCCAAGCGCGCCGAGCTGCTCGGCGCCGCCCAGAATAAGTACGACCGGATGGCCATCGATCAGGCCGTCCCCGAGCTCCAGGTCAAGGTTCTTTTGCCCGGCCACCGCGAGGCGGGCGGCGAAGGCGCGGTCTACACCCTGCTCAACCAAGAGAACGCCCGCCAGATGCTGCAGGAAGGCATCGACGTGCGCTACTTCTACGGCGGCAAGATCGACGGCAAGGAAGTCGAGCGCTTCAGTCACTTCAAGGGCATGATGATCGACGGCGAGTTGCTCTCGGTCGGCTCGGCCAACGGCGACGCCCGGACCTACGCCTCCAACCACGAGCTCGTGACCATGATCTCGGATCCCAAGACCCTCAAGGCCTTCCAGGAGAAGGTCGCCATTCCCGACTGGGAGAGCGCCCGTCCCGCCTCGCTCGAGGCGCTCGACGCCGCTCCCCTCACGACCAAGCTCAAGCGCAAGGTGCTCGAGGCCCTCGACTTCCTGCTCTAAGCAAGGGGAAAAGGAGCGATCTCGGGTACAAATCCCTTGGTCGTTCCTTTTTCTTTTGGAGATCGCGCTATGCTGGACAACCTCAAGATGGTCGCCAACATCGTCTGGAACGATGGGCCCAAGAAGGCCAAGGAGCTGATCGAGACCCCCGTCAAGCAAGCGCTCGCCAAGGATCAGACCGCGATCTCGAAAGCCGCCCGCGAGGCCATGAAGAAGACCGTCCGGGTCGCCGAGAGCGCCAACCTGCACATCGACGGCAAGGACGCCTTCAAGGCGATGGAGAAGCTCATCTCCGACGCCAAGCACTCGCTCCACTTCGAGACCTTCACCTTCAAGGACGATGACACCGGCAAGCGCATCAGCGATCTGCTGATCAAGAAGCGCAGGGACGGCGTGGACGTCAAGCTCTTGCTCGACACCTACGGCACCGCCTCCAACCTGGACGACGCCCCTCACATGGCGCTCTACAAGCGCATGCGCGAGAACGGCGTGGACGTGCGCCTGCACAACCCCGAAGTCTTCACCCTCGCCGAGGGCATGCCCCTCACCCACCGCAAGATGATCATCGCGGACGGCGAGCGCTTCATGACCGGCGGCATGAACATCAGCGATCGCTACGCCAAGGAGTGGCACGACACCATGGTCACCATCGAGGGACCGGCCACCCGCGATGCGATCTCCGCCTTTAACCGCAACTGGACCCGCACCGGCGCCGAGGCCATTCCCCTGCCCCACTACCCGGCAGGCCCCGCTCCGAAGACCAAGGTCATCCTCAACGATCCCGAGTCGGACATCTTCGACCTCACCAAGACCTTCCTGGACGAGATCGGCAACGCCAAGAAGTCGGTCAAGGTCATGATGCCGTACCTCTCAGACGAGCCCTTCATCGAGGCCCTCTCGAAGGCCCGGGCGCGCGGCGTCGAAGTGAACGTCATGCTGCCCCGCCTCAACGACGAGAAGGTCTACCTGGACCTCAACAACCACTTCGCCGAAGACTTGCTCGAGAACGGCATCAACGTGCGCTGGTACGAGGGCAAGGCGACCCCTGACCTGCCCAAGGAGCACTTCAGCCACACCAAGCTGATGGTCATCGACGACCATAAGTCGATCCTCGGCTCGGCCAACGCCGACACCCGCGCCTTCGAGGCGAACCACGAGCTGAGCGTCCTCATCGACGACGAGAACTTCGCCAAGGACGTCAACAAGCGCCTCTGGACCCCCGACTGGGAGGCGAGCCCCAAGGCCAACCTCGCGACCCTCAAGAACGCCGGCATCGGCGAGAAGCTGAAGCGCGAAGCCTGGGGCGCCATCGCCCCTCTCATCTAGCCTCGCCCAGGCCCACAACAAGACCCGCCCTCGGTTTCTTCCGGGGGCGGGTCTTGTCACAGAGGACGGGTATATTGCTCAGGGGCTCGATGGCGAACTAGCGCCCCATCAACATACCGGGGGGCAGGGCCCGCCCCTGGGCGCGGGGCTCTGACTTGGCCTGGGTTTCGGCAGCCTTGGCGATCGCCGCCACCAGCGCCGCCGCCTCCTCGGCAGGGGCGCCGTTGCTCTCAAGGGCGCGCGTGAAATAGGTCTGGGCTGCCTGACTCGCCTCGGCGGGGCTCGCGCCCATCGCGTACGCCTTGTCGAGCAGCGCCTGGTAACGCTCGACCCACTTCGGATCGAGCGCGAGGCCTTCAGCCTCGGCAGGCTGCTCGCGCTCGAAGGGATCCTTGGCCTCCCCCAACAGCGGCGTGATCACCCCGAGTTCGAGCGCGAGCCCAGCGGCCATGCCGCCGCCCATGGAAAAGGCCTCCTTGCCGATGGCCTTGGCGGCCCCCGGGAACTTGAGGGCGAGCGCCCCGGCGACCCCCGCCGCGAGCAGCTTGTTCTCCTTGACGGTATCGACCACCGGCCGCCAAACGTAATCGTTCAGGGGGTTGGCGATGTACTTGGTGAAGCCGTCCGCGAGGGGCTTCGCGCTCTTCTCGGGGATCAGCTCGGCCAGCTTCTTGGCCATGGGGAAGCCCATGAAGCGATCGAAGAGGCCCTGCGCCGTCATGCCGAGCGCGAACCCCGCGATGCCCACCGCAAGCGCGGGCAGCCCCAGGGGGGCCAGCAGAGCGCCTGCGAGCGCGCCGCCCGCCGTCCACACGACACCGCCGACGGAGCTCGAAACGACGCGCGCGACGTACTCGTTGGCCTTGAGCTCTCCGCGGCGATACGCCTGGCTGGAGAAGAGGCCGTCGAAGGGCACGTTGGCAACGCCGCCGACCGCCGCGTCCTTGACCAGGGCGCTGGCACTCAAGTGCTTGCGGGCGTTCGTACCCATGAGGCGCCCGACGGTGCTGACGGCGTCCTCTGCGATTTTTGGGGCGGTGGCGACCCGGGGTGCGCGCAGGGGGGGCTGCACCGCCGAAGTACGATTGACGTTCATGAGGACCTCCCCCTGCTGCCCCTAAAAAAGGCGGCACGCACCGCAGGGACCGAGGGTTTTATACCCTCTATCGGCAGGAGGCTTAACGATCTTGCAGTTTCTCGTCCAGAATTCCGTCGGACTTTGTCGGACAAGTCCCTCAGGGACGTGAGCGGGAGATGGCCCGGGCCACCTTGGTGCGGTTCGAGGCGGCCTTCTTGGCCTTGGACTTCACGCGCGAGGCGACCTTCGCCTTCGGCGCGGCCTTGGTCTTGGTCTTGGTCTTGGCGCCCCTCACGACCTTGGCAGGAGGCGAGGTCGGCCGGAGCGCGGCAGCGACCGCGAGCTTGGGGTCCACGGCCTGGCCGTTGCGCCGCAGCTCGTAGTGGAGGTGGGGACCGGTGGAGTGACCGGTGCTGCCCACGTAGGCGATGACATCGCCGGCGTTGACCGCCTGACCGACCTTCACGGCCAGGCGACTCGCGTGGCCGTAGAGGGTCGTCCAGCCTTCGGGGTGCTCGAGGACCACGGCGTTGCCGTAGCCGCCGCGCGGCCCCACGAAGGTCACCTTCCCGGACTTGGCCGCCCGGATCGGCGACCCCATGGGGGCCGCCAGATCGTAGCCATCGTGGTGCCCATCGACGAGCGCCTTGCCCGTCACCGGGTCCTTCGCGCGGGACCCGAAGTCGGAGGTCAACCGTGCTCCGGGCAGCGGGTTGACCTGCGGCACGGTCGGCCCGTCGTCGCAGCCTGCGAGCAGGGCGACGAGCAGGGCCAGGGGCAGGAAACGCCGCGCCACGCGCCGCTTCCTATGCAAGCGCCCGGAAGGCACGCTTTGCAGCCTCGATCGTGAAGGCGATCTCGGCGTCGGTGTGGGCCATGGACACGAAGGCGGCCTCGAACTGGCTCGGGGGCAGGTAGATCCCCTCGGCCAGCATGGCGCGGAAGAAGCGCCCGAAACGAGCCGTGTCGCAACGCTTGGCGGTATCCCAGTCCTTGACCGGAGAATCGGTGAAGAACAGGGTGAACATGGCCCCGACCCGGTTGAGCTGGACCGTGACGCCCGCCTCGGCGGCGGCTGTGAGCAGGCCCTGAGTGAGCTTCTCGGCGGCGGCTTCGAGGCGCTCGTAGGCCCCGGGGGCCTGGAGCTGGGTGAGGGTCGCGATGCCCGCCGCGGTGGCGAGCGGATTGCCCGAGAGGGTGCCGGCCTGGTACATGGGGCCCGCGGGGGCGACCATCTCCATGATCTCGCGGCGGCCGCCGTAGGCGCCCACCGGCAGCCCGCCGCCGATGATCTTGCCGAGGCAGGTCAGGTCGGGCTTGATGCCGAAGCGCTGCTGCGCGCCGCCGTAGCCGACCCTGAAGCCGGTCATGACCTCGTCGAAGATGAGCAGGGCGCCGTAGCGCTCGGTCACCGCCCGCAGGTGCTCCAGGTAGCCCGGCTCGGGGGAGAGCGTCCCCGCGTTGCCCACCACCGGTTCGAGGATGACGGCCGCGATGGAGTCGGGGTTGGCGGCGAAGAGGGCGTCGATCGCCGCCGGGTCGTTGTAGGGCACGGTGAGGGTGTTGGCGACGGTGCCGGGGGTGACGCCCGGGCTATCGGGCAAGCCGAGGGTGGCGACCCCCGAGCCGGCCTGCACCAGCAGCATGTCGGCGTGGCCGTGGTAGCAGCCGATGAACTTGACGATCTTCTCGCGCTTGGTGAAGGCGCGCGCCAGGCGCAGGGCGCTCATGGTCGCCTCGGTGCCCGAGTTGACGAGGCGCACCATCTCGATCGAGGGCAGGGCCTCGCGGATGAGCTTGGCGAGCGTCACCTCACCCGGCGAGGGCGCGCCGTAGGTGGTGCCGCGCTCGAGGGCCGCGTGCAGGGCCTCCTTGACCGCCGGGTGGCCGTGACCCAGGATCATCGGGCCCCACGAGCCGATGTAGTCCACGTAGCGGTTGCCGTCCACATCCCACATGAAGGGGCCTTCGCCCCGGTCGATGAAGACCGGCTCGCCGCCCACCGAGCGGAAGGCGCGCACGGGGGAGTTGACCCCGCCGGGCATCAGGTCCTGGGCTTCGGCCCACAGGGCCTGGGAATGGGTCGTGTTCATGGTCGCTTGCGTCACGGAAGGGGATCCTTTCAACGATGGGGGAGCTTACTTTTGCGGGGCCGGCGCGCTCGGGGCGCTGCTCGGCGCGGGCAGCTCGGGGTACTTGATCGGCTTGACCACGTCCTTGATGAGCATGAGCATCATCAGGCCCATCAAGAGCACCATGCCGCCCTGCTGGATGGGCTCCTCGATGCGCTTGGGCACGGGCTTGCGGCGGATGGCCTCCAGGAGCAGGAAGACCATGTGCCCGCCGTCGAGCGCCGGCAGGGGGAGGACGTTCATGATCGCGAGGCCGATGGAGATGAGCGCGGTGAAGGCGAGCATGTCGCGCACGTCGTTCTTGGCCACGAAGGCCCCGGCGCGGCCGATCTCGATCACCCCGCCCAGGTCGTTGGGGCTCATCTTGCCGGTGACGAGCTTGGCGAAGCCGTCCACGGTCTGGAAGGTCATGGTGCCCTGCTGCTGGGCGGCGGCGAGCACGGGGTTGGCGGGGCGCTGGTACTCGCGCGAGATGGAGCTGGGCTGGATCCCGACGCCGATCTTGCCGCGCTCGTTGGGGGTGACGGCGATCGCGAGCTGCTCCTCGCCGCGCTTGACGAGCACGGTCGTCGGCTTGCCGGCGCGAGCGCCGATCTCCTTGATGAAGGCGTCGGGGGCCTCGATCGCGGCACCGTCCACCGAGAGCACCCGGTCCCCGGCCTTGAAGCCGGCCTGCTCGGCGGCCTGGCCGGGCATGACCTGGGTGATCTGGAGGTCGCCCATCTTGAACTGCACGAAGCCGATGGTCAGGGCCGCGAACAGGAGAACGAGAAAGGCCGTGGCGTAGTTGGCCGCCACCCCGCCGCTGACGACGATGAAGCGCTGCCACACCGGCCGGTTGCGCAAGAGACGCTTGTCACCGTCCGCGTACTCCCCCGAAGGGTCGTCGTCCAGAAAGGCGCAGTAACCGCCGAAGGGCAGCAAGTTGAGCCGCATGTCGGTCTCGCCCCAGCGGAAGCCCAAGAGCTTCGGGCCGAAGCCCAGGGCGAACTCCTTGACCGGGATGCGCAGGGCCTTGGCGCAGAAGAAGTGGCCCGCTTCGTGGATCAGGATCAGCAGGGCGATGATCGCCGCCACCATGAGATACCGCTGCAGATCGGTCATTCCGACTCCTTATAAAAAAGGCCTGAAATCAAGCGAGCACGCCGAGTTGGGGGAACTTCAAATTGAGCCATTGTACCACGCCCAGCACCACGAGAAAGCCTGCGACCATCTGGAGGAAGCCGCTCGCCCACAGCCGCCTCAGACGAGAGGCCCGGTAGCCGGGACGCAGGCCGTAAGAGGCCAAGAGCGACCGCCCCGCGGCGATCGCCGAGAGCACCTGACGATCGGTAGGCGTCTTGGTGGTGAAGAAGTGCTGGAACATCCACCCCAGCCGCCGCCACACCGCGAACAGCAGGAGGGCCGACACGGCGGCGAGCACCGGCTGCGAGGCCAAGGGCCAGAGGAGCTGGGCGCCGAAGACCAGGGCGATCACGTTGGTCCCGCACCGCGGGTGCTCGCGGGGCTGGCGCGCGAGCACCTCGGGCAAGAGGGCCTCGCCGCGCTCGATGGCGTGCACCACCTGATGCTCGGCCGCATGGAACCCCGTCAGGGGCGTCAGGCGCAAGAGACCGAGGTAGGCGACGAACTCGACCAGGGCGATCGCCCAGGGCGGCGGCACCTCAGCCATGGTCAGGGCGAGGCCTTCGACGGTGTTGAGCACGACCAGATGGCAGAGGGCCATGACCACGCCCGTCAGGAAGAGCCCCCAATCCCCCGCCCCGGCGCGGTGGTCCCCGGTGGTGAGGTAGACGCCGAGCGGCGTGGCGAGGCCCCCGATCTGCGCCGGGCGCAGGTCGCGCCGCAGGGCGGCGAGCAAGTCGTTGCGGAAGACCACCCCGGAGAAGCTCCCATGGCCGTCCAGCACGGGCAGGGTCTTGAGCCGGCCCGTGGCCATGGTCTCCCAGGCGCTCGCGAGGGAGGCCTCCGCCTGGCCGGTGACCACGTCGGGGGTCATGGCCGAGCGCACGGGGTAGGCCTCCAGCTCGGCGCCAGACAGGCCCAGGCGCAGGGCTTTGAGCAGGTCGACCTCGGCCACCACGCCCACCAGGCGATCGCCCGAGACCACCGGCAGCGCATGGCCGGGAGACTGGCGCAGCAGGTGTTGGGCCTTGCTCAGGTGATCGTCGGGATGGAGGGTGGGCCCGCGCTGCGCCAGATCACCCAGGCGCACGTCGGTGGAAACGTCGAGCAAATCGCCCTCTCAGGAAAAAGCCGCAGGCGCTAGGGGGCAAGGGAGGCCTGGCCATGATACCTCCCGTGCCGGGGCTTGCCTAGGACGCTTCCTGGAATTCGGGGCCGCCGTCGACCGCCTCGGCGTCGTCGAACAGGCAATGGATGCTCGCCACGTTGCCCATGGCCGGGCAGGGAGCGCCGTACTGGAGACACTCGCCGTTGACGAAGTGCTCGCACTCTTGGCTCCACTCGTGGTCTTCGGCGGCATCGAGGGTATCGAGGTCGGGTTCGAGCCAGATCAGGTCCTCTTCCATGACGGGTGACTCCTCCAGCCAGAGTCGGGCGCCGTCGAGCGCAGCACCCGCGGGACGCGACGCCCCAAGCGTAGCAACCGACCTGTATCCGGGGTATGGAGCATTCGCTGAAACAGAGCGGGGGTTTTCGTGCAAGGCGGCCCATGGCGGACGATTACTGCTCGGCTGTTATAACCGGGCCTCTGCGCGGAATAATGCCCGGGATCCCATGCCACCTCGCTTGTACGCGCTCCGCGCGCCCGTCGCGTGGATGCATGCGTCACAGACCGCGATCGCACCGGGGAATTAGCCTGGTGCCACCCCCTTCCGCACCATTTTAGGAGGCAGTTCATTGAGATCGAGGTACCTGGGCCACTGGATCGCGCTCGCCACGGCGGGCGCTGCCGTGCTCGCGCCTTCGGCCGCCTGGGCGCAGGCGCCCGTCAAGGCCGCTCAACTCATCGACCTGGCTCCCAACCACTGGGCTTACGGCGCCATCCAGTCGCTGGTCGACAAGTACCGGGTCATGGGCGGCTACCCCGACATGACCTTCCGGGGGCAGAAGGCCGTCAGCCGCTACGAGCTGGCCGCCGTCCTTGCCCAGGTCATGAACCGCTTCGATAGCCTCGAGGGCAAGGGCATTCCCGCCACCCCGAGCGACGCGAAGATGGTCGAGCGCCTCAAGGACGAGTTCCGGGTCGAGCTGCTCGATCTCCACAAGCGCCTGGTTTCGGTCGAGCAAAAGACCACGGCCCTGGAATCCGCCGTCCGGGACCTCAAGAACAACGCGGGCGGCAGCGGCAAGGTCTCGGGCAACGTGGGCGTCACGATCCAGGACGATCCGCAGGATCGCCTGTTGCCCTACGCCGTCACCAGCTTCGAGGTCGCCTTCGGCGGCGAGATCGACGAGACCACCAGCTACAAGGCCTCGATCGGCGGCGGCAACGCCGCGGGATCCAGCGGCGGCACCCCCCTCTTCACCCGCCGGAACAAGACCCAGCAAGGGCTGCCGTCGGGGGCCATCGAGCTCAACGGCAACGTCGCCATCAGCAGCAAGCACCCGAAGCTCGGCATCTCCACCTTCCGGGTCGGCCAGTTCGCCCCCGGGGCCATGATGGGGCTCGGCGGCTTCGCCCACCACTACGGCGACGGCATCATCGGCTCGGGCCTCTCGGGCCCGAGCGGCAACACCGTCCGCACCTGGGACAACAGCGAGATCGGCATCGGCGCCAAGAGCAAGTTCGGTTCGCTGGGCGTCGGCGGTGGCATCAACACCAAGTTCATGTACGCCGGCCTCTCTTACGACCTGGGCAGCTTCGGCGACGTGCGGGTCATCGGCGACATGGACCACAACTCGATCGGCGACGTGACGCTGACGGGTGACCCGGTCTACTCGGGGGCCGCCGCCCTCAACCTCGGTAGCGACAAGCTGGGCCTGAGCATCCAGGGCGGCCTGACCTACGCGGGTGTCAAGTTCACGCCCAAGTTCGGGGTCAACGGCATCATCACCTCGTTCCTGGACTCCGAGATCTGCGCGGGCTTCACCTACAAGACCGACCCCGACGGCACCGCCATGGAGATCATCCCGACGGCCTACATCTTCGTGCCCTCGGAAGGCTGGCGCCCCTCGGTCCTGTTCGGCGCCAAGGAGCCGCAGACCCTCGCGACCAAGGGCGGCGGCAGCGGCCCCGGCTCGGTGCTGGGTACCAAGGCCGGCTGGACCCTCCAGTTCGGCATCCCTAACCCGTTCCTGCCCTCGTTCACCTTCGAGATGAACATGCAGTCCAACCTCCTGGCCGGCGACTACGACGGGTTCGGCTATGCGATCACGACCTCGACGGACTTCTAGCGCCTTCCCTCTCTTCCTCTTCGCCCTCGGCGTGGCCGGCTGCGACCTCTTCAGCGGGGTCCCCGCCGGGACGATCGTGGGCGAAGTGCGCTTTGACGGCCGCCCCGCCCCGGGGATCGCCGTCACCCTCCAGTCGGGGAATGGCACCGTCTGGACGGACGTGGGCAGCAACGGTACCGCCGTCACCGATTCGAGCGGCCAGTACCGCTTCGAGAACCTCAAAAACGGCGAGTACCGGGTGCGCTTCGACGTGAAGCCGAGCCTCGTCGCGGTGGGCGGCACCACCATCGGCCCCAAGCAGGTCGGCACCTGGAACACCAACGGCATCCGGCTCGGCATGGGCGGTGCGCGCCTCGCGGCGTTCGACGTTTCGTACAACGGGCTCATCTACCCCGAGTCGGGCAAGTCCAACACCTACTCCGCCACGATGCCCCTGCCGTTCCACTGGTCCACCCACCGCAACGGGGGAAGCTACCGGGTCAAGATCTACGACGTAAGCGGCGGCGTCACGGGCACCAAGCCCGTCTGGGACAGCGGCTCGACCGGCGCCCCCGTCACGACCCTCGACAAGCGTCTCGCCAAGGGCAACTATCGCTGGGTGGTCGAGATCGACGGCGGCGGAAGCGGGAGCGGCACGAGCGAGCCCCGTAACCTGGACCTGGACTTCCGCACCCCCGAGCCCGAGGATTCGGGGGATTCGACGGGCGACGAATTCTAGCGGTTCGAATACCACCGATCCGCGTACGGGTTGCGCGGCGGCGGTCGATGCCCCAAGCGCAACAGGGCTCCGACCAGGATCCCGAGAATGAAGCCTCCCACGTGCGCCCACCAGGCCACCCCGCCCGTATCCGCCCGTCCGGTCTCGAGGCTCACGACCCCCTGCACGGCTTGAAGCCCGAACCAGAGGAGCAGGTAAAACAGCGCAGGCACCCTGAAGGTGGTCGAAAGCAGCCCCAGGGGTAGCAGGGTCAGGACCTGGGCGCGAGGGTAGAGCACCATGTAGGCGCCGAGGACCCCCGCGATCGCCCCGCTCGCCCCCAGCGTCGGCACCCGGCTCATGGGGTTCAGGTAGACCTGCAGAGCCGTGGCGGCCACCCCGGATGCCAGGTAGAAGAGCAGGAAACCCACGCGCCCGAGGCGATCCTCCACGTTGTCCCCGAAGATCCACAGAAAGAGCATGTTGCCGCCCAAGTGCAACCAGCCCCCATGCAGGAACATGGCCGTCAGGACCGACAGCCAGATCGCAGGGCGTAGTTGCCCCTGCAAGAGGTGCGGCCATTCGAGCGTCAGCTCGCGCGGGATCACCGCCCAGTGTTGAAGGAAGGGCGTGATGTTCGCGCCGATCCCTAGCTCGTACAGGAAGGCCAGGACGTTGAGGATGATCAGCGCGTAAGTGACGACGGGCCTGCGCCAGGCAGGCACGTCGTCGTGGAGTGGGATCACCGAATGCTCCAGGTCGCGGCGGGATACTCGAACCCGATCGATCCACCTCGCACGTCCCACATAGCCGAATAGGCGTGATAGGGCCAGGTGGTCACGGTATACGAGACAGTCGCATCCACTCCGGGCATCACCACGGTGGGACCTTCCCAGGGCATCTCGGCGGGAAGCGGGTTCCCGTTCTTGGCGCGCAAGGGGTTGGTGGGCCAGTTGATCACGTTGCCGCGCCGAGTCTTGTCGAGCGCACCCCGGGTCCCGATCGAGAAGGTTCCGACCTCGGACAGGATCGCCGAGAACGGGTAGCGCATGGTCGTGGTGCTGTTGATGCTGAAGGATGGGGTCGAGAAGTGCTCCTCTTTCTTGTTGACCACCTGAATGTCGGCGGCACCGCCGGAAGCCTGCGGGATGCTCGCCCACCAGTACGTGGAGGGGAAGTCGGCGTCATGAGCCCACGGGTCGATCGAATAGGAGGCATTCTTGAAGCCTACCGGCGCCCACCAACTTTCCGCCCCGATCGGCGACGCGCCGAAACCGTGAGGGAAGTCGAAGAGCAGCCGTCGGCGCCAGTAGGTTTGCGAGTCGAAGGGCATCCGCTCGATCAGGAAGATCACGGTATCCGGGTTGCTACGGCCAGGACTCGTTCGATTGTAGGTGATCGTCTCGTACAGGAAGGCCACCTGCTCGGTCGCCGGCCGGGTCGTGAAGTCGAGACTCAGATCGGTGTTGGCGGGAAACACCTGCCCGGTGATCTGGGTGTTGGCGATGAGGCGGTTGTTTCCGCTCGGCGTGTCCAGGGTGGGCGCGAAGTAGGGCGCGCTGTAGTTGCCGGGGGGCGCGCCACCATCGGTCAAGCGCGCCGGGTTCTCCAGGCCACGCGCCCAGGCCCCCGCCCCCAGCCCCGACATGTACTCCATGCCCCCCACCGCGACGTTGAGGGCCTGGTGGATGCGGACCCCGCGAGAGATCGCCGTCTCCTCGCTCACCGCGAAGACCGAGAAGGTGATGGCGTTGGAGTCACGGAAGTTCGCCCCGTTGAAGGTCGTGGTGGTGGGATCGTTGAAGTACTTGGAGTCGGGGTTGATGTTGAGGTACTTCTGACTGGTGGGATCGTACTGGAAGTAATCGTGCAGCGACATGCGCACGAAGACCGTCACGCGCACCTTGGGGTTCTGGCGCACGTCGTAGGTCTTGTACAAGATTGGTTGGTAGAAGATTCCCTTCGGATACTCGGAGGCGTTCTTCCAGATCGGGGAGTTCGGCGCGGTGCTCGGGATGTCAGGAGCGCCGTTGGCCTTGGTCGGTGGCTGAGGGTTGAGCTGCTTGTACCAGTACGCCCCGTCCGTGGCCTTGTTGCCGACCTTGATCGGCCTCTTGCCGGCGCTATCGAAGTAGAGGGTCCCCGCGTCGTCCTTCAAATACTGCCAGCCCTTGTCCCATCCGGCACTCCCGTAGGGCTTGCTCCAATCGGCAAAGGCCTCCCAGTTGCGAATGTTGCCGAGCAGCGCGAGCTCTCGGACGGACTCCGAGGTCGTCGCGCCGCTCGCGGTGAGCATGGGCTGGACGACATAGGTAGTGACCGTGCGAGCATCCAGCGCGCCTCGGCTCCAGACGGAGTTACGCATCTTTTCAAGACCCGGCGAGATGTCGTCGATGGCCATGTTGAGGCCGACCATCGCCGCGTCCATCGTGTTCTGGCGCTCTTTGGCGCGGCTAGCATCTTTCATGCTGACGACCATCTTGGCAAGGATCGTCGCGCCCAGCATCGTCAGGATGAGCGTCAGCACGATGGTCATCGCCAACGTGAAGCCCGCTTGTTGAGTTCGCGTCGGCTTCCGTAACCAGTTTCTAAGCAAGCGTTTCATCATAGTCTGATCTTCCCGTTGATGACCGCGTACCCATGCGCGAGTTCTCGCTTCGCCCCACCGCCGGGATTCACGAACGTGTAGTTGCCCGAATCCACCTGCGGTGTGAGGTAGGTCTGGCGAGGATAGACCCGGACCACGACGATCTTCTGGCGGTAGGGCAAGCCTGGGAAGTTCGCGCTCTCGCCTGTCTCGGAGTCACAGGTATCCGCCACGAGGTAATCGGGCTGCTCGGTGGTGTCGAGATACTCCCCATTCGGATTAGCTGCGCTGATCTGGCCGTTGATGTACTGCTCGACATCAGGGGGTTCCTGATTTGCTCCGAAGAGCTGGACTCGGGCAATGTAGGCAACCTGCGGCATGTTCTCGAGCGCATCTCCGTTGGCCATCCCAAGCTGGATATTCAGGCGCTGCCCCCCGGCATCGTAGAGCACTCCGGGCGCGTTGGCGAAGCGACCCGGCGTGTTATCGTCGTCCCAGAGCGTGCCCTGCGAGTTGTGATCCTTGTTCGCGCTGAAATCAGGGAAGTTGAAGAAGTAGTAGCTCGAGACCAGGAGATCGAGCCTCTCGATGTAGATGGGGCGCGCGCGCCCCTTCGTGTCGCTGACCAAGCTGTTCTCGATCTGCTGGGCCATGAGGATGCTGTCCAACTCCGCCTGGACGATGTTCTGGGCGACCGCCAGGCCGTTGGTCCCCGTCTTGGCCTTGGTGTAGCCCGTCAGGATGCCGCTCATCCCGAACAGGGTCATCCCGATCATCGTCGCGGCGACCATGACCTCGACCAGGCTGAACCCCTGCATTGCGCGCGCTCGCGTCATCTCGCCGCTCCTCTATTTCGACTCGGTCTGCGGCAACGGGATGTTGCGCGCAAACGCCTGCGTATTGAGGCTGAAGATCTCCCCGCTACGCTTGAGGTAGCCACCGTTCTTGACCCCGGTCGTCCGGATCGAGATGGTCGCGAGGTAAGGGCTCATCAAGGACGCGTTGCTGTAGGGATGAGGGTTGCGAAGCGTGAAGATGCGCGGATAGTTCGCAGCCGTGGGGACCACCCCCACCGCGAACGGGCCGTTGACCACGTCCGCGACCTTGGAGACCCGCCAGCTCTTCCTTCCGCCCGAGGCGAGCGAGATGGAATTGGTGAAGCCGGAGTTGTCGGCGAGGCGATCGCCACTGAGATCGATGAAGAGGCCGGAGGTCGCCGCCGCGGTGATCTTGTCCCTGAAGGTGTACCAGCCACGCGGCGTCGCATCCACGTTGGTCGCCGAAGGAGAAGCCTCGAGGCGATACAGCGGCTGGAGGTAATAGTCGACGTTGTTGCCGTTCGCACGAAGCATGACGAACCTGTTCTTGACCGAGGTATCGACCCAGTAGACGATGTAGCGCGGCTGCGAGAGGCCGTACGGCTGGTCCGAGAACATCGCGAGCACGCTGCGCGCCCCCGTGCTGTTGATGCCAATCAGGTCGGAGCCGCCCTTGGTGACCTCCGGATCGAAGAGCGAGCGGGCCTTGCCCTCCGGATCGCCCTGGGTCACCACCGGCAGGTAAGCGGTTCCGAAGCTGTACGACTCGGGGCCGGTGATGGAAACCGTCGCGTTGTGGTAAAGGTAGGAGGCCATGCGCACGTCGTTCGCGATCTGCGCGATCGCCCGAGCGCCCGCATCCGTGGCCTCGATGGCCCGATCGCTCTCGCCCGTGATCTTCATCCACTGGGTCAGCATCGAAATCGCCGAGGTCAGGATCACGAGAAAGGCCGCCGAGCCGATGACCAGCTCGGTCATGGTGAAGCCCGATTGCGACCGGTTATCCGGATGATGAACGACTGCTTTCTCCATACCTCTATTCTTCCCCCTTGGTCGCTCTCCCTATCAGCTTCCGGAGCGTCGTTAGGGGGCAAGCAATCTGGGTAAAATCCCCGTAGGCGAGCGACCCACCGCAGAACGCCTCACGAAACTGTTCCTCCTAGCCGCTTGCAGCGGCCAAACACGACACATGCCTGGTTTCGTTAGGTGCTCTCATAGGAAGGAGGCCCCGGGCTTGAGACGGATCGTCCCCATGGCCGCCGGGCTTCTGCTCCTGACGAGCGCCGGTACCGCGTCCGCCGCGTCCCTGACGACAACCGATCGGACGATCCTGAACGCCCTGGCCGAGGCCACGGCCGTTTCTGGCGGCAGCAAGGGGATTCTCTGGCCTGGCTTCGACCTCTCGACCCAGCCCTTCGCCCTCTATGATCGCGGCCGGCTCACCCTGCTCGTCAATCACCCCCGCCCTCCTCAGGGCTTCGTCCCGGTCGCGGACGTGCCAACCTTGCTCAAGGGGCACGTCCATCAGCGAGCCGGTAGCCTGGATGCCCTGGATCGGGCCCAGGACCTGACGGTGCCCCTGGGCGGGGTCAAGGTGGCGTTCATCCCCTACATGTACCTGACTTACGACGGTCAGGTGCAACCTCGCGAGTTCATCCCGCCCCTCTTCTCGGCCCACACCCGCGAAGCCTTCGCCGGGAGCCAGGTCCGGCAGCGCATGGCCGAAGCGGCAAGCCGCGCCTACCCCTCGCGCAACGTCGAGAACACGGCCCTGGCGAACCTCGAGAATCGCATCCTCGCGATCGCCCTTCTCCAGAGCGCCGCCGACAAGCGCCGGGAATACGGTCGCTTCTTCCTAGCGGTCCGCAAGTCGCGCCACGCCATGCTCGATGGCCGCATCGCGCGCTACGAGGACGCCACCGAGCGCCTCCAAGGGGCCATGCGCTATACCGAGACCGCCGCCACCCTCGCTGGCAGCGCCCCCACGCACCGTCCCTTGCCCGGCACCCGCTGGGAGCGCGAGGCGGACGACGATCGCATGCTGATCTCTCGGCTCTCGCAGCCCCTCGACAGCGAAGAGACCCGCCAGAGCCGCCTCTCGGCGACGGGCACCGCCATGGGCCTCATCCTCGATCGACTCGGCGACGCTTCTTGGAAGCAGCGGGTGACGCGCGGCGCCTCCATCACCGAGGCCTTCGCAACGGGGATGGGCTACCGTGATCGCGACACCGCCGCGCTCTTCGCCGAAGCCAAACGGCGCTTCGCCTACGACGAATTGCGCACCGCCGCTCAGGACGCCACCCTGCGCTTCCCTGCGAGCTACAAGGAGTTCATCAAGAACCCGGGCGCCCGGATCACCGTCACGGGCCTGGTCCGGGTGATGGACGGCGGTTCCGACAAGCCCGGCCCCGACCTGGTGCAAATGGATGCCCCGAACCCGCCCATCGAGATCGACGAGCAGACGCTGCTCGCCTACCGCCTCGACGGCTTCCGCTACCGCAAGGGCGGTATCGGCCTGGAGCTGAAGCGGACCCCCATGCTCATGAAGAGCCACAGTCTCTCGTGGCCCTTCGAGCAAGTGGTCTTCTTCGCCGACGAGGACGCCCTCAAGATCGAGACGGACGGTCGTCGCCTCCCGCTCCAGGACGGCACCTACGCCTTCAAGCGCAGCCTGAAGCTCATGGCAGGCAATCGCGTCACGCTCACCGCCACCCAGGGCATCCTCAAGATCTCGGGCAAGGAGCTCTCGCTCCAACTCACGAAATAGGGTCGCGGTACTCGTACAGGGCATAGCGCTTGAGCGTCTCGCCCCCGTGCCGCTCCGACATCCGCAGGCTGGTGTTGTCGTCCCGCATGAGGGCATGCACCGCCCGCGAGTAGCCCCGCTCGACCGCAGCCCGGTGGAAGAGGTGGCAGAGGGCAAGCGCGTTGGCCCCCTGACGCCTCCCCGGCACGACCCCGAAGGTCTTGAGCAAGGCCTGGGGGGCCTGATTCCGCTTGAGCCAGAAGCGCGCCTTCGCCAAAAGCGAGCGCGAGCCCCCCATGGCCCGCACCGCCGGGCCGTAATCGGGCAGGCCGAAGAGGAAGCCCACCGGCTCGTCCCCCTTGAACAGGAAGAAGCACAAGCCGGGGTCCATGATCCCCTTCAGGCCCGCGTACAGGGCCTTGAACTCCTCGAAGGCCACCGGCCGCCACATCCAGGAGCCCGTGAAGATCCGGGTCGAGAGGTCGAACATGAGGGCGAGCTCCTCGTCGAAGCGCGCGCGATCGAAGGTGCGGTGCGTGTAGCCCGCCGCCAGCGAACGGGCGTACTCCCGCTCGAGGCTCTGGGCGCAGGCGGCCGCATCGACGGCAGAAGAGATGTACGAGCGGCAGGGAGAAAAGCCCGCAAGCTCCCAGTGCCGGGGGTAGTAGGCCGGGTTGTAGGGCTCCAGGAAGAAAGCCCCCCGCTCGAACCCCTCGGTCATCAGGCGGTAGGGATGATAGGTGCTGGTGTTGACCGGCCCACGCACCAGGCGCGCGCCCCGCTCCCGAAGCCAGGCCACCGCCTCGCCCAGCACCGCCCGCGACGCCTCGGGGCGATCCAGGGCCTCGAAGTAGCCGATAAAGCCTATCGGAGCGCCGTCCTCTTCGTAGCGGGAGTTGAGGATGGCCGAGCAGCGCGCCACGGGCACCTCCCCCTCGAAAGCGAGGAAGTGGGTCATCTCGCCGTGCCGGAAGAAGGGAGCCTCGGGCGAGAGCTGGGCGCGCACCGCGTCTTTGAAAGGCGGGATCCAGTGAGGGTCCGCGGCGTAGACGCGAGCGGGCAGGTCGAGAAAGGCCGTCGTGAGGACTTGGTCGTGGTCGAAGCGAACGACGCGCATCACTCGTATCTCAGGCAATCGATGGGCGAAAGGTCGGAGGCCTTTCGTGCCGGGTACCACCCGAAGACCACCCCCGTCACCAGGGCGGCGGCGAAGCCCACGGCGGCCTGTACCGGCATGAACACGAAGGGCCAGTAGCCGAAGGCCATGGTGAGGCCGAGGGACAGGAGCCATGCGATCAAGGTGCCCCCCGCCACGCCCAAGAGGCCCCCGAGCCCCGAGAGGATGGCCGCTTCGGTCAAGAACTGCCGGCGGATGCTCGCCTTGGTGGCGCCCACGGCGAGGCGCAGGCCGATCTCACGGGTGCGCTGGGCCACCGTGACGAGCATGATGTTCATGACGTTGATGCCGCCGACCACCAGGCAGACCAGCGCGATCGCCCCCTCCAGCCCGCCGACGATCAGCTTCGCGATGGCCTGGCTCTGGCCCTTCTCCAAGGGGTCCGACACCCGGAAGTTCTGGATGCCGTGGTGACGCGAGAGGACGATGGCCCGCACGGCGTAGACCACGTGCGCGAGGCCCAGGCGTTCGAGTACGGTGGGCGGGGCCTTCACGACGATCTGGTTGAGCTCCTTGGACTGGGCGAGGCGATCCGCGAAAGCCGTCTCCGGCACGAGCACGCTCTCGTCCCAGGTTCGGAAGGGCCCCGCCCCCATGGTGGGCTTGGGCCTCAGGACGCCGACCACCCGGAAGCGCTGCCCCTTGAGCTTGACTTCGGCCCCCAGCGGGTCGGCCACGCCTGCCAGGAGCTTCGAACCAGCCTTGGGACCGAGCACCGCCACCTTGCTGCGGTTCCAGACGTCACCCTGCACGAGGAAGCGCCCCTTGTCCACCTCGAGGCCGTAGAAGGAGAGCGCCGCCGGGACCGTGCCCACCACGTAGGTCTGCTGCCCCCAACGCGTGCCCCAGGCCACGGTCATGGACGACAGGCTCAAGACCTGGGCCCCCGACAGGTGCGGAGCGTGCGAGAGGGCGCGCGCGTCAAAGCGATCGAGCGCGTGGGTCGTCTTGCCGCTCGCCTCGTCGCTCCAGCGCTTGGAGAGGGTGATCACGTCATCGCCCGACGCCTCCATCAAGCGGCGCTCCATGAACTTGCCCGAGCCTTCGACCACGCTCGAGAGGAGCACGAGGGTGCCCACCCCGAGGATGATCCCGAGCAGGGTCAAGAAAGCCCTCATGCGATGGGCGGCGAGGGTGGCGAGCACGCTCTTGAGTTCGTCGAGAAAGGTCATGGGCTCACTCCGAACGCAGGCAGAGGATCGGGTCGAGGGCAGCGGCCTGTTTGGCCGGATACCAGCCGAAGAACAGGCCGATCCCCGCCGACGAGAGGACGGAGAGCACGATCGCTTGCTGGCTGACCACGCCGACCCAGCCCTTGTTGATCAAGGGTCCGACGAGGGCCGCGAGCTGCGCGCCCCCCACCCCGATCAAGGCGCCGGCCGCAGCGCCCGAGAGGCTCAGGAGAATGGCCTCGACCAGGAACTGGCCCATGATGGAGCGGCCCGTGGCGCCGACGGCCTTGCGCAGGCCGATCTCGCGCTTTCGCTCGGTGACGGCGACCAGCATGATGTTCATGATGCCCACCCCGCCGATGACGAGGCTCATCCCCGCGATCAGGCCAACCACCAGAATCATGCCGTAGAAGACCGAGTAGAAGCCCTTGAGCATGCCCCCGAAGTCCAGGAACTGGAAGTCGTCCACGTCGTGGTGACGCAGCATCAGGACGGCGTTGGCCCGGTCGATGATCGCTTGGTTGTGAGCAGGGTCGGTCGAGGTGAGGCTGAAGAAGGAAAGGCGCCCGCTCGGGGAGGTGACGGTGATGGGCGCGATCGCAAGATCGTTCCAGTCGAAGCCCATGCTCGCCCCGCCCTTGGCGTTGAAAGCGAGGCGCCCCACCACCCGGTAGCGATCGCCCTTGAGCACCAGCTCTTGGCCGACGGCCTCCTGGCCGGGGAAGAGCTTCTCGGCGAGCTTGTCGCCCACCACGCAGACCCGCGCGCGGGTCGCAAGGTCCGCAGCCGTGAGGTCTCGTCCCGCCTCGAGGGTCATGCGGTAGGCCCCCACGAAGGCCTCGCTCGTCCCCACCAGGTCGGTGAGCTTCTCCGACTGGCCGGGTCGGCGAACGGGGCTCGACGGCTGAGTGTCGAGCGGGGTCAGGTGCTCCACGTGGGGCAGGCGCCCCTCCAGGGCCCGCGCGTCGGCGTAGGTCAGGCCCTTGAGGTAGTTGCCCTGCTTCTTGGCCGCCTTCTTGGGGGTCTCGGCCATGACCATGATGAAGCGGGTGCCGCCCATGTCCTCGATGCCGCGCACCAGCGTCGCAAGCCCGCTCTGGGCGAGGCTGGTCAGGAGGATGACCGCCGCCACCCCGATGGTGATGCTCAGGACCGTCAGGGTCGCGCGCAGGCGGTTGTTCCCGAGGGTCTTGAACGCCAGGCGCAGGTACTCGCGCAGCATGGGGCTAGAACTTCATCGTGTTGTCGGCCGAAGGCGCTGGCTTGATGAGGACCTCCTGGCCCTCGACGAGGCCCGAGAGGATTTCGATCTGGGTGTCGGTCGCAAGCCCCAGGGTGACCGAAGCGGTCGCGGGCTTGGCACCCTTCTCCTTGGCCGGCAGCGTCACCGAGCCCGAAAGGCCCTTGCCCCGTATCACCGCCTCGACGGGCAGGTAGAGGGCGCCCTCCTTGTTCGTGACCAGCACGTCCAGGTCCGCCGACATGCCGGGCTTGAGGGCGTCGGCGTCGGTGCCCGCGAGGATGGTCTCGATGGGGAAGGTCTGGATGGTGCTCTGGCCGTCCTTGCTCGCCTCGGCCGCAGGCGCCACCTTGCGGATCTCGCCGGTGAAGACCTTGCCAGGCGCCGAGTCGACCCGCACCTCGACCTTCTGGCCCTTGCGAACCTTGCCCACGTCGATCTGGTTGAGGCTGCTCGCGATGATCAAGCGGTCCAGATCGGCGACGGTGAGCATGCTGGTCCCCTGGGCCGTGGCCGAGACGCCGGGTGAGACCATCTCGCCGACCTCGATGCCGCGCTTGATCACCGTGCCCGCCATGGGCGAGCGGATCGAGGCGTAGGAGAGCTGGTCCTCGGTGGCCTTGAGGGCCACCTCAGCCCGCGCGAGCTGGGCCTTGGCCTCGGCGATCTCCTCAAGACGGGGGCCAGCCTTGATTTTGGCGAGGCGCGCCCGAGAAGCGTCGAGCTGGGCCTTGGCGGCGAAGTAGTCGCTACGCGCGCTCTCGGCCTCGCGCGGGGTGATGGTGCCCGCCTTGAGGGCCTCTTCGCTACGACGATAGTCGGCCTCGGCCCGCGCGAAGGCGGCTTCCTGCTGGCTCACCTGGGCTCGGGCCTCGGTCAGTTCTTCGCGGCGCGAGCCGGCCTTGAGCAGGGCGAGGCGCGCAGCGGCCTGATCCCGGTCGGCCGCGGCACGCGCCCGCTCGCGCTCCATGTCGGTGGTGTCGAGCTGGATGAGGAGCTGGCCCTTCTCGACCTTCTGGCCCACGTCCACCAGGAGCTTGGCGACCTGGCCTGCGACCTTGCTCTTGATCTCGACCTTGGTCAGGGGCTGGACGGTGCCGGTTTCGGAAACGACCACCCGCAAGGCGCCGCGCTCGACCTTGGCGTGAGGCTCGGCGTTCTTCTTGCCCTTGTTGATCGAGGCGAAGGTGGCGGCTCCGGCGCCCAGGGCGACGACGACGCCCAGGACGGCGACGGTTTTGACGGGAAAGGCCACGGTGCGACTCCTTGTCTTCAGGAACGGGGCTAGAGGGTGCCGAGGGCGCGCTCGAGCTCGGCGCGCGCAAGCTGGGCGTCGATGAGGGCTTGCACCCGCTGGGTGCGCGAGGTGACGAGACTCCCCAGGGAGTCGTTGACCTCGACCTGCGAGGCGTAACCCTGCTGGTAGCGGGTCTCGACCCACTTGAGGGTCTTGCCCGCGATGGCGGTGCTCTTGTCGGTCAACTCCAGGCGATCGCGCGCACTCTTGAGGCGGATGAGGGCCTTCTCGGCCTGGAGGCGTGCGTCGCGCCGGGCCTTCTCGTGGGTCGCGCGAGCCTCGCGCACCTCGCCTTCGGCGCGCGCGATCGCCCGGTGGATCTTGCCGCCGTCGAAGAGGTTGAAGCTCGCCGCAAGCCGCGCATCCCAGGTGCCCGACACCGACGACGAGAAGCCGCGGGCCCCTAGCGTCGGGTCGTACGGGTTGTTGCCGTGCTGGTAGGTCGTGATCAAGGAAAGCTGGGGCCAGCGATCGCCGCCCGCCGCCGCGAGCGAGGCCTCGGCTGCTTGCAACCGGGCTGCCGCCGCCTGGACGTCCGGGCGCTGGTCGAGCAGCCGCTCCACCCGCTCGCGCGAGGGCAGGGCGATCGCCGTCGTGAGCGTCACCGAGGCCCCATCGATCGAGAGGGAATCGGCGGAGGTGCCGACCAAGGTCGCAAGCTCGGTCCGTGCCTGAAGGGTCTCGCCCTGCAAGCGCAGCTGCTCGTTCTTGGCATTGAGCACGCTGACCTCGACCCGGTCCACGTCGCTGGTGGTCTGGCGGCCGAGCGCGTAACCCGCCCGAGTCAGCTTCAGGGTCCGCTCGGTCTGGGCGATGGCCTCCTGCTGGATCTCTTCGACCAACTCGGCCTGTCGAAGCTGCCAGAAGGCCCGCGTCACCTGGATGGTGAGTTCCTGGCGGGTCTGCCGGCGCGAGGAGGAGGCCGCGTCGCGCTGGTGCTGGGCCGAAGCGACCGCGTTGGTGAGCTTGAAGCCCGTGAAGAGGGGCACAGTCAGGCTGACGTTGCCGTTGATGCTCTGCTGGTTCGTGGTCTGGGGCAGCGGGCCCTGGCCCAACAGTCCCGCCTGAGAGGTGCGCGAGAGGGCCGAGACGTCGGTACTCAAGGTGAAGCGCTGGCTCTGGGCGTCGGCCACGGCGAGCTCCGCGGCCTCCTCGCGGTTGTCGGCGATCAGCGCGTCGGGGTGGGTCGCAAGCGCCTTGGCGATCGCCTCGTTCAGGGTCAAAGACGTGGCGGCGTGCGCGCTCGGCGAGAGGGCGGCGATCAAGAGCGCGGTAAGAGCGAAGCGCTTCATACGGAAAGGGACCTCGTGGGCACGTTGGCCTCGTCGGAGAGGATGCGGCCGTCCTTGAAGCGGATGATCCGCCGCGCGTAGGCGGCCACGTCGGGCTCGTGGGTCACGAGCACGAGGGTCATTCCCTGGGCGTTGAGCGCCGTGAAGAGGGCCATGATCTCGTCGCTGGTCCGCGAGTCGAGGGCACCGGTCGGCTCGTCGGCCAAGAGGATCTTGGGCCGGTTGACGATGGCGCGGGCGATGGCCACCCGCTGCTGCTGACCGCCCGAGAGCTGGCTCGGGGTGTGGTCGGCACGGTTGGCGAGCCCCACCCGCTCCAGGGCCTCCAGGGCCCGGGCCTTGCGCTCGGCGGGCTTGATCCCCGCGTAGAGCAAGGGCAGCTCCACGTTCTCGAGGGCCGTGGTGCGGGGCAAGAGGTTGAAGCTCTGGAAGACGAAGCCCAGCTTCTGGTTGCGGACCTTGGCCAGGGCGTTGTCGTCGTACTGACCGATGGGCAGGCCGTCCAGGGCGTACTCGCCCTCGCTCGCCCGATCCAGGCAGCCGATGATGTTCATGAGCGTGGACTTGCCAGAGCCGCTCGTGCCCATGATGGCGACGAACTCGCCCTCCTGGATGTCGAGGCTCACTCCGGCGAGGGCGAAGATGGCCTGATCACCGGCCTGGTAACGCTTCTTGATGTCCCGAATGCGAATCATGGAGCCCCCCTCAACGAGCGGACGCTCCATTATACGGCATGAAAAAAAGGGTTCGAGCGGGTTACCCCGCTCGAAGCCTCGACTAGCTCATCGGTATCTGCTCGTTCTTGGGCGGCTCGCCTTGCGGCTGCTCGGTCCGCGGCAACTCACCTCGGGCCTGTTCGCCCTCGACGGAGATCCGCTTGGGGGTCGCGCCGGCGGCGAGTGGCGCATGGATGGTCAGCACGCCATCCTTGAAGGACGCCCTGGCCTGCTCGGGATTGATCGGGCTCGGCAGCTCGACCGTGCGCACGAACGAGCCGAAGCGCCGCTCCGCCCGATGGAAGTTCTCCTCCTTGACCTCGGTTTCCCGCGTGGTCTCGCCCTTGAGGGTCAAGGTGTTCTCGGTCGAGGTGATCTCGACGTCCTTGATGTCCATCCCGGGCAATTCGGCCTCGATGAAGACCTCGCCGTCCTTCTCGTACACGTCGAGCGCCGGCCCCATCAGGCCGAACCCGCCGCGCAGGGCCGGGGTCATGACGTCCTCGAACATCCGGTTGATCTGGTCTCTGAGCGTACGAACGCCCATGGGTTCCCATCGCGTGAGGGCCATGACGAACCTCCTTTCCGAATGAATGAAGGGGTGACGCAGCGGGATCATATCTCCTAGAAAGCGCGCCACAAGGCGCGTCAGACCCCCAGGTGCCTCGGTTGTTGATTGGGTTCCGGCGCGGCATGGCGTATGGTGGGCGCACACCCCGACGAGAGGAGGCAGGCGTGAAAGGCTTCCGGATCGCCACCCTGTTCGGAATTCCCATCGAGATCAACGTCTCCTGGCTCATCATCTTCACCATCATCTTCTGGTCGTTGAGCGCGGCGGTCTTCCCGATGACCTACCCTGGCCTCGGCCGCGGCGTCTACCTCCTCATGGGGGCGGTGACGACGGTGCTCTTCTTCGCCTCGCTCATCGCCCACGAGCTCTCGCACTCGCTGGTCAGCCAGCACTTCGGCCTGCGGGTGCGCCGGATCGTGCTGTTCGTCTTCGGGGGCATCTCCGAGACCACCCAGGAGCTGCCGAGCCCCGCCATCGAGTTCAAGGTGGCGATCGCGGGCCCCTTGATGAGCTTCGCCCTGGGCGCCCTCTTCGCCCTCTTGGCGCGCGGCCTGGACACCATGCCGGGCTTCTTCGCCGCCGCCGGGGTCTGCGCCTGGCTTGCGGTGGTCAACCTGGCCCTCGGCCTCTTCAACCTCCTGCCGGGCTTCCCCCTCGACGGGGGGCGCGTGCTGCGCGCCGCCGCCTGGCAAGCCACGGGCAGCCTGCGGCGCGCCACCCGCATCGCCTCGCGCGGCGGTCAGATCGTCGGCGGTCTCTTGATGCTCTGGGGGCTCTTGCGGGTGATGGCCGGCGACCTGTTCGGGGCCATCTGGATCGGCTTCATCGGGTACTTGCTCTTCCAGGCGGCAGCCAGCCAGTACGGCGAGATGGTCCTGCACGCGGCGCTCTCGGGGGTGGGGGTCGGCGACCTCATGACGCGCGACCCGCAGGTGCTCGACCCGGACATGACCCTCTCGGCGGTGGTGGACGACTACCTCTTGCGTTACCCCTACGAGGGCTACCCGGTCGTCGACGGCCATCTGGACGGACTGCTGCAAGCCAAGCAGGTCAAGGCCGTCCCCCCGGAAGAGTGGTCGCGCCGGCGGGTCCGCGAGGTCATGACCCCGCTGGGCGACGCCCAGGCGTTGGATCCGCACGCCAGCGTGGCCGATGCGCTCCAGCGCTTCAGCCAGCTCGACGTGGGACGCCTACCCGTGGTGGAGGAGGGGCGGGTGATCGGGATGCTCAGCCAGTCGGATGTGATCCGCTACCTGGCGTGGCACCCCGAGATCGAGAAGAGCGCAGGCACCTAGAAGAGCGTCGCCCCCGAGAAGCGGAAGCCATCCACCACCAGCGCCGGGGCACGGGTCGCCCCGTACCAGCCGGGCACGAGCTTGGTGTCCCTTGCGATCGCCCGCACGTTGTTCAGGGCGTCGATGCCCCCCGAGGTGAAGCGCAGGTTCTTGAGGGGGCGCGTCACCTCGCCGTTCTCGATCAAGAAGGTGCCGTCGCGGGTCATGCCCGTGATGGTCGCCGTGTGCGCGTCCGCCAGGTTGGTGTAGTGGAAGCGGGTGACGAGGATGCCCCGCTCGATCCCGCGCAGCATATCGGCCTTGGTCGCATCGCCCGCCTCCAGTCGCAAATGGCTGGGATGGGGACCCGAGGTGCTGGGCGCCGGGAAGGCGTGGCCCGTCGAAGCCACCCCAAGCTGATGGGCGGTGAAGGAGTCGTGGGCGACCCCGCGAACGACCCCCTTCTCGATCAGGCAGAGACGCTCCTTGCCCACCCCTTCGGCGTCGAAGGCCGCCGGCAGCATCTCGGCCCCCAGCGGATCGTCCCAGACCGTCACGTTCGAGCCGAAAAGGCGATCGCCCAGGCGCCCCGCCACGAACGAGACGCCGTCGACCAGCCCCTGGCCCCCGAAGCCCGCCGCTGCCACGTGGTCAAGCAGATCCGCCACGGCGTCCTCCTCGAGCAGGACGGTGTAGGCACCGGGCTCGATGGCCACCGGGTGCGCGCTCTTGAGCGCCTTGTTGATGGCCACCCACGCGAGGGCCTCGGCATCGAGCCCAGCCACGTCCGCGGCGGTAAAGGAAGAGTAGCCCGACGAGTCGGCGCCCATCACGACCAGGTTGTAGTCGGCCTTGGTGGCCTCCTGGGTCACGAAGAGGCCGCGCGAGTTGGCGATCGTGCGGCGGCCCGCGGCGGTCTCGAAGGCGCCGAAGGCGTTGAGGCCCGCCGCCAGAGCCAGGCGGCAGGCCACCCCTGCCACCCGGGCGCGGTCCTCGGGAGTAGCCGCTGCAGTGGCGGCCGCATAGGCGTGGGGCACCGCCGCGTAGCGCTGCGGCCCCGGCAGGGGCGGCAGGTCGCAGGGGGGCGCATAGCGCGCGAGCATGCGGGCGCGCTCGACCAGGCGCGCGAGCGAGGCCTCCGAGAGGTCGTTGGTCGAAGCGACGCCGACGCGTCCGCCCTCGATGACCCGCACGCGGACCTCGGTGTTGCGCTCCGAGACGTTCTGGTGGATCTCGGAATTGGCGAAGCGGGTCAGGTGGCTCTCGCGCTCGGCGACGAGCACTTCGGTCTCGGCGGCCTGCGAAAGAGAGAGGACGCGCTCGGCCAGATGCTTTGAAGTCACGGTCATGACAGAATCCCCACGCGGACGTTGCGGAAGCGGGCGGGTGCGGCGCCGTGGCCCACGTGGGCCGTCTGGCCGGGCTGGCCCTTGCCGCAGTTCGGAGTGCCCCAGATCTGCCACTGGCTCGCATCGCCGATGGCGTCACAGTTGGCCCAGAACTCGGGGGTCAGGCCGGTGTAGGTCGGGTTCTTGAGCAGGCGCCCGAGCTTCCCGCCCTTGATCTCCCAGGCGATCTCGCAGCCGAACTGGAAGTTGACGCGCTTGTCGTCGATGCTCCAGCTCTTGTTGGTGTGCATGTAGATGCCGTCCTCGACCTCGCCGATGAGGCGCTCGAAGCTGTGCTCACCCGGTTCGAGGTTGATGTTGGTCATGCGGATCATGGGCATGCGCTCCCAGCCGTCGGCGCGCATGGTGGCGTTGGACTCCCGGCCGATCTTGGAAGCCGTCTCGCGGGAGCTGAGGAAGCCCTTGAACATGCCCTGTTCGATGATCGGCGCGCGCTGCGCGGGCATCCCCTCATCGTCGTAGCCGAAGGTCCCGAGGCCGCCCGGTGCCGTCGCGTCGGCCGTCACGTTGACGATCTCGGAGCCGTAGCGGAAGCCGTCGAGCATGCCAGGGTCGAGGAAGCTCGTGCCCGCAAAGGAGGCCTCCATGCCGAAGACCCGGTCCAGCTCGATGGCATGGCCGATGGACTCGTGGACCTGAAGGGCCAGCTGGGTCGGATCGAGCACCAGGGTCGTGACCCCAGAGGGGCAGACCGGCGCCGTGAGCAGCGAAGCCGCCTCCTCGGCGATGCGGCGGGCGTTGCCCACCAGATCCACCTCGCGCACCAGCTCGAAGCCGCGCGTGGCCTGGTGCCGGCCGAAGCTGTTGGGGTAGCTGCGGCGCTGCACGTCCCCCTCGCCCACGGCGGTGGCCGCGATGCCGCAGCCGGTCTCGGTGAGGACCTGCTCGATGTAGGCCCCCTCGGTCGAGGCGAAGGTCTTCTCTTCGCGCTGGCAGCCGAGCGATGCCTCGGTCGCCCGGATCCCGGGGACGGCGCGCATCTCGGCGTCGGCCGCCATCAGGAGGGCGATCTTCTCTTCGAGCGAGACAGCGAAGGGGTCCTCGCCGACGGGGGTCTCGTAATACCCCACCGTGGCGACCGGCGGCCCCAGCTCGACCTTCTCGCGCTGCACGGTGTGGCTGGCCTTGGCGATGGCCGTCGCGAGGGCGGCGACGCGCTCCACCTCGTCGGGGGTGACCAGCGCGCTCGAGGCGAAGCCCCACGACCCGCGGTAGAGGGCCCGGATGCCGAAGCCCTCGCTCTCGTCCAGGGAAAGGCCCGCTAGGTGGCCGTCCTTGACGGTGATGGTCTCGAAGGCGCGCTTCACGAAGCGCACGTCGGCGTAGTCCGCGCCCGACAACTGCGCACGGTTCAGCGCCCGATGGGCAAGATCCTTCATCCGAGCTCCTTTGGTGGATGGGAAAGCGGGGAAAGGGGGGTCAAATTCAAGAACCATCCGATTCTACACCATGATAGAATGTCTCGAATTGCCGCGTGAAAACTGACCCTCGAATAGGATTTCGCCATGCCTGATACCCTGATCAAAGCCACCGCCGCCGACGGCCGCATCCGGGCCGTCGCCGCCTTCACGACCGAGACGGTCAACGAGGCCTGCCGACGCCACGCCACGAGCCCGACCGCCTCGGCGGCGCTCGGCAAGGCCCTCGGCGCCGGCCTCCTGGTCGCGTCGGCCACCATGAAGGATCCCCGCGGCAGCCTCACCATCCGGGTGATGGGCGACGGCCCCCTGGGCCTGATCCTGGTCGATGCGCGCGCCAACGGCGCCGTGCGGGGCTACGTCTCGCGCCCCGACACCTACCTGCCCCCCACTCCCCACGGCACCCTCGACGTGGGCGGCGCCGTGGGCCGCTCGGGCACCCTCTCGATCACCCACGACAACGGTCTGGGCGGCCAGCCCTACACCGGCACGGTCGAGCTGGTCAGCGGCGAGCTGGGCGAGGACTTCACCCACTACATGGCCACCTCCATGCAGACCCCGTCGGCGCTCTCGCTGGGCATCTTCGTCCAGCCGAGCGGCGAGGTCGAGGTCTCGGGCGGCCTTTTGGTCCAGCTGATGCCGGATGCCGGCGACGAGATCGCCGAGCGCCTGGAGGAGACCCTCAGCAAACTGCCCTCTTTCACCCAGCTCGCGCGGCAGTACGGTAGCCTCGACAAGATCCTCCACGCGGCGCTCTCGGGCTTCGCCGTCGAGATCCTCCACAGCGAGGAGTCGGTCCGCTTCGAGTGCCCCTGCTCGACCGATCGCGTCATGCGCGCGCTGGCGAGCCTCGGTCCCACCGAGATCCGCGAGATCATCGAAGAGCAGGGCCAGGCCGAGGCCACCTGCCACTTCTGCAACGAGCAGTACGTGGTCAGCCGCGAGCAACTCGAAGAGCTGCTGGTCAACCAGTAACCACCCAGAAAGCGGGGGCGGCCGATGGGCCGCCCCCGCTGCTTATTTGCCGTACAACGCCTGATAGGTCCAGTAGTTCCCAAAGACCTTCTTCACGTAGTGGCGCGTCTCCGGGTAGGGGATCAGCTCGACCCACACGTCCACGTCCTGGTGGCCGTTGGCGTCGATCCACTTCTTGACCGCGTTGGGGCCCGCGTTGTAAGCCGCCACCGCGAAGACCGGCTGGTCCGACAGGCGCTTCTGCACCCAGGAGAGGTAATAAGCCCCCAGCTTGAGGTTCCAGAAGGGGTCCGTCAGGGCTTTGACGGGCCCCGGCACCTTCTTGCCCACCCACTCGGCGGTGCCCGGCATCAGCTGGCTGAGGCCCATGGCCCCCACCCACGACCGCGCCTGCGGGTCGAAGAGGCTCTCCTGCTTGACCAGCGAGGTGAAGAGCAGGGGGTCGATCCCCTGCGGATCGGCCGCGGCCTTGACCAGGGGGTAGTAGCCCAGCGGATAGCTCAGGTAAGGATCGACGCCCTCCGAGAAGGCGATCGCCTTGGAGTAGCGCCCGCCCTGCAACGAGAGCCAGGCCTTCAGGTCGTCCGAGGCCCCCGTGCGCTGCGCGTGCCGCAGGGCAGGGTCCACCTGACCGAGATAAATCAGCTCCTTGAGCGGAGCGGGGAAGGCCGCGATCTGCCGCAGGTAGTCGCCCTTGGGAGGCTTGGTTTCGAAGAGGGGCGTGAGGTCCTCGGCGCGCGGCGAGACCTCGACCGGGCGCACCGCGAAGCCCGGATCGGGCTTGCCCTCGTCGAGCGCCGCCAGGCGGAAGCGCGAGCGCCAGCCGTAGTACGAGCGCGGGCTCTTGGTCAAGACCCGCTGATAGCTCGCGCGGGCCTCCTCGCGATCGCCCTCGCGCTCTGCAAGGCGCCCGAGCCAGTAGAGCCCCGAGGGGCCCTGCACCTTGACCAGGATGGCGTCGCCCATGCGCTGGGCCCAAAGCTTGGCCTCGTCGTAGCGCTTGGCCTGGTAGGCTCGCCACAGGAAGCGCCAGCGCGCCTCGGTGGCCTCCTCGGAGCGGGGGAAAGCCTGGATCAGGCGCAAGTCGACGACCTTGGCGTTGTCTTCGTCGTCCACTCGGCGGTACATGGCGCTCCAGCGCGTGTAGGCCTCGAGACCGGCGTCGCCCTTGTCCTTGGCGGCCTCGCGGTAGTAGGCGATCGCCTGGGGACGGCGCTTGCGCTTCTCTTCGAGCTGGCCGAGGGTCACGAGCGCGCGCGCCTTGAGGGACGGATCGAGCACCATGGCCTTCTTGAGCAGGGTCACGCCCCGGTCGTAGTCCCCCAGGCGCCAGGCGGCCCGTCCCTGTCGGAAGACCGCAAGCCCCGACTTGAGCCCCTTGAGCAAACGCTCGGCAGGCCCGTACTCGGCCGCCTCCAGCAAGATGCCCGCCAGATCCAGGCGCTCGGTAGCGCTCAGGTCCTCCTGCTTGGAGAGGGCCCGGGCCACCGCGAAGCGATTGGGCCCCTTCGGGTAGCGCGCGCGGTGCTCGCGCAGGCGCGCAAGGCGCTCCGCCTCGGGACCCTGGGTTCCGAGCAAGAAGAGGGCGCGCTCGGCGAGCGGCTCTACCGTCCCCGCCCGTGCGAGCGGCAAGAGGTGGCGCGCCGCGGCGGCGGGATCCGAGGCCAAGAGCAACTCGCCGAGGGCCATGCGGGCCTCGCCGACGAGCGGGCTCTTGGGGTAATCCTCGATCAAACGGCCATAAGCCTCGCGGGCCTCGGCGGCATCCGTCTGCGAAAGAGCCTGTCCCCCGGCCAAGAGGAGCCAGTCGGGCGCATCGGCGTCGAGGACGCCACGGCCATCGACCGCAGCACCCGCGCGGGCGGCACAGTCCATGAGGACGGCCTCCATGCGGCGCTCCCAGACCTTGCCCTTGAGCCGGCCTCGGAAGGCCTCGAAGCGATCGATATAGGCCTGCCAATCAGGCCCGGCGCCTTCGGCGAGGGCCTGGCGATACTCCTGCAGAGTCGTCTCGAAGGCCTGCCGGACCTGCGTCTCGGACTCGAAGGAGAACGGGAAGGCCGAAGCAGGGGCGACGAGGGGCGACGCCCCTGCCGTCCACAGGGTCGCCGCCACGAGAGCGAGCGCCAAGGCGCGTTTCATGCCAAACCTCCGGTCAGTCGGGATTCTGCTCGTTGATGACCGCCATCATGGCCTCGTGCAGCGGGCCGTTCGACGCGAGCAGCTCCTTGGCGTAAGGGTCGAAGGGGTTGCCCTGGTAGTCGCTCATGCGCCCGCCCGCCTCCTGGACGATGAGCGAGCCCGCCGCCACATCCCAGGCCGAGAGGCCCGGCTCCCAGAAGCCGTCGTAGCGGCCGCAGGCCACGTGGCACAGGTCGAGAGCCGCCGATCCTGCCCGCCGCACCGCCTGGCAGCGGTAGAGAAAGCGGATGAACAAGGGCAGGTTGCTGCCCTCCTGGATGACGTGATAGGGGAAGCCGGTGGTGAGCAGCGAGCGGCGAAGCTCGGTGGTCTCGGAGACCGCGATCGGCGTGCCGTTGAGGGTCGCACCCTCGCCGAGAGCCGCGCTGAACAACTCGTCGAGCATCGGGTTGTAGACCGCCCCCACGATGACGCGGCCCTCGTGCTCGAGGCCGACCGAGACGCAGTAGTAGGGGAAGCCGTGGGCGTAGTTGGTGGTGCCGTCCACCGGATCCAAGAGCCAGCGATAGGCCGACCCGGAGGTCTTGAGGCCCTCCTCCTCGCCCAGGATCTCGTGATCCGGGTAGATCTCGGCGATGCGCGCGCGCATGTAGGCCTCGGCGGCGCGATCGACCTCGGTGACCAGGTCGATCTCTCCCTTATACTCAATGGTGTGACGTTTGCCGTGGTGCTCGCGCAGGATGCTCCCGGCACCCGTGGCGAGGGACTCGGCGAAGGCTCGAAGTTTCTGCATACGGCCATGCTAGCACAAGCCGAAGGCTCGACGAGGGGCGCTCGCTCGCGGTACAACTTCAAGAACCGACTTGGAGAAAAGGTCTTGCTTCCATCACTATCGCTCGCCCTCATGCTCGCAAGCGCCCCCGGCGCGCCTGCCCAGGCGCCGCGCCCGGCCGCCGTGCAACCTGCTGCTGCCGAGGACTTCGACATCCAAGTGGGCGAGGTCGCGCGCGGCAAGCGCACCGTGCGCGTTTCCCTGACAATCGAGAACCGGATCGGCGCCAAGCGCCTCTTCATCCACATGGAGCCCGGTGACGAGGGCAGCGTCCTCTTCGTGCCGGCACCGCCCGCCAAGGGCGCGCCCCCCGACCGGACCACCCACTTCCTGCCGACCAGCAACGGCCAGACGATCCAGGCCACCCTGCTCTTCCCCCTCGACGAGGAAGTCCAGGAGGCGATCCTCATCGTGGGCGAGGCCGCCACCCCCTACCGCCAGAGCTCTGTTCGGATCGACCTGAAGGAAGCCGCCGCCCCCACCCCCGAGCCCACGCCGGCGGCTGCGGGCGAGCGGGTCATCGCTCGTTACAAGCCGCCCGTCAGCGCCCTGGGCGCGGCGATCGTGCTGAAGGACGGCGCACCGGGCCCCGAGGGCCACGGTTGGACCCGGGTGTACACCGAATTGCCCGACGTGAGCCTCGACCAGCTGGCCAAGGCCATCCAGCGCCCCGCCCAGGTCTGGTCGGGGCCGGGGGGCCTCTTGTTCATCGCCAAGCTCAGCCCGAAGCGCGCGATCGCCCTGACGGTCAAGGACGGGTCGATCGTCACGGGCCAGATGATCAACCAGGCCACCTACGCCAAGCTGGTGGGCCCGGGAACGTCGTTCCCGAGCCGCATCTTCGTGGGGAAGGATTAAGGCTTTACAGGGTTCGGCCGAGGCTCTCGGCCGTGGCGCGCAGGCCCTTCATCAGCTCTTCGAACTGGGTCGGATAGAGGCTCTGCATCCCGTCGCTCTTGGCCTCTTGCGGGTTGCGGTGGACCTCGACGATGATGCCGTCAGCACCCGCGGCGATCGCCCCGCGCGAGACCGGCGAGACCAGCTCGCGGCGGCCGGTGCCGTGCGAGGGATCCCCCACCACCGGCAGGTGCGAGAGCTGCTTGATGACCGGGATGGCGTTGAGGTCGAACATGTTGCGGGTGTAGTCCTCGAAGCTGCGGACCCCGCGCTCGCACATGATGACCTGGGTGTTGCCCTCGGCGAGGATGTACTCGGCGGCGAGCAACCACTCCTTGAGGGTGGCCGACGGCCCGCGCTTGAGCATGACGGGCTTCTTGGCGCGGCCGGCCCGCTTGAGCAGGGCGAAGTTCTGCATGTTGCGCGCGCCGAGCTGGATGATGTCGGCGTACTCCTCGACCATGTCCAGGCTCTCGGGATCGATCGCCTCGGTGATGATGGCCAGACCGTAGGCGTCGCGCGCCTTGGCGAGCAGCTTGAGGCCTTCGAGGCCCATCCCCTGGAAGGAGTAAGGGCTGGTGCGGGGCTTGAAGGCGCCGCCGCGCAGCACGCGGGCGCCGGCCTTGGCCACGGCCTCGGCCGTCTCCATCAGCTGCTGCTCGCTCTCGACCCCGCAGGGCCCCGCCATCACGACGACCTGGGAGCCGCCGATCTCTACCCCGTTGGGCAGGGCGATGACGGTGTCGCGGGCCTGCCACTCGCGGCTGACGAGCTTGTAGGGGGCCGAGACGTGGATCACCTCGGCCACGCCGGGCAGGCCTTCGATGGTGCTCGAGTCGACGCGGCGGTCGTTGCCGACCACGCCGATGGCCGTGCGGCGCTCGCTCGGCATGGGGCGCGCCTCGAAGCCCATCTCGCGGATCGCCGCGATGACACGCTCCACGTCGGTGGGTTGGGCATCCTGAGCCATGACGACGAGCATAGGCGAGCTCCTTCGGTGCGAGTTCTTGGACGATTCAACGAAAAGCGGCGCCCGGCAAAGCAGGCCGGGCGCCGATTAGTAGCAGAAGTTTAGCCGCAACCGCAGCCCGAGCCGCAACCGCCCGACTTGGCAGCAGGCGCTTCCTGGCTGTGGCCGGTGCCGCAGCCGCCCGACCCGCAACCACCCGAGCCGCAGCCGCCGCCCGAAGAAACGTGGGGGCTGGTGATGGTGAAGCCGCCACCCATGGCCTCGACGCGGTAGCCGACCTCGGCACCTTCGAGGTAGGGGGCGCTGTGGGGGTCGATCACCACGGGGATGCCGTCGTGGTCGAAGCTCAGATCGCCGGCCTTGGCGGAGTCGAGCCCCATGCCGTAGCCGAAGCCGCTGCAGCCGCCCGGCTTGATGTAGAGGCGCAGCGCGAGATCGGTGCGCGACTGGGCGCCGAGCGCTTCCTTGATGTGGGTCGCGGCCTCGGGGGTCACCGTCAACGTCAACTTGGACGTGGCCTCTTGGGTAAGATTCACCATCTCGTTAAACCTCCAAATAAGATCCTGCCTGGATTATACCCCTCGCTCCCCACTGGGACAAGCGAGGGGGTCAGAGCATCAGGGTGGCGTCCCCGAACGAGTAGAAGCGGTACGCTTCGGCGATCGCCTCGGCGTAGGTTTCGAGCATCAGCTCGCGCCCGCCGAGGCCCCCCGGCCGCTTCTGGTCGGCGAAGGCCGAGACGAGCATCAGCAGGGTGGACTTGGGCAGGTGGAAGTTGGTGACGAGGGCATCCACCACCCGAAAGCGATAGCCCGGGTAGATGAAAATGCGGGTCTCGCCGGAGCCTGCCACCAGCTCTCCGCTCTCGGCGCAGTGCTCCAGGGTCCGAACGGCGGTGGTCCCGACCGCGATGACCCGGCCGCCACGGGCCTTGGTCCGCGCCACGGCCTCGACCGTTTCGGCGCTCAGGCGGTAGCGCTCCGCGTGCATCTCGTGGTCCGTCAGGTCCTCAACGCTCACCGGCTTGAAGGTCCCCATTCCGGTGTGGAGGGTGACCTGGGTGATCTCGACCCCCTTGGCCCGGGCGGCCTCCAAAAGGGCCGGCGTGAAGTGGAGGCCGGCGGTCGGAGCGGCCACGGCCCCCTCTTCGCGGGCGTAGACCGTCTGGTATCGACCCGGATCCTCGGCCTTGGCCTGGATGTACGGGGGCAGCGGCAGCTCGCCGTGCCGGGCGATCGCGGCCATGGTGGGCTCACCGGTGGCCTGCAGGGTGATCATCCGGCTGCCATCGGGCAGGACCTCGTCGATGTGCCCCGAGAAGCCCTCGCCGAAGTGAAGGGTGGTACCTACCTGGGCCTTGCGGCCCGGGCGCACCAGGCACACCCAGCGATCGCGCGTCGTCTCCTCGAGCAAGAGGACCTCGATCCGTGCGCCGGTAGGGCGAACGCCGTAGAGCCGCGCCGGGATCACCTTGGTGTCGTTCAGGACCAAGAGGTCGCCGGGGGCCAGGTAGTCGAGGATGTCCCGGAAGTGTCGGTGCTCGCGCGCTCCCGTGTCGCGGTGCACGACGAGCAAGCGGCTCAGGTCGCGCTCGGCCGCAGGAGCCTGCGCGATGCGCTCCTCGGGCAGGTGGAAGTCGTAATCCGAGAGTTTCAGTGACGCCATGATTCTCCGTACAGTTGCAAAAGCAGCAGGATCCCCACGATCAGCAGGTAGCTCTGCGGCATGGGCTTACCCGGACGCTGGCGGTTGTACTGGCGCCAGGCCAGGTACAGGGCGCACGCCTCAGCCGCATAGACCAGGTAGTAGGCCCCGGAAGGAAACGTCATTGCAGGGCCCCTGCGAGCGCCTGCGGGCTCTCGTGGAGCGCCCGCGACTCGAGTGTGGAGAGCTGCGACGTCGGGTAATAGTGTGCCAGAATCTGGGCGTAACCGTAACCACGCTCTCCGAGGCTCTTGGCCCCCCACTGCGAGAGGCCCAGGCCGTGACCGTGGCCGCGGCCGGCGAAAGCGAAGGCCGCAGGGCGCCCCGCGCCCCCGCCGTAGCCCAGCACGTTAAAGAGAGTGGAGTAGAGGCCCGCCGCCTGCCGGACTGCATCCCCCGAGACTTCCTGCTGGCCCTGGGTGCCGACCACCTTCACGCGCTTGACCCGCCCCGAGTAGCTTCGCTCCACGACCTCGAAGCGCAGCAAGTCGCCCACCCGCACGCCCTTAGCAGATAGCGCCTGGCGCAGGCTGGGAGCCTGCACGTTCTTCTGCCAGAGGTAGCGGGGGCTCTGCTGGTCGAAGTCGGGCACCGCCTGCAGGTAGGGACGCGGTTCGCCCCAGACGGCGGCCCCGGTTTCGGTGTAGCCGCCGGACGACGAGTGGAAGTAGGCCGCGATCACCCGGCCCCCGTGGGTCAGCACCTGTCCGAGCGTCTGATCCACCGCCATGTTGCTCGGCACCCGCTCGACGCCGGCCCCGCGATAGACCTGGTTCTCGGTGGTCGGCTTCATGTCGAAGCCGCGGCTGGCGAACTGGCCGAGCTTGGCGAGCGCGTAGGTGCGGGCGGCGACGGCCTGGGCTTTGAGGCTCTCGAGGGGCCAGCGAGGGTTCATCTCGGCGGGCACCACCCCGTACAGGTAGTGCTCCAGCGGGACGTGATTGACCAGGGTGAGGCGATTGCCCGCCGGCCGCAGCTCCATCTCGCCGCGGTACCAGCGCCCGGCCCCGAAAACCAACCCCACCTCGCCCGCCGCCGCGCGGGGCACGAGGCGCAAAGGCAACTGCACGGACGCGACGCGTCCCATGGAGCCGTACAGGGCGATCGCCGTTCCCTCGCGCTTGGCTTCCAGGGCCTCCATGGCCCGGGTCTGGGTGAGGGTCCGGCCGGATGCGTCCACGACGAGGCCGCCGACCGAGGTGGCGAGGGTCACCCGGGCCACCCCTTCGGCCAGGCCGATGCGAACGGTGGTCTCATGGGCGAAAGCAGGCGAGCTCAGCGCCAAAAGGAGGGCGAAGGCACAGGGGAGTCTCGCCATGACGGGACCGACGAAAGACTAGCCCGGCAGGCCGAAGCGGGCCGGGGGCCAGTAGCGAACGGCCGCGCGGCCGATGATGTTCTGGATGGGCAGGAAGCCCCAGACGTGGCTATCGGCCGAGTTGTTGCGGTTGTCGCCCATCACGAAGACGTGGCCCTCAGGCACCGTGACCTCGCGGCCGTCGTGGAAGTAGGCCCCGGGGTTGGCCGGATCCGGCATCAGGTAGTCAGGAGCTTCCTTGATGTAGGACTCCTGGAGCTCGACCCCGTTACGGAAGACCTTGCCGTCGTGGACCGAGAGGCGATCGCCGGGAATCCCGATCACGCGCTTGATGAAGGCGTTGTTCTCGCGGAAGCCCGCAGATGCGGGCGGGTTGAAGACGACGATGTCGCCGCGGCTGGGGGATTCGAAGCGGTAAGAGACCTTCTCGACGATCAGGCGATCGCCCACCTCGAGGGTCGGCAGCATGGACTCGGAAGGAATGAAACGAGCTTCTGCGACGGTCGCGCGCACGGTGAGCGCCAGGACCAGAGCCACCACGAAGGTCTCGATCGTCTCGCGGGTCCGAGACTTGGGGGGCTTGCCAGAAGCGCGCTTCTGACCAAAGGAAAACAAGGGCATTCAGAGGCCTCCGGGGACGGGTCGCGACGTTATTCTACCACAGCAAGGCAAAGCCTCACCTGGACGCTCAGCACAGCGCCAGAAGGCGCATGGCGCCGAGCGCCGCCGCGCCCGCGATCACGAGCAGCCAGGACCGATACCCGAAGCCGAAGCCGGATCGACGGCACCAGACCGCGTAGGTGGCCGAGAGGACGGCCGCGAGGCCCATGAGCGCCAGCGGCAGCGGCGAGAGCTGTCGTTCGGCCAGGGCGATGAAACCCGCCGCCAAGCTTGCGAGCTGGACGGGCAGCGCCCAGGCGATGGTCCGGTAGGCCGTCTCGGCGATGGTCGAGGGGGCGAGCGCGAAGAAGCGGCTGGTCTTGCGCGCCGTCAAGGCACTGCCCGTGTGGTTCAGGAGCGACGGCACGACGGTCGCCGCCCCGAACACGAGAAGCCCCGCCCCCGCGCTCGCGCCGATGGCGGTCAAAAGGGCCCAGGGAAGCGCGCCGAAGTAGAGCGGGGGACAGACCGCCAGGAAGATAGCCCCCAGCGCGAGCACCAGCGCCGCACACAGGCCCAGAAGGCGCGTGCCGAACTCCAGCTCCAGCACCCAGAAGACCAGGAGCGCCGGCAGGCAGAAGGCCGCCCAGGGCACCACGGCCCGCAGGAGCAAGAGGCCCACCGCGAGACCCGCGACGGTGCCCACGGTCGCCACCGCAAGGGCCAGGTAGGCGATGCGATCGATCTCGTGGCTGGGGCGCACCAGCTTGTACAGGTAGATCAGGATGGTCGCGAGCGCCGAGACGCCCACCAGGTCCCGGACGAAGCCGACCCATTCGAGCGAGAGCATGGCCGTATGCGGGGTCATGGGGTCTCCTCCTCGTTCCAACCGATGAGGGCATAGGCCTGAACCGGCTCACGCCGCCCCTTGATCGAGACCATGCCGAGGTCCCGCGCCCGGAGGCGATCGCCTGCCAGCTCGTAGGTCGCACCCGACAGGATGGAGTCGGTGTGAAACTCCTTGTTGAGAGCTTCAAGCCGGGAAGCGGTGTTGACCGCATCCCCGATGACGGTCTTCTCCCGGCGCTGGGGCGCGCCGATCTCGCCGATGATCGCCCGACCCGACGAGATCCCGATGCGGACCTTGACCGGTCGGCGCCCCTCGGCGATCGCCTGCGCCTGCAGTTGGGCGGCGGCCTCTTGCATGGCGATGGCCGCCTGGACCGAAAGCGCGGCCGAGCGGCGCGGGTCGGCCTCGGACCAGACGACCAGCATGGCGTCGCCCATGAACTTGTCCACCCGTCCGCCGAAGCGGTCCACCGCGTCGGTGAGGGCCGTGAAGGTTTCATTGAGGCGCGAGACGACCTCGGGAGCGGGTAGCTGCTCGGTCATGGCGGTGAAGCCTTCGAGGTCGGCGAAGAGCACCGTCACGTCGCAGTGCACGCCGGCCGGGATCGCACCGAAGCCCCCCGCCGCTTGCGCGTGGGGGGCCGGAGAAGAGGAAGTAGGTCGACGAAAAAACCGCATTGAGAACCAAAGCAGCCGGGAGGCCCGTGGGCCTCCCGGCTACCGAGCTAGAAGCCGAAACCGGTCGAGAGGGCGATGGTGCCGGACTTGAAGTCCTGGCTCACGCCACCCGAAAGATCCAGCTTGGTGACGAACAGGTTGAGACCGACGCCCGCGCCGTAGATCGGGTTCTTGCCACCGAAGCGCGCGCCGGTACGAGCATACAACAAGTTGAAGATGTTCCACTCGAGACCACCCTGCAGGCTGGGCCCGTAGAGCAGCTGGTTCGAGAAGAGATCCCGCTCGAAGGACTGGCGCATGTCGGCCATGGCGGTGAAACCGAGGGGCAGACGGTAGGCCGCGCCGATGCTGAGTGCCATGGGCTCGGTGTCAGTGAAGTTGATGCTCTTGCGATCGCCCACCGAGGTGAGGCTGAACTGGGAGCCGTCGAACTTGCCGTTGAACTCGCTCTCGGAGCCGGGCCAGAAGACGACGGGGTTGACCAGGGTGGCGCCGACCGCGAGGCGCTCATCCAGGTTCACCACCGCGCCCAGGTCGATGCCCGAGCCCATGCTGTCGGCGGCACGCGCCTTGAGCTTGGTGCTCACGGCCTTGGCGTAGTCGATGTTGGCGAAGTTCGAGAGCTGCTGGCTCAGGTCCTGCATCTTCGAGAAGTCGCTCGAGATGGTCGCGAGCGCCGCGTCCAGGCCGCCGAGCGGCTCCGACAGGTTGACGGTCGTCTGGGCGCCGAGGCTGCCGACCGGACCGATGTTGAAGGCGCCGCCGCCGTTGGACGTCTGGAGCGAGGTCTGGATGGGCTGACCCGTCACGAACAGCTTGAAGGAGCCGCCCACCGAGGCCTTGGCCTTGGGGAAGAAGGGCAGAGCCGGGAAGGGGATGGGCTGCGACAGCGAGACGGCGGTGGTGGCGTAGGCGCGGTTGGTCTCGGTGATGGTGAGGGCGCGATCGCCGGTGTCGTTGGCGTCCTTCTTCATGAAGGGCTTGAAGCCGTTCTCGCTCGTAAGCTCCGCGCGGACCTTGGCCACGTCGTCGAGCACGGCCTGGGGGTCGGCCTCATTGGAGTTCAGGCGGCTCACCAGCCCAGCCACGGCCGTCTTGAGGTTCTGGTCGAGGGTCGGGTAGTTGGTGACGAAGCCCAAGAGCTCGGGCGAGGCGATCGAGAGGTCGAGGCCCCCGTCCACCCAGGCGCGGGCGCCGACGGCACCCCACGCGAGCTGGCTCTTGCCGTTCGCCCCGGTGTTCCGGACGCCCAAGAGCGACGGCACGGGCATTTTGAAGCCGACCAGGCCCGAGCGCAGGCCCAGGTCGATGCTGAGCTTGTCGTTGACGGCCGCCTTGAGGCCCGCCGGCATAGCGACCGCGTCGGGCACGGGCTGGGGCTCATTGCTCGCCAGCGACGGGGAATAGCCGAAGAAGTAGTTGCCCAGGTACCCGGCGTAGGCCGCGGTCTCCTGGAAATCCGTCACCCCGATCACGTTGGTGCCGCCGCCGAGGCCCAGGTTAGGACCGAGGTACAGCCAGCCGCGCTCTTCGTGCAAGAGGGCCGGGTTGCTCAGGGTGCCGTTCACGTCGCTGTTGGCGAAGGCCGAGTAGTGGCCGCCCAGCGAGAGGGCGCGGGGATCGAGGGGCTCGGCGGCGAAGGAGGGCGCGGCCATCACGGGGAGGGTCGCCGCCGTCAGGGCGATCGCCCAAAGCTGTTTCTTCACGGGATTGATTCCTCTCTTATCAAGCTTGGGCTAGGGAGCGACGGTAAAGAAACCGGCGGCCTGGGTGCCGATGGCGAAGCTCGCCTTTTCCTTGTCCACGGCGATCGGGGCGATGACCCAACCGTAGCTGCCCTGCGCGAGGGGCTGGTCGTTCTCCTTCTTGGCGTACTTGGGGTCCACCTTCGCCAGGACCTCGAGCAGCTCCTTGGTGATGGCCGTCATGTCCGAGGGGGTCCCGTAAGTAACGCCGGTCGGGTGCGCCGTCGCGTCGAGGAAGGCGGTGTAGACGGGCTCGGCGCTGGGCATCATAGGATCGCTGGAGCCGTCGGGAACCTTGACCACCGAGAGCAGGAACCCGCTGGGCTTGCCGTTGGTCTCGTTCACCGCCCAGCCGAAGGTGGGCTTCGGGCCGACCGCGCTGAGGTTGGGGGTGAGGCTGTTCATGGTGCCGGCGTCAGTGGTGGCCATGACCTTGATCTGACGGGTGAGGGTCTTGGCCCCGAAAGTCGCGCCGTAGACGTAGGTGGCGCTCTCGCTCACGTTCTGGTCGTCGTAGAAGGAGCTCTCCTTGTCGATGCCGACCGCGTCGGTCGGGGTCGAGCCCGCTCCGGTGCTGCGCTTCATGTCGGAGATCTTGTCGCCAGTGCTGGCCCAGATCAGGAAGGCATGCTTGTCCACGCCGCCCTCGGGCTTTGCGACCACCAGCGAGCGCACGAAGAAGGTCTGAAGGCCGGATTGCAGGGGTTGGAATTCCTTGATCGCCGCGCAGCCCGCCATGAGGCCGCAGAGGGCGAGAGGAAGGATTTTCTTGATCACGCTTGTCGCTCCTAAGATTGAAGAGGAAGACGCCCTGGCGGACCTCATCGCTTGTTTTGGTCCGAGGGATTATACACCAAACAAGCGGTTTCTACCCCTGATGGTATAAGGTTTAGCGGGCTTACAGGCTACCGGGGGTTCGAGTGGACATGGAATGGCTGCTTTGCTAGGATCAGGGGCGACCATCCCGCCTCGAGCCAAGGAGCAGACCCCGCGTGAGCACCTACCTCCCCAACCTTCTCGAATCGATCGACTCCACCCTCATCTCGAAAGAAGAGCTGCAGGCGCGCATCAACGAGCTCGGCAAGACCATCTCCGAGGACTACGCCGGCAAGGACCTGGTGGTGATCGGCGTCCTCAAGGGCGTCGCCATGTTCCTGGGTGACATCTACAAGCAGATCTCGATCCCCTGCGAGCTCGACTTCATGGCCGTCTCCAGCTACGGCGCCTCGACCCGCTCGAGCGGCGTCGTGCGAATCCTCAAGGACCTGGACGAGAGCATCACCGGCCGCCACGTCCTCATCCTCGAGGACATCATCGACACGGGGCTGACCCTCAGCTACCTGGTGCGCACCCTCATGGAGCGCCGCCCCGCCTCGCTCGAGATCTGCACCCTCCTGGACAAGCCCGCCCGTCGCCTCGAAGAGGTCCCGGTCAAGTACACCGGCTTCACCATCCCCGACAAGTTCGTGGTCGGCTACGGCCTCGACTACCGCCAGAAGTTCCGCAACCTGCCGTTCATCGGCGTGCTCAAGCCCGAGGTGTACACGAAGTAACACCCCCTCGGTTTGAGGGCTATACCAAGTAGCGAGCGCCTAAGGGCCTCAGCGATCGTTCGTAAAGTATGGTATACTGATCCTCAGCCGCGGCCTTCGGGCCGATAAATCCAGTGCGCACGCCGACCCCGACGGGTTGAGCCGGAGCGCATGCCTTGGAGAGTGGGCCTCGGCCCGCTCTCTTGTGTCTAGGGGGGATCCCGTGTCACGCATCGCCGAGCAGGTCACCGAGCTGGCCCGCCCCATCGCCGAGAGCGCCGGCGTCGAGCTGTTCGACGTCGAGTACGTCAAGGAGGGCGGTCACTGGATCCTGCGGATCACCATCGACTCCGAGGCGGGCGTCTCGCACGCCGAGTGCGAGACCGTCAGCCGAGCGCTCGATGAGGTCCTCGACACCCATCCGGACATCTTGCCCAGCGCCTACATGCTCGAGGTCTCGAGCCCCGGCGCCGAGCGCCCGCTGCGCTCCCAGCGCGACTTCGACCGCTTCAAGGGCCGCAAGGTCCTGGTCAAGGCCTACGCGCCCATCGCGGGCAAGAAGGAGTGGACGGGCGAGCTTCTCGGCGCCACCGAGGCGGCGATCCTTATCAAGGGCCCCGAGGGCGAACAGGAATTTCCTAAGGAGCAAGTCTCCTTGGTGCGATTGACGATCGATTGAGGTAGACGACGATGAAGATTGACAAGGAACTCTTCAAGCAGATGCAGCGCGAGCGCGGCGTGAGCACCGAGGTGCTCCAAGAAGCGCTCGAGGCGGGCATGCTTTCGGCCTACAAGAAGACGGCCAATCCGCACCCCAACACCATCGCGCGTCTCGACCTCGAGTCCGGCGAGTTCCACGTGCTGGACCTGCGCGAGGTCGTCGAGGTGATCGAGGATCCCGACAGCCAGATGCTCTTGTCCGAAGCCAAGGAGCTGCTGGACGAGGCCGAGGTCGGCCAGGTCCTCGAGATCGACGTCACCCCCGACCCGAGCGAGCTCGGTCGCCTTGCCGCCCAGATGATGAAGCAGGTCCTCAACCAGCGCCTGCGCGAGGCCGAGCGCAAGCAGGTCCTCGACCAGTTCAAGGGCAAGGAAGGCGAGACGATCATCGGCACCGTCCAGCGCTTCGAGGGCCGCAACATCATCGTCAACTTCGGCAAGGTCGAGGGCATCGTCCCCGGCTCCGAGCAGGTGCCCGGCGAGAGCTACCGCCCCGGCGACCGCATCAAGGTCTTCCTGTGCGAGGTCCGCGAGACCACCCGCGGCATGCAGCTGCTGGTCAGCCGCGGCCACGCGGGGCTCGTCCGCGAGCTGTTCGAGCTCGAGATCCCCGAGATCATGGACGGCACCGTGACCATCGAGGCGATCGCCCGTGAGGCCGGCTTCCGCACCAAGCTCGCCGTGCGGTCCAAGGACCAGTCGGTCGACCCGGTCGGCGCTTGCGTCGGCGCCCGCGGCGGCCGTATCCAGGGCATCGTCAACGAGCTGCGCAACGAGAAGATCGACATCATCCGCTGGTCGGAGGATCCCACGACCTTCATCGCCAACGCCCTCTCGCCCGCCAAGGTCGTCTCGGTCTCGGTCAACTCGCTCGAGCGCACCGCCAAGGTGGTCGTGCCCGACGCGATGCTGTCGCTGGCCATCGGCCGCGAGGGTCAGAACGTCCGCCTGGCGGCTCGCCTGACCGGCTACAAGATCGACATCAAGAGCGAGTCCCAGCAGCGCGAGCTGAACGCCGCGGCCCTCGAGAGCGCCATGGGCGAGATCGAGTACCACCCGGTTGACGAGGAGTACGCCGAGGAGGCGATCGCCGAGAACGCCGAAGCTGCGAACGTCGAGGAAGCGACCGAAGCCGCCGTCGCGACCGAGGAAGCCATCGCCGTGGCCGCCGAGGAGACCGAGGCGCCCGCCGAAGAGGCCGAGGGCGTCTAAGCAAGCCATGGGTGCCGAGCCGCTTCGTCGCTGCGTGAGTTGTCGCCAATTGGGATCAAAGTTAGAATTGATCCGGTTGGTTCGGACACCCGAGGGAGACGTCCTCCTGGACCTCAGCGGCAAGGCGCAAGGGCGCGGGGCCTACGTCCACCGCCAAGGGCGGTGCGTGGAGGACGCGCTCAAGCGTCGGCAACTCGATCGGGCATTGCGGTGCCATGTTCCAGCTGAGCTGGCTAAGAATATCGCCGCCCTCGGCCAGGAGCACGAAGGCGGGGGGCGGTCCGGCGGATCATCCGCCGGCTAGGAGGAAGGATACTAGATGCGGGTACACGAACTGGCCAAGAAGCTCAACGTCCAAAGCAAGGACCTGATCACGGTGCTGCACGACCTGGGCTTCACGGACATCAAGAACGTCAGCCAAAACACCACCCCTGCCATGGACAAGGCGGCCACCGAGAAGATCCAGGGCCCCGCCAAGCCGGCGACGCCCAGCAAGCCCAAGGTCGCGATCCATCGCCCCGCCCAGCCGGTGCAGCCTCCCCAGGCCCAGCCCGCCGAGGCCCCTGCGGCCGTCGTCGAGGCGCAGGCCCCCGAGGCTCCCGCTGCCGAGGCTCCCGCTGCCGAGGCGCCCGTCGCTGAGGCGCCCAAGGCCGCCGAGGCTCCGGCCGCTCCTGGGGTGCCCCCCCAGGCCCCGGCGCGTCCCGCCGCGCCGAGCGCTCCTGGCGCCCCCCAGCCGCCCCAGGCGCAGGCCCCTACCCCGGCTCCGGCTCCGGCTCCGCTGCGGCCGGCTCAGGCCGCAGCCCAGGCGCACCGCTCGGTGACCCCCACCTCGCGTCCGACGCCTCCCGCGCGTCCGGCCGTCACCCCTCCCCTGCCGCCCGCCGCCCACGAGCGCGGCCCGGTGCCCCAGTTCCGCTCGACGCGCCCTGCTCAGCAGGCGCAGGCGCCTAGCGCGCCCCAGGCCCCCAGCGCCCCTCAGGCGCCTCAGGCCGCTCCGAGCAGCGGGCTGCCCTCGCGTCCCGGCGCACCGGGGGCTCCCCAGCCTCCGCGCCCCATGGCGCCCCAGGCCCGTCCTGCCGCTCCCGGTCGCCCCATGGGCGGTCCCGGCCGTCCGGCTCCTGCCGGTGGTCCCGCTCGGCCCGCTGGCGGCGCCCCGAGCCCCGCGGCTCCCGGCACCGGCGGTCCCCGGCCCGGCCATGGCGGCCCCGGCCGTCGTGATGCCTGGAAGGACAAAGACCGGGAGAACACCCAGAAGGTCATGGAGTCCGGCGGCAAGCGTGGCAAGCGCGGTCGCGGACGTGATCGCCACGAGGCAGAAACGGCAGGGAACTTGGCCACGTTGACCAAACACATCAAGCTCTCGGGCTCCATCACGGTCAAGGAGCTCGCCGACAAGATGGGCGTCAAGGAGACCGAGATCATCAAGCGCCTCTTCATGAAGGGGATCATGGCGACCATCAACCAGACGCTCGAGCTGGAGACCGCCGAGATGATCGTGACCGAGATGGAGTACACCTTCGAGCTGGTCAACCCCATGGAAGAGGAAGCCGCCGTCGAGGTCGAGGTCGAAGACCAGGCCGACCTGCTGCCCCGTCCGCCCGTCGTCACCATCATGGGTCACGTCGACCACGGTAAGACCTCGCTCTTGGACGCCATCCGCAAGACCAGCGTCGCCTCGGGCGAAGCCGGCGGCATCACCCAGCACATCGGCGCCTACCAGGTCAAGATCAACGACCAGCTCATCACCTTCCTCGACACCCCGGGCCACGAGGCGTTCACCGCCATGCGTGCCCGCGGCGCCAAGGCGACCGACATCGCGGTCCTGGTGGTGGCGGCCGACGACGGCGTCAAGCCCCAGACCATCGAAGCCATCAGCCACGCCAAGGAAGCCGGCGTCCAGCTGCTGGTCGCCATCAACAAGATCGACAAGCCCGGCGCCAACCCCGACCAGGTCAAGCAGCAGCTGACCGAGTACGAATTGGTCGCCGAGGAGTGGGGCGGTCAGACCGTCATGGTCCCCGTTTCAGCCAAGCAGAAGATCGGTCTCGAGAACCTGCTCGAGATGATCCTGCTGGTGTCCGAAGTGCTCGAGCTCAAGGCCAACCCCAAGAAGATGGCCAAGGGCATCATCATCGAAGCGCAGCTCGACAAGGGCATGGGCCCCGTGGCCACGGTGCTCGTCCAGAACGGCACCCTCAAGGTCGGCGACAACTTCGTGGTCGGCTCGATCGCCGGTAAGGTCCGCGCCATGATCAACGACCATGGCCGCCGCGTGAAGGAAGCCGGCCCCGCGATGCCCGTCGAGGTGCTCGGTATGCCCACCGTGCCCGCGGCCGGCGACGTGTTCCAGGTGGTCGAGGACGAGAAGACCGCCAAGACCATCGCCGCCCAGCGCGCCGAGTACGACCGTACCCAGCGCCTGAACGCGACCCGTCACATCTCGCTGACCGACGTGTACAGCCGCATCCAGGAAGGCAAGATCAAGGACCTCAAGGTCATCCTGAAGTCCGACGTGAAGGGCTCGGCCGAGGCGCTTGAGAGCAGCCTCTCCAAGATCACCGCCAAGGACGGCGACGTCCAGGTCCGGGTCATCCACTCGGGCACCGGCGACATCTCGGAAGCCGACGTCATGCTCGCGGCGGCCTCGGACGCCATCGTCATCGGCTTCAACGTCAAGGCCAACGATGCGGCCCGCGCCAAGGCGACCCTCGACGGGGTCGACATCCGCGAGTACAACATCATCTACAAGGCCATCGAGGACATGGAGGCCGCGATCAAGGGCATGCTCGAGCCCGAGTACGAAGAGGTCTTCGTCGGTCGCTCCGAGGTCCGCGCGATCTTCAAGGTCGGCAAGCAGGACATCATCGCGGGCTGCATGGTCAAGGAAGGCAAGATGCAGCGCGGGGCGATCGCCCGGGTCCTGCGCGGCACCGAGGAGCTCTACAAGGGCAAGCTCGACAACCTCAAGCGCTTCAAGGACGACGTCAAGGAAGTCGCGACGGGTTACGAGTGCGGTATCTCCTTCGACGGCTTCAACAACCTGCAGGAAGGCGACGTCATCGAAGCCTACCAGATGCAGGTCAAGCAGTAGCCAGGTATTCCTAGCCCCGGGCGCCGCAAGCGCCCGGGGCCCACTCTCGAAAGCAGGCCATTATGGGCAACCAGCGAGCCGAACGGGTCTCCGAGGTCATCAAAGACGTGGTCGCGGACGCCATTCGCCGCCTCAAGGATTCTCGCATCACGGGCATGGTCTCGATCACCGACGTCGAAGTTTCGGGTGATCTGCGCCACGCCAAGATCTTCGTCTCCATCTACGGCGACGAGCCCACCCAGGCCCAGACCATGGAAGGGCTCCAGTCGGCGGTCGGTTTCGTCCGCTCCGAGGTCGGCAAGGCCGTGAAGCTGCGGGTGGTGCCCGAGCTCCACTTCAAGCAGGACCGCTCCATCGAGCACGGGGCCCACATCCACGACCTCCTGGCGCGCATCAAGCGCGAAGGGGGCGACTCGGAAGGCCATGGCGAGTAGCCTGCCCACCGACATCGCGCGGCTGCGCGAAGGGGGGCCCACCACCTGGGTGGTCGCCTCCCACATGAACCCTGACTGCGACACCCTGGGCTCGGCGATCGCCATGAAGCGCCTGTTGCGCGCCTTCGGCCACCGGGTGATCCACCTGTGCCCGGACCCGGTGCCCGACGCCTACCGCTTCTTGCCGGGGGCGGACGAGGTCGTCACCGAGCTGCCCGCTGACCTGCCCGCCGACGCGGGTCTGGTCACGCTGGACGCGGCGGACATGGGCCGCTTCGGGCGGCTGCGCGAGCGGCTCGAAGCCTTTTCGCTCATCGTCGACGTGGACCACCACGTCTCGAACCCCCGCTTCGGCCACGTGAACGTGGTGCTCGAGGACGCGGCGGCCACGGGCGAGGTGGTCTATCGTTTGTTCAAGCACTTCGCAATCCCCATCGACCCCGAGGCCGCCGTCGGCATGTACGTGGCGCTGGTGACCGACACCGGCGGCTTCGCCTACGAGGCGACCAACGCCGAGAGCCACGAGATGGCCGCGGCCCTGATCCGCGCAGGGGTCCAGCCCGGGGTGATTTCGCGGGCCCTCTACGAGCACGTGCCGCTCGCCGAGCTCAAGATCAAGGCCATGGGCCTTGCGAGCGCGACGCTGGCTGCGGCCGGCCGTGTCGCCTACACGACCATCACCCGCGCCATGCTCGACGAGGTCGGCGCCAAAGAAGAGCACACCGAGGGCCTCTCGGAGAGCCTGCGCGCCCTGGCGGGGGTGGAGGTCTCCTTCTTCTTGCGCGAGACCGCGAGCGGCGCCCTCAAGGCCAGCATGCGCTCCAAGGCGGCCGTGGACGTCTCGCGCCTCGCGGCCAAGTTCGGCGGGGGCGGCCACCGCCGCGCCGCCGGCTGCACCTTCGACATGCCCATGGACCAAGCGGTCCAGACCCTTCTAGAAGCGATCGACCTTGAGCTCCAAGCCCCCCGTTAAATCCGGCCTCCTGAACGTCCTCAAGCCCCCCGGCATGACCGCGCACGACGTGGTCGCGGCCCTGCGCCGCCGCCTGGGCACCAAGAAGGTCGGCCATGCCGGCACCCTGGACCCGGTGGCGACCGGCGTGCTGCCCGTGGCGGTGGGGACGGCCACCCGCCTCTTGCCCTACCTGCAATCCGGCAAGGAGTACCTGGCCGAGATCCAGTTCGGTGTCTCGACCTCGACCGGGGACTGCGAAGGCGAGATCCTGGACGCGCAGGACTGCGTCTTCGACCGCGCGGCCCTCGAAGCGGTGATGCCGCGCTTCAGGGGCGCCATCCAGCAGCGGCCGCCCATGGTCTCGGCCGTCCACTACCAGGGCAAGCGCCTGTACGAGCTGGCGCGCGAGGGCATCGTCATCGAGGACCTGCCCCTGCGGGACGTGACGATCGAGGCGCTGGAGCTGGTGGAGTTCTACCCCGGTGCACGCCCCAAGGCCCTGGTGCGGGTCGCCTGCTCAGCGGGCACCTACATTCGCTCGCTAGCCATCGACCTGGGCGCAGCACTCGGCTGCCCGGCCTCCTTGGCCTTCCTGCTGAGGACCCGAGCGGGCGATTTCGTCCTGGACGACGCCTTCGCCCTGGACGAGGACATCCGCTACGCCTCCGAGGACGCCTACCTTGCGCACCTGACGCGCCGGGACGCCTCGCCCGAGGACGTGGAGGCCATCGGCTACGGCCGGACCCTGAGCGCCCAGGACGAGCCCGACGGGGCCCTGGTGCGCGTGCATGCCCCCGAGCGGCTGCTTGCCATCTACGAGCGCCGGGGCGCGCTGCTGCACCCCCGGACGGTCTTCCCCGCCTAGGTTTTTTTCAAGAACCCCGACTTGCGCCACAGGTCGCCGACCAGCTTGCCGAGCTTCTCCATGGGCTCGGCGGGGGCCGGTTCGGGCTGCGCGATCGGCTGAACGGTCAGCGGCGGCAGGGGCTGGGTCCGCGAGAGCGGCTGAGTCTGGGCAGGCTGCCTCATGTGCGGAAAGAGGCTCTCGAGCATGGCCACACCCGGGAACATCGTGGAGAAGTAGTAGAGGGGGTAAAGGCTCCCCTTGAACTTGGTGAGGCTGAAGCCCTCGACCCGACCGACCGTGAGGTTCGCGGCCTCGAACTGTTGCGCGGCGATTTTCGCCTCGGCGAGCGCCTGGTCGGCAAGCCGGAACTGGGTCACCAGGACCTGGACCTGGCGCAAGCGCGCAGGGGACTCGGCGACCACCCGAGACAAGCGCATGGTGAAATTGCGCTCGCTTTCGGTCACCCCGATGAACACCTCGTCGAGGGCGTCTTCCGGTGCGACGTGGACGGCGATCGCCCGATCCAGCGCCTTGACGCGGGGCCGCAGGGTCGAGACGAGTTTCTCGCCCTGGGCGAGCTCGCGCATGAGGTCCTCGCGGCGCAGCACCTGGTCCAGTGGGCCGGTCCCCGTGGCGGCTGGCTGCGACGCCATGTAGCCGTCGAGCGGTGCGGTCCCCCGTGCGCGCTGCAACTGTCCACTGCCGCGCGGTGAGCCGTTTTGAGGGAATTGGGCCATGGACGCCTCCTTGCGCTCCCTCATATACCCGGACGCCAAGCAAACGAACCTCGCGCGGCCCCCGAACAAGATTCCAGCCCTTGCCGGCGATAAGATCGAGAGTTTCGGAAGCGTGCCTCACGATGGAGAAGTCGATGCGCTGGACGAGCCCGATCGCGATCGCCATCACCGCCCTGAGCCTGGCAGGGTGCAGTTTGCGGACCATCCCGCCGACGAGCGTCCCATTCTCGGACGTTTCCCTCTCGCACGCCCCCTCAACGGAGCTCCAGCTGCCGATCGCCACCCCGGCCGAGGAGTTCGGAGTCGACACGCGCATCGCAGACACCGGCGAGCCAATCGAGGCCTTCGCGATCCCCGTGCGCTCGGTTGCTCCTGCCCCTGCATGGCAAACCAACAGCTCGGCCCAGCTCCACGTGAATCCCGCCGAGACCCTGCCCGCTCTCAAGGCCCTCATCAAGAGCGCCCAGAAGACCCTCTACATCGAAGTCTTCACCATCGCGGACGACAGCTACGGCCGGGCGATCACGCCGCTCTTGATCGATGCGGCCAAGCGCGGCGTCACGGTCAAGTTCCTCTGCGACTTCGCAGGCAGCCAGTTTTCGGGCGGCGCCAAGCTCGGCAAACAGATGACGGCCGCCGGCATCGAGTTCAAGATGTGGTCGCCCCGCACCATCGTCAAGGACAACCAGAAGCGCGGCATCAACATCACCCACCGCAAGCTCTACCTGGCAGACGGCGATCGCGGCCTGACCGGCGGCGTCAACCTGAATGCCCCCTTCGACACCACCACCCACGACATCCTGATCGACTTCCGCGGCGCCCAGGCCCAGCAGCGCCACGAGGAGTTCGCCCGCGACTGGAAGATGGCCAAGGGGAGCGCGCTGTCTTACCCCGCGCTCGAGGCGGGCAAGCAGTACGGGAGCGTCCGGACGCAGACCCTGGTGACGAGCCCTCCCGAGGGGCGCTTCGAGGCCAGAGACGGCATCTTCGAGGCCATCGACGGGGCCCAGCGCGAGATCCTGGTCGAGCAGCAATACCTCTGGGACCAGGACCTGTGCGATCGCCTCCTGGCCGCCGCCAAGCGGGGAGTCCTCGTCCGGGCCATCGTGCCCAGCAATTCGGACAAGGCCTTCAAGCACCTCAACTACCAGTCGCTGAACGCCATCCTCAAGGCAGGCGGGCAGGCGCGCCTCTTCAAGGGCGAAACCGTGGCCTCCTACGTCCACACCAAGTACTTCGCGGTGGACGACCGGATCGCCTTCATCGGCTCCGTCAACGGGGACACCCGCGCGCTCAACGACAACCAAGAACTGGACGTCGCCATCACCGACCCGGGGCTGGTGCTCGAGCTAAAGACCCGCCTCTTCGAGCGGGACTGGGCGCAGGGGAGCCTGGCCTACGAGATCACGTCCTCGCGCTGGTACGAGAATCCCTTCGCCAAGCTCTGGGACCTCGTCGCCTACTACCTGTAGTTAAGCGTTCCCGAACACCGCCAAGGCCAGGGGGATCTTGCCGAGGGGCGCGCTGACCTGGACGCCCTGCACCAGGCCTCGGACCTCGTCGAGCATCTCGCGGGCGATCGCCACGCCCTCTTCGGCCGCCCGTCCCTTGGCCTCGGCCTCCTGCATGCGGGCAAGAACCGACGGCGGGATCACCACCCCCGGCACCTCGTTGCTCATGAACTCGGCGTTGCGATAGCTCGCCAAGGGCCAGATCCCCGCGATGATGGGGATGTCGAAGTGCGCGACCTGCGCCAGAAAGCGCTTGAGCTGCTCTGCGTCGAAGACCGGCTGGGTGATGGCATACTGAGCCCCCGCCTCGACCTTCCAGGCGAAGCGATCGAGCTCGTGCGCAAGGTCGAGCGCGGCCGGGTTGACGCCGACGCCGAAGCAGAAAGCCGTGGGCTGCCCGATGGGGTTGCCGCCCAGGTCCAGGCCGTGGTTGAGGCGGTGGACCATGTTGGAGAGGCCGATCGAGTCGATGTCGAAGACCGCCGTCGCCTGGGGATAGGGCCCCATCTTGGGCGGATCGCCCGTGACCAGCAGCAGGTTGCGGATGCCGAGGGCCGCCGCCCCCAACAGGTCGCTCTGCATGCCGAGCAGGTTGCGATCGCGGCAGGTGTAATGGACCACCGCCTCGATCCCCTCGCGCTCGATGAGCAGAGAGGCCGCCATGGCCCCCATCCGGCTCTGGGCGCGCGGGCCGTCCGGCACGTTGATGGCATCCACCCCCGCATCCCGGATGCGGCGCACCCCTTCGAGCATGACCTTGGGATCGCAGCCCTTGGGTGGGACGATCTCGACCGAGGTGACGAACGTGCCGGCCGCGAGCTTGGCCCCAAAACGCGATCGCTCAGCAAGAGGCACCGGCTCGACCAAAGGCCGGGTCCCACGCTCCTGCACGGTGATGGCCGGGGCCTGGCGCCTTGGCGAGAGGGCGCGGGCAGCGTCCGCGATCTGGCGGATGTGGTCGGGGGTCGTCCCGCAGCAGCCGCCGACGAACTTGACCCCCGCCTGGATGAGGCGCTTGGTGTACTTGGCCATGTAGTCGGGGCTCGACATGTACATCTTGCGACCGTGGATCTCGCGGGGCATGCCGGCGTTGGGCAGGGCCGAGAGCTTCTTGTCGGTCACCTGGGCCACCTTCTCGATGGCCTCCAGGATGATGGCGGGCCCCACCGAGCAGTTGAGGCCGATCACGTCCGCGCCCCAGCGATCGAGCATGCGGGCCGCATCCTCGGGGTCCGTGCCGTAGCTGGTCTTACCGTCATCCTGGATGGTCATTTGGGCGAAGACGGGCAAATCCGTGCGGCTGCGCACCGCCTTGAGGGCCTGCTGGATCTCGCGCAGGTCCGAGAAGGTCTCCAGCACGAAACAGTCCACCCCGCCTTCGAGGAGGCCCTCGATGGCCTCGACGAAGAACGCCTCGGCCTCGGCCTCGGAGGTCGGCCCGTAGGGCTCCAGGCGGATCCCCAGGGGCCCGACGGCGCCCGCCACGTACCGCTCCTCGCCCGCCGCCTCGCGGGCGATCTCGGCGGCGCGCCGGTTGATGACTTTCACCTGCTCGCCTAGGCCGTAGCCCTCCAGGTGCGGGCGGGTAGCACCGAACGTGTTGGTCTCGAGCACCTCGGCCCCGGCCCGGATATAGGCGGCGTGGACCTCGCGGACAAGATCCGGTTCCTTGAGGTTCAGCTCGTCATAGCAGCGGTTGATGAAGACGCCCTTGGAATAGAGCATCGTGCCCATGGCCCCGTCGAAGACGACGACCCGGTCCTCGGCAAGCAGCGCGCGGAAGTCCCGCATGGCCCTAGACCCCTTCCTTGACGAGGCGCGGGTGCGGGCTGACACGCTCGCCCGCCTGAGGCCGAACGGCGTAGTACTTGGCCTCCGGGTGGTGCAGCACCACCGCGACGGTCGACTGCTCGGGCACCAGCTGGAAGGACTCGGTCAGCGTCATGCCGATGGTCTCGGCGATGGGCATCAGGCCGAAGAGCTTGCCGTGGTCCTCCAGGTCGGGGATGGCGGGGTAGCCCCAGCTGTAGCGCTTGCCCTGGGCCTCGGTGAGGGCCCATTCCTTGCGGATGTGGCGGTGCGCGACCTCGGCGAGGGCCTCGGCGGCCTCCACCGAGAGGCCGTGCAGGTAATAGCCCTCCGAGTAATCGCCCTTGGCCTGCAAGGCCTCGTTCAGCTCGGTCGAGCCGGGCCCCATGGTCACGGCCTGGAAGGCCACCACATCCATCCGGCCCGAGCTGACCGGGGCAAAGTAGTCGGCGAGGCACAGGTACTCGCCGTCCGGCTGGCGCGGGAAGGAGAAGGTCGTGCGGACCGTCTTACCTTGGGGCGAGTCGTAGATGAGGAGGGTGTCCCCATCCGCCTGGCAGGGGTAGTAGCCGTAGACCACCTTGGGGGTGAGGAAGCCTTCCTTCTTGGCGCGCAGCTTGAGGGCCTCCAAGCGCGGGTGGAACTCCTCGCGCAAGAGGCGCACCCACTCCTCACCGTTGGTGGAGCGGCCGCCCCACGAGAGGCGGAAGAGGCTCTTGAGATCCAGGCACTCGTAGACCCGATCGAGCGGGATGCCCTCGATCACCTTGTGGCCCCAGAAGGGGGCCGTGGGGATCGCCACGTCGGTGCGCACCGCCGAGCGAACGGCAGGGGCGACCACCGTTGAGGCTGACGCCTTGGGCTTGGCGGCAGCAGCGAGGGCCTCCTCCTTCATCTTGGAAACGAAGGCGTCGCGGCGCTCGGGATCGGTCAGGGCGTCCACGATGGAGAGGCCCTCGAAGACGTCGTTGGCGTAGAAGGTGCCCGCCGCGTAGAACTGGCCGTCGTCGGCGATCGCGATTCGACGGCCGAAGCTGCGGTTGATGGCCGCCCCGCCCACCATGACGGGGAAGTTGAGCCCCCGCTTGTGCAGCTCGTTGACGCACAGGGGCATCTGCTTGGAGGTCGAGACCAAGAGGGCCGAAAGGCCGATGGCGTCCGCCCCCACCTCGATCGCCTTGTCGATGATGGTGTTGATGGGCACCTGCTTGCCCAGGTCGTAGACCGTGTAGCCGTTGTTGGTCAGGATGGTGTTGGCGAGGTTCTTACCGATATCGTGGACGTCGCCGTAGACCGTGGCGAGCACGACCTTGCCCTTGGTGTAGCCTTCCTTCTTCTCCAGGAACTGCTCCAGGTGGGCGACCGCCTTCTTCATGACCTCGGCGGACTGCAGCACGAAGGGCAGGATCAGCTCGCCCTTGCCGAACTTGTCGCCCACGTCCTTCATGGCGGGCAACAGGACCGTGTTGAGCACCTCGACGGGGCTCCTTGCCTGCATGGCCTCGTCCAGGAGCACCTCGATGCCGTCCTTCTTGCGGTGGAGGATCTGGTAGTGGAGCTTCTCTTCGCAGGTCATGCCCGCGGTGGGGTCCTCGGCCTGGGCGCCGCCCGAGGCAGCCGCCTTGTTGGCCTCGAAGTACTCGATGAAGCGCTGCAGGGCGTCCGGCTGGCGGTTGAAGATCAGCTCCTCGGTCAGCTCGCGCTGCTCGGCGGGAATCTCGGCAAGAGGCGTGATGTGGGCCGGGTTGACGATGGCCAGATCCAGCCCCGCCTGCACGCAGTGGTGCAGGAAGACCGAGTTGAGCACCCCACGGGCGTGAGGCGCGAGGCCGAAGCTGACGTTGCTCACGCCGAGCACCGTCAGCACCCCCGGCATGGCCTCCTTGATGAGGCGGATGCCGTCGATGGTCGCCATGGCCGAGTCCCTGAACTCCTCGTCGCCGGTGGCGAGGGTGAAGGTCAGGTCGTCGAAGATGAGGGCCTCGTTCGGCAAGCCGTACTCGCCGCACACGATGGAATGGATGCGCTTGGCGACCTCCAGCTTGCGCTCGGCGCTCTTGGCCATGCCGACCTCGTCGATGGTCAGCGCCACCACCGCGGCCCCGTGCTCCAGGACGTGGGGCAGCAGGGCGTCGATGCGCGTCCGACCGTTCTCGAGGTGGACCGAGTTGACGATGGCGCGGCCCGGGTTGGTCCTGAGCGCCTCGACGATGACCGCAGGCTCGGTCGAGTCGATCATCAGAGGGGCCTCGATGCCCATGGCGAGCTTCTTGACGACGCGGCGCATCTGCTCGGCCTCGTCGCCGCGCTCGGTCAGGGCCACGCATACGTCGAGGACGTGCGCGCCGCCCTCCACCTGCTCGCGGGCGACTTCGAGCACGCCGTCGTAGTCGTCGTTCAACAGGAACTGCTTGAGCTTGCGGCTGCCCTGGGCGTTGACCCGCTCACCGACCAAGAGGGGCTTGGGCAACTGGTGAAGGCTGGTCGCACGGATGGCGCTCGCCACGTGCGGGGTGCGGTCCGGGTTCTTGGGCTTGGGTTCGAGGCCCGAAACCGCCTCGACGATGGCCTTGAGGTGCGCGGGGGTGGTGCCGCAGCAGCCGCCCACCACGTTGACGCCGTACGCGGTGACGAAGGTCTTGAGGGCCTCGGCCATGGGGGCGGGTTCGAGGGGATAGACGGCCTTGCCGTCCACGTTGAGGGGCAGGCCCGCGTTGGGGATGATCGAGACGGGCTTGGTGGCGCGCTCGGCGAAGATGGCGATGGGCCCGCGCATGTGCTCGGGGCCGGTGGAGCAGTTGAGGCCGATCACGTCGATGGGCAGGGCCTCGAGGATCGCGATCGCAGCCGCGATGTCGGTGCCGAGCAGCATACGGCCGCTGGTGTCGAGAGTGACCTGGACCTGGAGCGCGACGCGCTTGCCGGATTTCTTGAAGTAGCGCTCGATGCCCGCGATCGCGGCCTTCACCTCCAGGATGTCCTGGGAGGTCTCGATCAAGAGCACGTCGCAGCCGCCCTCGACCAGGGGCTGGGCCTGCTCCTCGAAGATGGCCGCCAGCTGCTCGAAGGTGATGTTGCCAAGCGCCGGATCGTCGCTGCTGGGCAGCATGCCGGTAGGGCCGATCGAGCCTGCGACGAAGCGAGGATGCTCGGGGGTGCTGTAACGGTCCGCCACCCGACGCGCCAATTGCGCCGCCTGGTAGTTCTGCTCGTAGGTGCGATCGCCGAGGCCGTACTCCTCGAGCTTGAGCCAGTTGCCGCCGAAGGTATCGGTCTCGAGCACGTCGCAGCCGACCGCCATGAAGCTGTCGTGCACCGCCTCGACCACCTCGGGCTTCACCAGCACCAGGTACTCGTTGCAGCCCTCTTTGCCGCCGTAGTCGTCGGCCGTGAGGTTGAAGTTCTGGAGAGAGGTCCCCATGGCCCCGTCGTAGACGAGGATGCGGCGCTGCAAGGCTTCGAGATATCGGCTCATGAAACTCCCCGTTCGCACAAAAAAAGACCCGCTCCTGGGCATCAAGAGAGGGTCGACGTCGTCTTATCTCCCAGGGTTTCCCCTGCAGGATTTGGCACCTTCTTGGTCTCCCAAGGGTTGCCGGGCATCATCGGGCCAGTCCCTCCGCCTTCTCTTGATAAGTGAAATATTCAGTTTTCAGGCATCTCACCGCAGGATAACAGCTGAGCGCGAAGCCGTCAAACCTCGTCACGCAGCGACTCGGGGATGGTTCACCCCACCGAGACGCACTTTGTCAGCGGTTGCAATTGCCAGGGCTACGGCGCATGCCGTTCGGCGAAGGCCTGCGCGTAGCGCACGCGCCGGCGATAGGCCGCACGGTGCTCGGCGAAGTCCTCCGGCAGGTTCTCGAAGAGCTCCCCGCGCGCGAAACAAAGGGCGACCTGGTAGAAGACCGCTGCCATCGCCCGGTGGCCGTCCCCTTCCAGGGAGCGTGCCCGCTGGTAGAACGCATCGAACTCGCGAAGGTCGCAGAAGGCGATCCGCTCCCAGTCGAGCCGGAAGATGCCCGAAGACGCGTCTATGAGGCCATCGCCCCCGATACCCTTGAGCGTCTGACGCAGGGCATGGGCAGCCTGATGAAGGGCTTGGAGCGGGGTGGTCTCCCCATCGGACTCGAAGAGCTTCTCGGCCAGCTCCGCCGCAGGAAGCCCGGCCGGATGCAGCACCAGGTAGGCAAGCAAGTGCATCGCCTTCCGGCGACTCCAGCCCTGCGTGCTCTGCCCCGCGCGCGCCAGCTGGAGCGCCCCGAAGGCGGAAAGCCGAAAAAGCGCGGGCCCGCTCACGAGGCCGAGCCTCTGCAACAGCCGGACCTCGCCCCCGCGCACGCTCTCCCCTTCGGGGGAATCGAGCCAGACGCCCATTCGCTCCAGGGCGCCGACGTCGCCTTCGTAGGCCCTCAGCGCTTCCTGGTACAGGTGATGGCGCCGCCGCAACTTCGCGGCAGCGGGCGCGCAGGCGGCGAGCGCCCGGCCTGCGCCGTCGAGGTCCCGCCGCGACAAGCAAATCTTCGCCCACTGTAGCACCGCCACGTCGTGCTGAAGGCCCGTCGGAAAATGACGCAAATAATCGTCGTGACGGGCTTTGGCCTCCCACATCCGCCCAAGATCCGCCAGCGGCTCAATCTGCGCCCAGCGGATCGTCAGGGTCATGTGACCGAGCCCCAGCTGGACGTTCAAGGATAGGCGCTCGCATAGCTGGAACAGCTTCAGGGCGAGCTCGGGCTCGTGCAGCACCTGGGTCTGCCAGGCCAGGTTGTACAGGTACCGCAAGACCCAGGTGCGCAGCGCGCCGGCACACACGGCGTTCGAGACCTCGGCGAGCAACTCGGGTGGCTGAACACGCGTCAGATCCTGAAGGGCGGCGTTTTGGCGCGCCACGATCACCCAAGGAAGCCGCTCGGTAAGATTCCAGCGCGCGCAGAGATCCGCCATGCGCTGGAGATACGCCTGATCCACCTTGGTGTCGAACTGGGTCGCGCTCAGCTCGCACAGCGAGTACATGGCCATCAGGTGCTGACGCGCCCGGAAGCGATCCCCATCGATCGGCTGTTCGAGCAGGCGGCGCAAGGTGGTTTCGACGGCCGCGAAATCCCCCTCGTACCACTGGAGCTGCGCTTCGAGCGCGAGGGCCCAGGTGGGCATCTCAGCCGCCAGCGCGTGCCGGTGCTCCCGCCAGACCTCCCAGGCAGTCGCCCGATCGCAGGCCGCAAGCACCGCGATGCGCCATCCGACGAGTTCCAGGGCGGCGGGGTTCAGGTCCAGCGCGCGCTCGAAGCACGCGAGCGCCTCCGCATGGGCCCCTTCCTCGTACCACTGCTGCGCCTCGATCGCCAGAAGCTCCGGGCGCTCCGCCCGCACGATCGCGGGCACCTGGGCGACCAGCGACGCGATCTCGCCATGGCGATCGGTCCAGCGATGACGGGCCTTGAAAGCCTCGATCAGGGCCACGACAGCGTCCCACGTGGCCGCATCGGCAAACGCGACGCGCACCTCGCGCGCAAGCACCCCCCAGGCAGGCCGAAGCGCGAAGCGATCCGGCGCCGTTTCGACGGCCACGTTGCGCCGCACGAGCTCCAGCACCTCGGGTGAAGACGAGGCCTCCCCGACCAGCCCCAGGGCCAAGGCCCAGGCTCGTAGGCGGTCGGGCAAGGTCGCCAGATCCTCCGGCCCAGGCCGCTCGGGATCGAGCAGGTCATCCCGGGCGCCGTCTTCGGCCGCGAGCGCGAGCGAATCGTCGAAGCGATGGCGAGAAGCCAGCACGACGGTGGCGCCCTGCGGCAGGCCCAAGAGAAAGGCGGCCATTTGCCCCTCCGCCTGGCTTCCTGCCAGGAAATGGAAGTCGTCCAGCAAGAGCGCGAGGGGAGGCAAGGCAGAAGCGAGGGTGGTTCCGAGGGGCAGGTCGGCGCAAAGCCCCAAGGACGATTCCGGCAGGCACCGAGACAGGCCACGGAGCAAGCGATGGCGCAACACGGCGGGGTCGCGGTCCTCTGGGGTGAGGCGCAAGTATAGGGTGGGCAAGACGAGCGCGCGCTCCCAGCGGCGAAGCAGCCGCGTCTTGCCCGCTCCCGGCCCCGCGCTCAAGAGCAACATCTGGCCCGGCTCTGGAGGACCGCTTCGTGTGTCGCGCCTCATGCCCGCTCCTCCGAGGACAAGCCGAGCCTCAAGCTGGCGACAAGCCCCCCATAGCGCGCGCCCAGCGCATCGGCCAAGCCACCGAACGGCTCGCCCGCGACGTAAGCGTCCGCCACGGCCCGCATGAGCGCAGCCGGCCCGACATGTCCTCGCGATTGGAGTACGAGGGCGAGCTCTCTGAAGGCCTCGGCCTCGTGCAGGTCGCAGAATGCCACCTCATGCCAGCGCAAGCGATAGCAGCCGCCCTCGTACTCCAGCAACTGCTCGGCCCCGATGGCCTTGAGCGTGGTTCGGACGGCATAGGTGAGACTGTTGAGCGACTCCTGCGGATTCGAGACCGCCGCATCGGCGAACAGCATCGCCGCCAGCTCCTCGGCGAACATCCCGCGCGCATGGCGGGTGAGCAGCGCCAGGAAGGCCAGGGCCTTTCGCCGAGCAAAGCGCGGCTCCGAACCATCGGCCGTCAGCAGGGCGAACTTCCCGAACGCATGGATGCGCAGGGCGGGGACGAGCGGTTCGCGCGAAGAGGCGGGCAACCGCACCCCGAGCACCTGCTCGGCGATCGCCTCTAGGCGCACGGCCAGGCCCGACTCTCCGAGCAAGTGAGCGCGATCCCGCAGGCAGCGCAGGTAATCCGCCAGGCTTTCCGCCATGGCGAAAGCCTCAGCCGGGATCGCGAGGAAGGGCGCGATCCCGGCCGGGACGACCGAGAGCATGCGCGCATCCAGGCGCGCCACGTGGGCCGCAAGCAGGTCCTGCGAAAAGCCCATGCGGGTGCTCAGGGCCACCAGGCGATCCGCGAGCGCCACGGCCTCCTGCGCGTCGCCTTCCGCGCAGGCGGACGCGTGAAGGTGCGAGAGGGCCCGGAAATGGCGGTGAGACGCCAGGCGGTCCTCCAGGACGGGGCACGCCAGCAAAGCCCGCAAGGCCGCAGGCGCCTCGGGCAGCGGCTCGGGGCGCCAGCGCTCCTCGAGCACCTCCCGCGCCTTGGCGGGAAGCCGCGAGCAAGCCGCTCGAACGCGCGCCTCGTCCGGCGTTCGAACGCCCAGGCCATACTGCTCCCACAGCTCCTCGGCCAGCATGCGCCAGACGTTTGGGCGCTCGAGGATGGAAAAGGCCTCCTCGGCGACGGGGCCCCAGGCGACCCGCAGGGCATGCCGCCCATCAAGCGCGGGCCGCGCGACGTTCCGCCGCACCAACTCGAAGCTCTCGGCGCTTGCAGGCAGGGCATCGAGGAGGTGCAGGGCCAGGGCCTTGGCGACGAGGCGCTCGGGCAGCCGGTTCAAATCTTGCAGGGTAGGACGCTCGGCCCAGTCGGGATGATCCGCATCCCACGAGCGCTCCTCGTCGCGGCCGATGGCAGGGAGGTGATGCCGTGAAGCCAACCCAAGGCGCCCGTACGGCGGAAAGTGGCGGCACAGGGCCATCAGGGCCTCCCAGTCGGGCCCCTCCTCGGCCAAATGAAGATCGTCGAGCAGCAGCGCCGCATCGGGCAAGGCCTCTTCGAGGGCCAAGCCCAGGGCCGCGCCCCAGTTGAGGCCCTCGAAGCGCTTCGAGAACGTCTCGAAGACCGCGCGCGCCTCGGGAAAGAGACCGGGCAAGGCCTCTTGAAGCGGCGCGCCCAGGCCCGTCGTCAGCTTGAAGTAGCGCGCCCGAGGGCCCCACTCGGCCAGCCAACGCTTCAGGAGGGACGTCTTGCCCGCACCCGGCCCGGCGCTGAGAAGCAGCGTCAGGCTCTCAGCGCCTTGTCGGTCATCGATACGAGTGGTCATGCACGGTGCGCTCGGATCAGGTCTGCCTCATCACTGGGGGCTCCCTTCAGAGCCCCGCATGGGTAGGATAGCAGCATCCTCACGACTTTCACCGTTCTAACCCTGCCAAAAGCCTGGCTAACAGCCTATTTGAGGGACTACCGCACCGTCACCGAGGTGGTGGCGAGGAGGCTGCCCGAGCGGACGTAAAGCCAAGCGGTGCCCGTGGCGGTGGGGCTTGCGTTGAAGGTCGCGGCTCCGCCGCTAACGTCCAGGGTTCCGATGGCGCTCGGCTCGAAGGAGATGGGGTCCAGGAGGAGCCAGCCCGTGACGGTCGGCGAACTCACCTGCTGGCCGTTTGTATCGAGGGCGCTCGGCACGCTGAAAGCGAGAGGCTGTCCCGGGGACACGTGCTGCGGCCCCGCCGGCAAGAGGGTCAAGACCGACAGCACCTGGAAGGATTGTGCTGAAACCGACGGGAAACCATCGTCGTAGACGGTCAAGGGGCCGCTCTGCGCGCCGAGGGGCACGGGGGCCTCCAGGAGCTGACTCGTTTTGTAGGTCGCGGCGCTTTCGGCCGGTCCCAGGACCAGGCGATAGTAACCGCTCGGGCTGAACTGACCCGCCACGCTCACCTTCACCCCGGGCCCGCCGTTGGTCGGAGAGAAGCTCGAGATCGTCGAGGCGCCCGTCGCCGCCATATCCAGGGTGACGATGGTGCGCTGGTTGGCGTACAGGGTCACGCCCGTCGCCTGGGCCAGGGCGATCGGGATGCTGGTCGAAGCCTGGCCCGCGCGGAAGGCCTCGGCCCGGACGCTCAGGCCCGTGCCGGCATCCACCTGGAAGCTCCGGGTGGCCGTCTGGGTCCCCTGGGCATCGGGCCGCTTCAAGGCGGTGGTGTGGAGGGTCTGAGAGCCCTTCTTGACGGATACCCAGATGGTGTCGGCGCTGATCGGAATGACCTGGGTCTCGCGGCGGGGCCACTGGAGCCCCACCTGCAGGGTCGCGCGAGCGGGCTCGGCGACCCCGGTACGCTCGGCGGGGGTGCCGAGAGGCCCCTGCGCGCGGCAGGCCACGAGCAAGAGGCTCAGAGGGATTCCAAAGGCGAGAAGACGTTTCATGGCATGCCCCTTCAACGGATGATGACCTCGAGCTCGCTGGTCGGACGGACCTCGACCGCCACGTCCTGGTAGACGTTGACGTCGTCAAGGGCCGCGCAGCGCACCCAGTACGTTCCGGGCTGGGTCGAAGCCTTGGTCTCGATCCGACCGGTGGGGCTCACGACGAGCTGCCCACCGGAGCGATCGCTCCAGACCACGCCCGAGGGGAAGTCATCGGTGCGCATGGCCTGGCCCGAGAGCTGCCTCCAGCTCGGGTAGCCGAGCCCGAGCGCCTCGTCCTGGGCGGGCGGGTAGAGGGCGATCGCGATGTTCGAGACGCTCACCGACTTGATGCCCACCTTGGCCGAGGCGGTCGGCTTGGGGGAGGGGGTCCGAGTGACCGGCTCCGGGGTGGCGGATCGGGTGGCGGGTGGGGTTTCATCTCCGACCGAGCCGCCGACGTTCTTGTCCGCGGTCTCGGTGGGCTTCGGCCCCACCGTTCCGATGATGTCCTCGTCCTCGGGCCCGGGGCAGCCCACCAGCAACAGGAGAGCGCAAAGCCCCAGCCCCCCGAGATACCCTGCCCGGCTCCTCATGATCGTTCCCTTCATGGTCCTCACCGCAGCCTGCGCACGCGGAGGTTCGTGCTGTCGTTGACGTAGAGCGTGCCCCCGAAATCGGCGAGAGTGAGGCTGGTTGGATTGGAGAGCTGGGCCGAGGCGGCCTGGCCGTTATCCCCCGAGAAGCCCTGGGTCGTCCCCGCCACGAGCGAGATGTCCCCCGCGAGATCCACCTTGCGGATACGGTGAGCGCCGTACTCGGAAATGTAGAGGGTGCCGGAGGCGTCCATGGCGAGCCCGTACGGGTTCGTGAGCTTCGCCGTGAGCGCCGGACCTCCGTCGCCACCGGCCCCAGCCCCGGCCACGGTGGTGATGACGCCCTCGCTCACCTTGCGGACCTTGTGGCTGCCGTAGTCCGCGACGTAGACGCTCCCGCTCGCATCCAGCACCAGCCCCATGGGGCCGTTGATCCTGGCCGAGGTGGCGGAAACGCCCTCGGCGAGTGAGACTCCCCCGCCCGCGATGGTGGTGACGGTGCCCAAGGGGTCGATCTTCACGACGGTGCCGGAGCTGCCGGGGAGGGCGCTTCCCCTGGCGACGTAAAGGTTGCCCGCAGCATCGAAGGCGAGGCCCCGGGGATACGCCATGCCCGGCGCGTAGGTCGAGATGAGGCCCGTCGCGCGCGCGATCTTGCGAATGCTGGCCCCCTTGACGTCACCGACGTAGAGGTTGTCCGAGGCGTCGAAAACAAGCCCCGAGGGCTGTAGGCTTGCGGCGGTAGCTTGCCCCCCATCGCCGCTGCTCGAAACCGCTCCCGTCCCGGCGTAGGTCGAGATGACGCCCGTCACCCGATCGATCTTGCGGATGCGATAGTTGTTCTGATCCGCAAGATAGAGGTTGCCCGCCGAATCCACGGCGACGCCCCCGTTGACCCCCGGGTCGACCTGGGCCGCCTCGGCAAGACCGTTATCCCCGGAGTAGCTGACCAGACCGGTGCCCCAGACCGTCGAGATGGTGCCCCCCTCGATCCGGCGGATGCGATGGTTCAAGGAATCCGCGACATAGAGGCGGCCGGCGCCATCCACGACGACACCGTACGGCACGTTGAGCTGGGCCGAGGTCGCCACGCCGCCATCCCCCCCGTAGCCGGCGACACCGGTCCCTGCGACCGTCGTGACGTTGCGCGAGGCATCGATCTTGCGCACGCGGTGGTCGCCCTGATCGCCGACGTACAGATTCCCCGCGGCGTCCTTCGCGAGGCTGACACAATCCTTGAAGCGGGCGCTGGCCCCGGGGCCGTCCACGTAAGCGCTTTCGTCGCCCGCCCCCGCCCCGGCGAGGTTCTCGATGGTGTTGCCCGAGAGCCCGATGCGCCAGACGCGATAGGAATCCGCCACGTACAGGTTGTCACCGTCGAGCAGCAAGCCGCGGGTGCTGCTGAAACGCGCATCCTTTGCGACCCCGGCCCCATCCGAATAGCCGAAGACCGTACGGTTGCCGGCGATGGTGCTAATCATCTTCGAGGAGGCCGCGACCTTGCGGATCACATGGCCGGTGAATTCCGAAATGTACAGGTTGCCCGCAGCGTCCACCGCAAGTCCCTGCGGCTGGTCGAGACGGGCCGCGACGGCAAGACCGCCGTCACCGTCCGGGGCGCTGTAGCTCGTGCTGGAAACCCCCACGACCGTCGAGATGACGCCCGAGGTATCCACCATGCGGACGCAATTGTACGCGCTGTCCGCGAAATAGAGGTTGCCCGAGGCGTCCACCGCGAGCGCGTAGACCTTGTCGCTGAACTTGGCCCCGGTTGCCGGCCCACCATCGCCGTCGTGGGCGTTGGTGGCGCCCATCCCCGCCACGTGGGTGATGACGCCCGCGGCATCGATCTTGAAGATCCGGCCGCTCCCCGCGACGTAGGTGTTGCCGGCGCCATCGCGGACCATCGCCGCGGGGGCCTTGAAGCCCCAGTTGCTCGCCTGTCGGTTCGCAGGCGGAAGGGGCCATCCGGCAATGGTCTGGATGGTGGAAGCTCCGGCGAGGGAAGGCATGGCGACCGTGAAGGCTGCGGTGGAAGCCGTCTGGCCCGCGACCGTCACGGCGATGGGGCCGGTGGTCGCGCCAAGCGGCACCGTGAAGCGAAGGCTGGTCGCGCTCGCCTGGGTCAGAGTCGCCGCGACGCCGTTCACCTTCACCGAGTTGCTTGCAAGCGTGGTGGAGAAGCCCGTGCCCGAGAGGGTCACCGACGTGCCCGCAACGCCGCCCGCAGGGCTGAAGTCCGAGATCACCACCGGGACGATGAACGTGATCTCGCTGGTGGTCTGACTCCCGAGCACGTTGATGCTCACCGGCCCGCTCACCGCCCCCGAGGGCACCGTCACCGTGAGGCTCGTCGCGGTGGCGGCCGTGACGCTCGCGGTCGCCCCGCCGCTAAAGACCACCACGTTGTTGGCGAGATCCGACGGGTCGAAGCCCGAGCCCGTGAGGGTGAGCGTCGTGCCGGAAGCACCCGACGGCGCGCTGAACGTCTCGACCTCCACCGCCACCGACAACACGGGTCCCAGGATGATGAGGCCGCCCACCTGGACCGTGATCTGGCCCGAGGTGGCCCCCTCGGGAATCTGAATCGTGAGGCTGGTCATGGTGGCCGACAGCACCGTCACGGGCGTCCCGTTGATGGTGACCACGTTGTTCGCGGGCGTCGTGCTGAAGCCCGAGCCCGTCAGGGTGAGCGTCCCGCCCACCTGCGCCACCGCCACGCTCGCGGTGCTCACCTGAGGAGATTCGGGGGAGGCGAGTTCGAAGCCGTTGGTGCCCGTGTCGAGGGTGATGGCCCCCACCGGATCCCGATCGTCCGCGAGCTTCGAAGTGACCAACGACGTCAGGGCGGTCACCTCGGCAAGGGAGAGGTTCGTCACCGGGGTGTAGACGCCGCCTGCGATCTTGCCGATCAGGGCGTCGAAGTCCACTTTCGAGGCCGTGCCCTTGCGCAGGCCCGCCCCGATCGCCACCGCCGTGGTCAGCGAGGTGATGTTGATGCCCTGGTTTGGCGTCGTGTTGGTCAGCGACACCCAGCCGTTCAGGAACTTGACGATGGTCCGCACCCGCGCCACGGCGTGGCCCGGCCTGTTCTCGTGCAGGCCCTTCACCGCCTCCAGGTAGTAGGTGCTCTTGGGATCGGGGCGATAGTTCTTGGGCAGGGTCAGGGTGAAGACGCCGTGGTCATCGGTCACGCCCGTCGCCTCGGTCCGATTGCTGCCCGTGTTGATCAAGGACACGGTCGCAGCCACCGCCACGTCGTCCTTGATGGTCGCCTGTACCCGCCGCGGGATGAGCACCCGACCGCTCAGCGGGGGGGCTTCCTGCACCCGCGCCCCGCCGGCATCCGAAGCGGCGCCGAAGTAGGCGCCGGGGCTCGTCGCGAAGAGCGACGGCATGCGACAGCCCACCAGCGTCAAGCTCAACAGCACGGCAACCAATATCTTGCGCATCGTCCTCAATCCTCTCGCTCGACCGGGCGGCATGCGAGCCGGCGATCAACCCCCGATTGTGGAGCGAGGGCGCCGCGTTGGCACTTTCAGACGATGACAAACGAAGGCCTATTGCCCCAAAGCAAAGCCCCGGGAAGCTTGCGCTTCCCGGGGCGAGAGGAGATGGACCCTGGATTACTTGACCACCAGGTTCACCAGGCGGCCCGGCACCACGATCTCCTTGACGATCGTCTTGCCGTCGAGCTGCTCGGGGATGCCCTCGACCACCTTGGCCTGGCTCAGGATGGCGGCCTGGTCCGCGTCAGCGGCGACCACCACCTTGCCCTTGATCTTGCCGTTGATCTGGATGGCGAGCTCCACCTCGGCCTCGACCGTCATGGCCTCGTCGTAGGCGGGGAAGGGCGCGTAAGCCAGGGTCTCGGCGTGGCCCAGGCGGCTCCAGAGCTCCTCGGCCAGGTGGGGCGCGAAGGGCGCGACCATCAGGACCAGGGACTCCACGATGCTCTTGGGCAGGGTCTCGGCCTTGTAGGCCTCGTTGACCAGGATCATCAGGGCGCTGATGGCCGTGTTGAAGCGCAGGCCCTCGATGTCGGCGCCCACCTTCTTGATGGTCTTGTGCAGCGTGCGGTTGAGCTCCATGGCTTCGGTCGCCGGCACGTCCTTGATGGCGGGGTTGAGGCCGTCCTCGGCCACGACCAGGCGGTAGAGGCGCGCCAGGAAGCGGAAGGAGCCTTCCACGTTCTGGGTGTTCCAGGGCTTGGCGGCCTCGAGCGGCCCCATGAACATCTCGTACAGGCGCAGGGTGTCGGCGCCGTACTCATTGACCACGTCGTCGGGGTTGACGACGTTGCCGCGCGACTTGGACATCTTCTCGTTGTTCTCGCCCAGGATCATGCCCTGGTTGAAGAGCTTCTTGAAGGGCTCCTTGGTCGAGACGACGCCCAGGTCGTACAGGACCTTGTGCCAGAAGCGCGCGTACAGGAGGTGCAGCACCGCGTGCTCGGCGCCACCGATGTAGAGGTCCACCGGGCCCCAGTACTGCTCTGCCTCCTTGGAGACGGGCGCATCCGGGTTCTTGGGGTCCATGAACCGCAGGTAGTACCAGCAGGAGCCGGCCCACTGGGGCATGGTGTTGGTCTCGCGGCGCACCTCGGCACCCGAGGGCAGGGTGATGTTCACCCAGTCCTTGATGTTCGCCAAGGGGCTCTCGCCGGTGCCGCTGGGCTTGATCTCGTCGGTCTCGGGCAGGACCAAAGGCAGCATGGCCTCGTCGAGGGGCTGGATGGAGCCGTCGATGTGGTGGACCACCGGGATGGGCTCGCCCCAGTAGCGCTGACGGCTGAAGAGCCAGTCGCGCAGGCGGTAGTTGATCTTCTTGGTGCCGACGCCCTTCTCTTCGAGCCAGGCGTTCATCTTGGCCTTGGCCTCTTCGAGGCCGAGCCCATCGAGGAAGCCCGAGTTGACGTGGGGGCCGTCGCCCGCGTAGGCGGCCTCTTCAAGGTTGCCGCCCTGGATCACCTCGCGGATGGAAAGACCCATGGCCTTGGCGAACTCGTAGTCGCGCTGGTCGTGGCCAGGCACCGCCATGATGGCGCCGGTGCCATAGGTCGCAAGCACGTAGTCCGCGATCCAGACCGGGACTTCTTCGCCGTTGACCGGGTTGACGGCATAGGCGCCGGTGAAGACGCCGGTCTTCTCCTTGGCGAGATCCGTGCGGTCCAGGTCGCTCTTGCGCGCGGCCTGCTCTTTGTAGGCCTGCACTGCGTCGAACTGAGCGGCCGTCGCGATCTGATCGACCAAGGGGTGCTCGGGGGCGAGCACGCAGTAGGTCGCGCCGAAGAGGGTGTCGGGACGGCTGGTGAAGACAGTGAAAGCGTGGGCGGTGCCCTTCACCTTGAAGTCGATCTCAGCGCCCTCGGAGCGGCCGATCCAGTGGCGCTGCATCTCGAGGACGCTCTCGGGCCAGTCGAGCTCGGCCAGGTCCTCGATCAGGCGGTCGGCGTAGGCCGTGATCTTGAGCATCCACTGGCGCATGGGCTTGCGGATGACCGGGTGGCCGCCGCGCTCGCTCTTGCCGTCGATGACCTCTTCGTTGGCCAGGACCGTGCCGAGGGCGGGGCACCAGTTGACGGGCACCTCGGCCACGTAGGCGAGGCCCTTCTTGTAGAGCTGGAGGAAGATCCACTGGGTCCAGCGGTAGTAGTCCTCATCGGTGGTGCTGAGCTCGCGGTCCCAGTCGTAGGAGAAGCCGAGGCTCTTGATCTGGCGCTTGAAGTTCGCGATGTTGCGCTTGGTGATCTCGCGGGGGTGCTCGCCGGTGTCGAGGGCGTGCTGCTCGGCGGGCAGGCCGAAGGCATCCCAGCCCATGGGGTGCAGGACGTTGAAGCCCTTCATGCGCTTGTAGCGCGACACGATGTCGGTGGCCGTGTAGCCTTCGGGGTGGCCCACGTGGAGGCCCGAGCCCGAGGGGTAGGGGAACATGTCGAGGACGTAGTACTTGGGCTTGGACGTGTCCAGGGTGGCCTTGAAGGTCTTGTGGGCATCCCAGTAGGCCTGCCACTTGGGTTCGATGACGGACGGTTCGTACTTCGACATGGGCTCCTCAACTCGTGCTAGGAACTGGCACAAACGGCCAGGCGATTGGGTCATGATACCAAAGCCCCGGCCATTGCGGGAAACCGGCTTTGCTTGCTAAACTGACTTGATAGAACCACGCTCATAGACGGAGGTACGGACATGGATCGGTTCAACCGCTGGCAGAACATCTCCCCGGCGCTCCTGCGCACCCTTGAGGACCTGCGCGCCGAGTTCCAGCAGGCGCTGGGCCCCACCGCGATCCCCGCCGGCAACTGGTCTCCCGCCGTGGACGTGTTCGAGACCGAGACCGAGTGGGTGTTCTTGGTCGAGCTTGCGGGCCTCAAGCAGGAGGACATCCGAATCCACCTCGACGGCGACGAGCTGACGCTCGCGGGCGATCGCCCCTACATGGAGCCCGAAGGCGCCAAGGCCCACCGCATCGAGCGCACCTACGGCTCCTTCCAGCGGACCTTCCGCCTGCCGCCCAACACCAACCACGAGCGGATCAAGGCGAACCTCAAGGAGGGCATCCTGAGCCTGCGCCTGCCCAAGGTCGAGGCCGCGCGCTCCCGCGCGATCCAGATCAGCCAAGAGGAGTAGAACGGCGCAGCCTGAGCACCGCCCGGGTCCCCTCGCCGAGGACGCTTGCGATCGCAAGCGCGCCGCCCATCTCCTCGGCGAGCCGCTTGGAAAGCGTCAGGCCGATCCCGGTCCCGCCGTAGGCGCGGGTGCTGGTCGAATCCCCCTGGTAGAAGCGCTCGAAGACGTGCGGGAGCACGTCCGGCGCGATGCCGACGCCGGTATCCTGTACCGTGATCTCCACGGCGTCCGCGGCGCACTGCGCCTCTATCCCCACGCTGCCGCCGCTCCCGGTGAACTTGGCGGCGTTGTCGAGCAGCTCGCCCAGCACCTGGTGGATGCGGGCGGGATCCCCCCAGGCGAGCGGTAGCTCGGGTGGCAGCGACAGCGAGAGGGCGAGGTCCTTGCGCGCGAACAGCGGCGCGAACTCGGCATACGTCTCGTGCAGGAGCTCGGCGACGTCGACGGGCTGGGAGCGGACGCTCAACTCACCTGCCTCCATGCGGGTGTAGTCGAGCAGGTTCCGCACGATCCGCGTCAGGCGCGAGGCCCCTTCGAGCATCTTGTCCACGGCCTCGCGCTGCACGTCGCTCAACTCACCGAGCAGGCCCTCGCTCAAGGTCGAGCCGTAGCCGGTCACGAAGTTGATGGGGGTCAACAGCTCGTGACTGACCACCGAGAGAAAGTCGCTCTTGAGCTTATCGAGCGATCGCAACTCCGCGACGGTGGCCTCGAGCGCGCGCTTGGTCTCCTCCAAGGCGGCGGTGCGTGAGGCGACCTTACGCTCGAGGCTCGCATTGGCCTCGCGCAGGTCGCGGGCGAGTCCCTCCAGCGATCGCACCATCCAGGCCAGCGCATCGTACAGCCCCCGGATCTCGGCGATGCCGGCCACCTCGCGGCTAGGCGGCGGCAGCTTGAAGGTGCCCTTTGCGATCTGCTCGGCCCCCTGTTCAAGCTCGGCCAGCGGGCGCGCGAGGATCCGCGCGAGCCGCACGCCGACCCAGAGTCCGAGCAGCAACGCGAGGACCCCCGCCCCTGCCAAGAGCGCCAGCATCGTGTTTCGGCGGTGGGCGATGGCGGACCGCGCCGTGACAAGCTGCTCGCGGTTGTAGGCCACCAGGGCGCTCGCCGAGCGCGAGAAGCGTTCGTAGGCTACCAGGGACTCGGTGGCGTTCAGCCGATAGGCCGCCGCGACCTGGCCCTTGGCGAGGCGCTCGCGGATCTGCCGATCAATCGTGATGAAGGTCTTGTACGCCTGGTCGATATCGGCGAGGTAGCGGCGCTCGACGGGGGTGTCCGCGACGGCCTCGGCGCTTTGGTAATAGCCCTCGAACTCCTGGCTCGCCCGATCGAATTCGGCCATGGCGCGCGCACCCTGAGCCGGGGCCTCGACCTCGAGGAAGTAGACGTACTCCAGGGCCTCCAGGTTACGCGCCAGCGACAGCAGCTCCTCGCCCGCAACGATGGCGGGTAGGGTCTTGTCGAACGCTCGGTCGGAGGCACGGGCCGAGAGGGTGCTCGTGGCGATCGCAAGCGTCAGGAGCGCCGCGAGGATGGCGAGCACCGGGCTGTAGCCGAGGAGGATGCGGGACTGTACGCGCATGGCGCCTCCGAATCACCGGGCACGCCCTATTGTGCCTTAGCGGCACAGGCCTTGAAAGCGCCGGTCGCCCGCCACTCGCTCAGCGCCTGCGGCTAGCTTGGCGACAAATCCTCGGCCTCGTTCAGCAGCGGATCGTCGGTGCGCTCCAGGATCTCCGGCTGGTGATCCTGGCCGATCTCGCGCATGCGCTTGTTGTGGACGACCTTCTCGACCCGGTCGATCCCGTCCTTGTTGAGGATGAGCCGCAGGCGATGGTAGACCGGATCCGCCGCTCGACCGTCCGGCCCGATGGCGGAGACCCTGAAGACCACGTTGAGGTGATAGACCTTGGGGGCGAGGACGACCTCGAAGCGGCCGGTGCGCGGGTTGAAGCGCGAGACCTCGACGTTGGGGTCCGACAACCGGCGCAAGAGGTTGGCCACCGAGTAGCGCAGGATGTGCTTGACGTGCATCCGTCGTGCGTGGGTCGCGTGGATCCGCCGGGCCTCGAGGGTCATGTCGTGCCGGTACGAGAGGACCTCCTCTTCGCGGGCCTCGTCCAGGTCGATGGTGTGGGTGAACTCCCGCACGCGCCGGATGTCGGCAGCAAGCCGACGCTTGCGCTCGTAGCGGACCGTCTGACGGCACGACCCGATGCGCTGGCGCGTCATGGGGTCGGTGATCGTCATGCGCTGGTCCGGCAACAGGCGCTGGACCTGGGTGGCCACGTACTCCTTGAAGAAGTCCTTGATGCGGTCCTTGAGGATATAGACCGTGACCACGATCAAGATAAGTAGCGTGGTCGAGATCCCGTGCAATTGCACGTTGATGTTGCGATCGCCGAGGGTGCTCCAGAAGGCGGCAAGGCCTGCCCCCAAGGCCGCCACCAGCCCCCGGAAGCGGCGCACCTCGCGCACGGTCCGCACGTCCAAGAAGAGCACCTGCGCCAGGTGCTTCTTGAGGGCACCGGTCCGGTAGGTGTAACGCTCGAAGGACTGGGGATCCGAGTTGGTCAGGCAGATGAAGCCTTCCTCTTGCCGGTACAGGGCTTCGTAGGCGCCGAGCCAGCGCAAGCGCTCCTCGAGCTCGGCGGCCGCCTCGCCGAGCGAGGCGAAGACCTGGTGGAGCTTGCCGAGGTTCTCGTCGAAGCGATAGGTCAGGTACTCGTCTACCACCCGCAGGGTGTCGAGGAGCTCGGGCGGAAGGCTCGCCTGATTGTCGGTGTAGGCGCGGCGCAGGCTCCGAAAGCGCATCAAGAGGGCATGCTCGGCCTCGAGCCGCAGCCGCAGATCGGCGATCGCCTCGGCGAAGCCCGGAGTCGGCCGGGCGAAGCGCGACAGGGTCTTGACGAGGGTTCGGGCCTGCTTGCGCAGCTCGCGCCAGTTGGCGATCAGGATGCAGCCCAAAAGCTTGGCCTCGTGGATGGTCGAGGTCTCGAGCTCAGGGTCGGGGGTGGGCAGCTCCACCAGCTGCTTGAGGTTGAAGCTCAGGACGTTGAGGGGCGAGAGGGCGTTGAGGGGATCGGCCAGGGCCTCGCTGCTGAGGTCGGGCGTCTTGAAGCGCAGGTAGCTCAGGACGTCGTCGAAGAAGTCGTCCTTGCCGTAGGAGAGGGCGGAAACCCCCAGGCTGGGCGGCAGGAAGAAGTAGGCGTCCACGCGGAAGCGCACCCGGCCGTCCGGACGCACCAGGACCGGCGAGGCGTCGTAGGTGAAGGCAATCTCGAAGTGCTGCCGGTCGTGCAAGTCGATATGACTCTCGCACAGCCGATCAGGCTGGAGCGCTTCTTGTCCCATGGTGGCCGCCCCCTCGCGGCAAGGACCCGACGGTGGGTTCTTCCCTCTATACCCGATTCTCGCCGGATCCCCTCCTTCCTCGATGGTCAGATCTGGGGAGGGTTTTTGGCGCCCCGGGAGAACGGCTAACGCTTCCTTGAATGCTACGATCCCGGGGCCCCAGTCGAGGAGGTGCCGCATGCTCGAAATCCTCATCCAACTCGCCCTCACCTTCGTCATGATCGTGCTCTACGCCGTGGTCTTCTGCCTGGTGTACGCGCGGGTGATGGGGGGGATGTTCAACCGCGCCAAATTCGACCCAAGCCGCGAGACCAACAATGACGTGCGCTTCAAGGACGTGCTCGGCATCGACGAAGCCAAGCGCGAGGCCCAGGAGGTCGTCGACTTCCTCAAGAACGCCCAGACCTTCGAGCGGATCGGCGCCAAGATTCCCAAGGGGATCCTCCTGGTCGGGCCGCCCGGTACCGGCAAGACCCTTCTGGCCAAGGCCATCGCCAACGAGGCCGGAGTCCCATTCTACTCTCTTTCGGGTGCGGACTTCGTCGAGGTCTTCGTGGGGGTGGGCGCAAGCCGGATCCGCTCCCTCTACAAGAAGGCCCGCAAGCACCCTGCGGCCATCGTGTTCATCGACGAGATCGACGCGTTGGGGCGCTCGCGCAGCAGCAACCAGTTCGGCGGCCAAGAGGGCAACAACACCCTCAACCAGTTCCTGGTCGAGCTGGACGGTTTCGGCCGCGACAGCAACGTGATCACCATCGGGGCGACCAACTACGAGGAGTCGCTCGATACGGCCCTTCTCAGGCCCGGACGCTTCGACCGCAAGATCCACGTGGGACTGCCCGACCTCAAGGGGCGCGAGGCGCTCCTGGCCCACTACTCCCGCAAGGTGCAGCTCGACCGCAGCGTGGATTTGCGGGCGCTGGCGCGGGCCGCCACCAACATGAGCGGGGCGGATCTGGCTTCGGTGGTCAACGAGGCCTCGATCCTCGCGGTGCGCGAGCGACGCTCGCAGGTACGCCACGAGGACTTCTCGAAGGCCATGGAGCGCCTGGGGATCGGGCTCGAGAACGCCTCGCACCCGCTCAATCCTCACGAGCGCCGGGTGGTCGCTTACCACGAGGCGGGCCATGCGGTGGTCAGCCTGCGCACCCAGCCGCACAAGCGCCTGCACAAGGCCTCAATCATCCCCACCGGCCGCCACGCCCTGGGCTACACCTGGTCGGTGGAGCGCGAGGACCGGCACCTGATCACCCGCGAAGAGTACTGCTCGGAGCTCGCCGTCCTCATGGGCGGCCGCGTCGCCGAAGAGATGGTCTTCGGTGAGGTGACGAGCGGCGCCCACTCGGACCTCAAGCGCGCCACCAAGATCGCCGAGCTCCTGGTCTGGGAGCTGGGGATGCTCGGGGGATCCCCCATCAACTACAAGGAGCTGACCTGCTCCGAGGCCACCCGCGAGCGGCTGGATCTGGCCGTCGAGCAGGTCTTGCGCGAGGCCTACGAGCAAGCCCGCGAGGTGCTCATCGAGCGGCGCGAGGACCTGGAGCGACTCGCTCAGGGGCTCTTGGACCACGAAGTGCTCTACGAGCCCGACATCCACGCCGTCCTGCGCGGGACCAAACCCAAGCGCAACGCCTCGGACGGCGATCGCAACGAGTGGGTCGCATGAACGACGCCGCCCCGCTCTTCGGAGCGGGGCGGCTGACGGCTAAGCAGGCGGGTAGAGATCCGACGGCGGGTTCTCGGGCCTGACGGTGGCGCCCGGCAAGGGTGCCAGGGGCTTCATATCGGTCTTGCCGCGGCTGTCCAGGTAAATCTGAATGAAAGCGGCCGAGCGGTATCCCCGGATGAGCGGCACCAGGGCCTCCCCGGTGCCGACGATCTCGGTTCCTCGGTAGAGGTCCAGCCTCACGACCGCATCCCCCTGGGGTAGATCCTCGAGCGAGAACGCCTCGGCTTCCCCCAGGTCCCTATCCGGCACAGGCAGGCGTACGTTGCCGTCGCTGGATGACAGG